>CAYVEQ010000018.1:0-29314 GCA_964450835.1 uncultured Synergistaceae bacterium
CTTTTCGAACCAGTCTTTGCCCTCGACGAGGCGGGCTATTATAAGCGACGAGCATGTGTCTCCCGTGGCGTTCACCATCGTGGCGGCGGGGTCGACCAGGAAGCCGATTGTCGCCACTATCGGGAAAGCCTCGGGCGGGAAACCGTAGAGACTGACGATAAGCATCTCGCCGACCAGACCCCCTCCCGGCACGCCGGAGAGAACGACGCCCGAAAGCACCGCGACGGCCACGGCTGTCACCATCGTCCCTATGCCCGTGAAGGGCAGGCCGAATATGCCGAAAAGGAAGGCTATTTTCAGAATGCCGGAGAGGCAGGAACCCTCCATGTGGGCCGTCGCCCCTATCGGAAGCGTTATCTCGCTTATGTCGCGCGGAATTCCCATCTTCGACGCGGCTTCGAGGTTAAGCGGCAGAGTCGCTGTGCTGCTGCCCGAGCCGAGCGCCATCAGCGCGGGAGGAATTATGTTCTGCCAGAAAACGCGCACGCCTTTGCCCTGCGTCGCCCACCACGAGTAGACGGTAAAAGCGATTATGAAGTATGCGAAAGTCGCCGCATGGTAGATGATCATGGCGCGGAAGTAAGCGCCGAGCAGGTTCGGGCCGTAGTCGCCGACAAGGGCGGCGAAGTAGGCGAGCAGTCCCGCGGGCGCCAGGTACATCAGATATTTGACCATCCGGAGCATCGCGTCCGCGGCTACGGCTATCGAGCGTCCCGCAGCGCGGCCGCGCTCGCCGAGAGACTGAAGACAGAAGCCGAAGAATATCGTGAAGATGATGAGAGGGAGCATAGCGCTGCGCGAGAGCAGCTTCACGAAGTCGTCGGTGGTGACGGCTTTGACTATCTGGTCGGGCGTGCTCAGAGCCTGTATTTCGCCCGCGGCCTTCATTTCAATCTGAACGCCGGCCGCCGGAGGGAAGACGATGACCGTAACGAGCATGACGAGAGCTGCCGCGGCTCCGGTAACGGCGAATACAAGGACGAGGGATTTCATGACTTTGCCGAGACGCTCCATGGAGGCCATGGACGCAACTGCGCTGCATATCGTCGTAAAGACGAGCGGGACAACGACCATGAACATCGCGTTGATGAAAAGATCCCCGACAGGTTTGAGGACGAGCGCTTTCTCTCCCGCAACAGCGCCTGTTACGCAGCCTACGGCTATCGCAAGAAGCAGTATGATCGGGAAACGGTAGGATTTGAGCGGACTGTTCTGTTCGGACACAAAAAATTCTCCTTTCGCATCGTTTACGGATATCCGGTTTTTTTCTTTCGGAAAAGTTTCCGTTCAACGATATTTTTTTGGGTGCCGGGCCTTGCGCAGCATTATACAGTAATATATGAATAATAAAAAGCGGACGCGGGGGCCGGCGCGAAAAAAGTTTCCGCGCGCGCCGCCGGTCGCGAAGGATAAATTTGCGCGCGCCGGACTTTCGTGTGTGCGTGGCCGCCCTTCGGCAGAGCTTTCGCTTCGCGGGTCAAAGAGATGGGAGAGCAAGGTTTTTGCGTGCCCGCGAAGTTTGCGCGCGCCAAAAGCCGGACGCGGGAAAAATTTACCGCGCGGGCTTTTCGCGCTTCCTGCGACGCGGTCCGCGCGCAAAAAAACCGAGCGGCGCGAAGCCTCCCGGTTTTCTTGAATTTCCGGCGCCGTCAGTATCCGGTCTTTTCGGAGTGGCTTTTGAGCAGCGCCATGTTCTTGTTGACTTTTTTCATGTAGCCTTTGGCCGCGCCGCCATAGTATCTGTTGAGCGCCTTCTGAACCGTGCCGTATGTCGAGATGTAGCCGGACAGTATCATCACGCCCGCCTCCACGCCGCGCTCCGGATCGAACATATGCTCCCGCGTCGGCGCTACGCCTCTTGAACGCAGCATCGCGCTGTGGACTTTCCACATGACCTGCATGACGCCGAGCGCGCCCGTGCCGTTTTTCGCATTCGGGTTGAAGTGACTTTCCGCCTTGGCTATGCTGACCGCGAGGTTGGACGGCACGCCGTACTTGGCGCTGTAATAGACCAAAGCGCTCGCCTCGCGCCACGCGGTCTCGTGCGATATTTTCGGATTGACCTTCCTGATGAACGTGGCGGTGTTTGCCACGCTGCGTTGTTTTGCCGGCGGCAGTTTGTCGAGCATATTGAGCGTGCTGAGCGGGTAATCGTATCTCCACTTGGCGAGATGCTCTTCCGAGAGTCCGCTGTGCTTTAAGGCGCTGTATATCGACCGGTCGTATTTCGCCTTCCTGACTTCTTTGCGCCGCTCCTGGATTTTTGCCTTCGCCGCAGCGTTGTCCCGCGCTATGCGGAGAACCTGGCTCCGTATTCTTTCCGATGCCGTCTGCGCTTCGGCGGATTTGTCCGCCGGTTTTATCACAGTCTGAGCGGTTTCGCCGGCGTCTGTCTCAGACGGAGGCACGGCGCTATCCCCGTTGGCGCACGGGGGCGCTATTATAGATAACAGGAGCAGGAACATCGCTGCGAAGCGCGGCAGGTGAAGGCGCCGCATTCTAGTGAGTTTCCGCATATTTACCTCCTTGAGAGTCCGCGCGGGGCGCTCCGCGCGAAAGAGACGCTGCTCTTTCGCGTGAATTTAAGCGGCGCATCCCGCAGTGGGTGCTTAAACACACATTCTATAATAGCGGCAAAAGCCGGGAAGTCAAGGCAAAAGGAACGGCGGCGCGCTTGCCGCGGCGCGTCCGTCATTTTGTATGATTTGCCGAAACGCCGGCAGCGCCGGGAAAAGACGAAAAAATGTTTTTTCTTCGCAAACGGGCGGGGAAAATTTTTTAAGGACGCGGCGCGCGGGTTTTTGGTTATTTGCGCTTCATTCGCCCGGCGGCGGGAGAGCGCGGCGGCCGCAAAAGGCGCGCCGGTTTCACGAAAGGGCGGGCAACCTGCGCGTTCCTGCGCCGCCAAAGCGCCTGCCGCGCATCGGCGTTCTTGACGCGCGGCGGTTTTTTTTGATTTAGCGAAACGCTGGCGAGCGACGCCTACAAGCGGCAGCAGGCGCAGGCCTCCATGCGGCGCACGGGGTGCGCGACGTGAGGCAGCAGCTCCCATATCAGCTCGCGCTTCTCTTTCACCGAAAAAAGCGTCTCTTCCGAAAGCGTCCATATTTCAAACGGTTCCGCCCCCGACGTGAGCGCCGCTCCGAAACGCGAGAGGCGCCGCGCGCGGCTTTCCGCCTCGGCCTCTTTTTTCGCGACGAGGTAGAGCACGCTGACGCTGTCCTGCTCCTGCTCGTCGATGTCAAAGTAGTCCGTCAGAGTCACCAGACGCGTGAAGGTCGTCCAGCGGCGGAACCTGCTGATCTCCGTGAGTTCCTCCCTTTCGCTCCCGCCGTCGAAGACGAAGGCGAAGCGATCCGTATTCACCAGCCGCATCGGGTCGTTCGGGTGCGGAGCGAAACGCTCGTAACAGCGGAAGTCGTAGCGGCAGATGTAAAGGATGTCGGGGCTGTAGCGGTCAATCTGCTCTTCGTGCGACGCGGTCCACGCCCTGGCAGCCTCGCAGGCGGCGGCAAGCCTCTCGCGTCTGCCCCGCAAGCCGCCGGGCTTGAAAGTTTCTTCCATCTCGCGCTCCGCCGCGCAGTCCATATAAGTCCACGTAAGAATATCCCCCTCCGCGCGGAAGAGCTCGCCTTCCTCCGCCTTGGGGCAGATGTCCAGCGCGGGCGAGGCGTAGTACTCTTTTATGCCCCAGCGCTGCGAGTGCGCCGCGTCGAGCCGCTTCAGAAATTTCGCGGCGCGGACGGACCGCGCGCGGTCCTGCGGAGCGGCGCCCGGCTTTTCGTCAAGAAAATTTTCAAGCGCCATGCGACGGAATTCCGCGGCGCCCGTGTCGCTCAGCGAATAAACGCCGCCGTCGGCGACAAGCAGCCCCCGCCGCGCGAGAGCATCCGCCGCCTCGGTATCGGCGCCCTCCGCCTCGAGCATCTCTTTGTCCCAGCAGGGGCGGCGGCTGTCAAAAAGCGTAATCAGCATCGCTTCGTCAGTCATGTAATGACGCGCCTCCTTTACAGTGTGACATCGCGCTTCTCACCACGCGAGTTTGACGACGATTTTTTTGACGAAGGACGGGGCCTCCGAGCGCACTCCGGGGCGGTGCCCGTCCCACGGCGCAAGCAGAGCCGCGCGTCCGCGCGAAAGCCTCACATAAGAGCCGCTGCCTTCGTAAAACGCTGTGTCTTCGCTTTCATCGTACGGCGCTGTCTGCGAAAGAGAGGACACCGGCGCGTAGCCGAGAAATTCTTCGCCCTCCATAACGATTTGCAAATCCCAGAATTTCCTGTGCGCCTCAAAGGGCGTTTCGCTTTCTTCGGCGGTCTCATATTCGTCAAAACGCACGTCAAGCGGGGAAAAGTCCGTTTTTTTCAATTCCTCAAAGCTTTTCTCACGCGCGGCGCGCAGAAAGCCCGACAGCTCCGCGCATCGCGGCATATAAAGCGGAAGCTTTTCTATAAAATTATCAACAGCATCGCAGATCATTGCCGTTCCTCCTATTTTATCTCCTCGATCTTGAGGCCGAGCTCCTCCCACTCGTCGTAGAGGGCTTTCAGCGAGTTTTCCTTTTCTTTGAGCTCTATCATGAGCCCGCGCACGCGGCCCGAGTCGGAAAGCACGCCGCTCTCGCAAAGAAGCGATTCTATCTCTTCTTTCCGCGCCTCGCACGACGCTATCTCGGCCTCGCATGCGGCAAGGCGCGCGACGAAATCTTTTTTCGCGCGGTAGAGGCGGTTGCGCTCCTCCGCCTCGCCGCGTTTCCGCTCGCGGTTTTTGTTCACGCTTTTTTCCCGGAGGGACGGGTTTTCCGCGGCCGCCAGTGCCTCGCGCTCCGCGCGCTTTTCTATGAACCATGAGTAGTTGCCGGGATAGTCGTAGATCTTCCCGTCGCGTATCTCGAGCACGCGCCCCACGAGGTCGTCGAGAAAGGCGCGGTCGTGCGACACTATCAGTATCGTGCCGCCGTAGGTGAGCAGAGCTTTCTGAAAAAGTTCCTTCGTGGCGTAGTCGAGATGGTTCGTCGGTTCGTCCAGAATGAGCAGGTTTGACTCGGAAAGCAGCATCTTCAGCAGCCCCAGACGCGACTTCTCGCCGCCGGAGAGCACGGAGACCGGCTTGTGTATGTCGTCGCCCGAGAAGAGGAACGCGCCGAGCAGGTCGCGCTTCTCTCCTTCGAGCAGCTTTGAGCCGGTGTTGTTGACCTCCTGCCATACAGTCCTGCCGTAATCCAGATTGCGCGCGCTCTCCTGCGAGAAATAGGCCTTCCTGACGTTCAGTCCCAAGACCGCGCGCCCCGACGTCGGCTCCTCTATCTGATCCAGGAGGCGCATCAGTGTGGATTTGCCGGCCCCGTTCACGCCGACTAAAGCTACGCGCTCGCCGCGCTCTATGACAAAGCCGGCGTCGCTGAAGACGACGCGGCCGCCGTAACTCTTCGAGAGACCTTCGGCTTTCAGCACCTCACGCCCGCTGCGCGGACATTCCGGAAATTTGAAGTTTACGCTTTTCTGAGGCCCCTCAAGCTCCGTTATCTCCATCTTCTCCAGCTGTTTCACGCGGCTCTGGACCTGGCGCGCTTTCGTCGCCTTGTAACGGAAGCGCTCCACGAAGCGCTCTATCTCTTCGATTTTTTCCTTTTGCCGCTCCCGTTCGGCTTCGAGCCGCGCGCGGCGCTCCTCGCGCTCGGTCAGGAACTTCCCGTAGCTGCAGGAATAAAGGTGAATTTCCCCGTTCGCAAGCTCCGCGACGGAAGTCGCCGTTTTGTCGAGAAAGCGTCTGTCGTGAGAGACGGCGATTATCGTGCCTTCGAAGTCGCGCAGCCACGATTCGAGCCACTCCATGCTCTCCGTGTCGAGGTGGTTCGTAGGCTCGTCAAGCAGCAGTATATCCGCTCGCGACAAAAGCAGAGCTGCGAGTGCGGCGCGCATCTTCCAGCCGCCCGAGAACTCGGAAACGGGCCGTTCGGCGTCGCGCTCCGGCGAAAAGCCCAGCCCTTTTAAGACACGCTTTGCCTCGAAGTCAAAGCCGAAGCCGCCCCTCGCCTCAAACTCCCGCTGCAGCCTGTCGTGTTCGGCAAGAGCCCGCGCGACATCGCCGCCCGACACCGCGGACAGCCGCGCCTCGCACTCGGCAAGGCACGACGCTATGCCGGCAAGCCCCGCGCGCCCGCGCAGATAATCGAGCAGCGGTCCCTCGCCCGCCTCGGCCAAATCCTGCGGCAGGTAACCGACGGCACAGCCCTTCGGCACGGAAACGCTGCCCTCGCAGTCGATCTCGCCCGCGAGCGCGCGGAGTAGCGTGGTCTTGCCGGCGCCGTTGCCGCCGACGAGGCCGACGCGGCTCTTCGGCGGGATAAACCAGTCTATGCCGCGCAGCACTTCCTGCTCGCCGAAGCGCACCTTCAACCCTTTTATCTCAATCATAGGAAGCGCCGTCCCTTCGTCGCAAGCGGCACGCGTCCGTTACAGGCGGAAAAGGAGGACGGCCGGCGGCCGCGCTTTACTCGCGCGAATGATTTTATATTTTATCACGTGCCCTTGTTCCCTAAGCTCCGCTCTTTCGCGCGAAAATCGCCGCCCGCGTCTTCGCAAGCGTTTTTTTCGCTTGATTTTACGCTTAAAAGGCGCTATAAAATTACAAGATCAGCATTGCGGATTCGGAGGAAAATATATGACCGAGATCAGAGAATACCCGAAGATGAAAGATATTTACGGCTCTCTCGTCTTTGACCAGAAGGAGATGAAGCAGAGGCTTCCGCGCGACGTCTTCGACAGCATCGTCGCGGCAATGGAGGGACGGCAGAAGCTCGACTCGGGCATAGCCGACACGGTTGCCCTCGCGATGAAGGACTGGGCGGTGAGCAAGGGCGCCGACCACTGGGCGCACTGGTTCCACCCGCTGACGGAGCTGACCGCGGAGAAGCACACGGCTTTCCTCATGGCCGACGAGAACGGCAACCCGCTCAACTCTTTCCGCGGGAAAGACCTCATGCAGAGCGAGCCGGATGCCTCGTCGTTTCCGTCGGGCGGCACGCGCAGCACTTTCGAGGCGCGCGGGTACTCCGCGTGGGACCCGACAAGCCCCGCTTTCATCATAAAATCGAAAAAAGGCGGCACTCTTTGCATTCCATCTATCTTCATCGCCTACGACGGCTCGCCGCTTGACATGAAAACATATCTTTTGCGCGCGATGCAGGCTCTTGAAACGCGCTCGATGAGAATGCTGAAGCTCTTCGGCAACCGCGGCGTCAGATACGTTCACGCGACAGTCGGAGGCGAGCAGGAATTTTTCCTGCTCGACCGCCCGCGCGCGCAGAAGCGCCCGGACATCCGCTTCTGCGGGCGCACCCTCGTCGGCTCACCGCCGCCGCGCGACCAGAAGATGGAAGATCACTACTTCGGCGCCATTCCGACGCGCGTCCTTTCCTACATGGAGGATGTGCAGCGCGACCTGGCGCGCCTCGGCGTGGATCTGGCGACGCGCCACAACGAGAACGCGAGATGCCAGTTTGAGTTTGCGCCGCAGTTCACGGAGGCGAATCTCGCCTGCGACCAGAACCAGCTTGTGATGGAAACGATGCGGAAGATGGCCCGCGAGCACGAGCTGCGTCTTCTCTTCCACGAAAAGCCTTTCCGAGGCATGAACGGCAGCGGAAAGCACATCAACTTCTCGCTCGAAGACAGCGAGGGGCGCAACCTGCTGAAACCCTCCACGAACCACAGGAAGAACGTGATCTTTCTCTCTTTTCTCTCCTCCTTCATTCTCGGCACCGCCGAGCATTTCGGGCTGCTTCAGGCCTCCGTCTCAACGCCGGGCAATATGTACCGCCTCGGAGGGCAGGAGGCTCCCCCGAACATCATCTGCATCTATCTCGGCGCCGCGGTTGCATCGATGCTCCGCGCGATAGAAGAAGGCACTGACGACGGCAGCATGAGACCGGCGCGCGGCACGCTTGACCTCGGTCTCTCGAAACTGCCGGACATCGTGGCCTTCGACAGCGACCGCAACCGCACAAGTCCCATCGCCTTCACCGGCAACAAATTCGAGTTCCGCGCGCCCGGCGCGTCGCAGGCGATGGCAATCCCCGTCATGGCGCTGCTTACTGTCTGGGCCGCCGGCATGGAAAAATTCCTCGCCGTCTTCGAGGCGAAGATAAACGGAGGAGCCGATCCCGTCGACGCCGCTGTGAAAACGATACGCAAAGTGCTTTCCATGAGCCGCGACATACGTTTCGAAGGCGACGCGTACAGCGCGAACTGGCACGAGGAGGCCGAGCGGCGGGGCCTGCTCAAGGCGAAGACAATCCCCGAGGGCATAGACCTCTTTGTCGAGCCGTCAACGATAAAGATGCTGGAGAAAATGGGCGTCTTCTCACAGAAGGAGATAGAGGCCTTCCACAGGATACGGCTCGGCCATTTCGTCAAAGCTATAGAAATCGAAATGTCCGTGCTGCGCGACATGGTCTGGGAGGGCATATTGCCCGCGCTGTCAAAACAGCTGCTCCTTGAGAAAAGCTCGCGCGACGCGGCGTCAGGACTCGGCCTGCCGCTTGACGAATGGGACGGCTTAATAAAGCGCGTGGCCGAGGCTAAGCTCGCCCTCATGAAAAAAACGGCGGAGCTCGCGGCGCTTCGCGAAAAAATGGCGCTGATGCCCGCGCGCGAACACGCGGAAGAGATCGTGCGCAAAGCCGTGCCGCTCATGCAGGAAATAAGAAACATCGCGGACTCCGTCGAAATCTTCTTCTCGGCGGAAAACATGCCCTACCCGAATTACAGAAACCTTCTCTCGCTCTCGGCATAAAAACTCAGCCGCGCGCGTGAGTTTCCGCCGCGACAAAAAGGTGCGCCCCGCGCCGGGGCGCACCATCTTTTTTCGCTTTGCCGCGTGCTTTGTTATCCGGCGAAGCTCTTGACAACGCGGACGAGAATGCTCGCGATCTTCTCCATCGACTGGAGAGGGACGTATTCGTAACGCCCGTGGAAGTTGTGCCCGCCCGTGCAGATGTTCGGACAGGGAATGCCCTCGAACGACAGCACCGTGCCGTCGGTGCCGCCGCGCATCGGCGTGTAGAAGGGGCGCACGCCCTCGTCGAGCATAGCCTGTTCCACAGCCTTGACAATCTCAAAGCGCGGTTTTATCGATTCTCCGATATTTCTGTAAGTGTCTTCGATTTCGACCTTCACGCAGCCGTCGTAGACTTTGTTAAGAAACTCCGCGATGTCGAGGAGTCTTTGCTTTCGCCCCTCAAGTTTCCCCGCGTCGTGGTCACGCAGGTAGAGGCGCATGACCGCGCGCTCCACGCCGCCGTTTAATTCAAGCACGTGATAGTAGCCCTCGTAGCCTTCGGTGTGAGCCGGAGTCTCGGCGGGAGGAAGCATTCCGATGAACTCGTTCGCAATCAGTACCGCGTTTTTCATCTGATTTTTCGACAGGCCGGGGTGAATGTTCACTCCCGTTATCTCAACGCGCGCGGAGGCGGCGTTGAAGGTCTCGTAAGTTATCTCGCCGAGCGGCCCGCCGTCAAGCGTGTAGGCAAAGCTCGGACAGAAAAGATTTTTGTCGAGCGTCTTGGCGCCGAGACAGCCGACCTCCTCGTCCGTCGGGAAGAAGAACTGTATCTCGCCGTGCTTCTCCTCGGGATGTTCGCCGAAATATCTCGCCATCGTCACAATCTCGGCGAGCCCGGCTTTGTCGTCCGCGCCGAGCAGAGTCGTTCCGTCAGTGACGATGAGATCGAGGCCGGTGTAGTTTTTCATGTGCGGGAACTTTTCGGGGCTCATGACGATGCCGAGCTCTCCGTTGAGCGTTACCGGCCCACCGTCGTAGTTTCTGACGACGCGCGGCTTTACATCTTTGCCGCAAAGCTCGGGAGAAGTGTCAAGATGCGCGCTGAATCCGACGGAGGGCGCGCCGCCGCAGTTCGCGGGGAGCCTGCCGTAGACGCAGCCGGAAGCGGAAATCTCGACGCCTGCGGCGCCCGCGGCGCGCAGATCTTCTGCCAGCACGGCAGCAAGGTCGCGCTGTTTTTCCGTGCTTGGCACAACGTCGCGGCAGTAGGCCGACTCAGTGTCAATCTTTACATATTTCAGGAAGGTATCAAGAAGCGCGCTCATCCGGTCTCTCCCTCTACGCTTTTCTCTCGCCGTAAACGCGCGAGAGAGGGACAAAGCCGCCGGACTTTGTGAAGGCGGACACGGCGAAGATGACCGCGAATGAGAACGGCACCGTTATTATCGCGCTCTTTATGCCGTAAGGCGACTTAAGGACTATCTCCCATATTATCGTGCCGATGCCTCCGGCGAGTATGCCGCAGATGCCGCCGGTTTTGGTGACATTCTTCGCGAAGAGCGCGCAGACAAGCGCCGGGGTGACGGAGGCGCCGTACATTGAGTAGGCGTACATCTGAACCGAGAGAATATCGGGGAAGAAGCGGCCCATCACGTAGGCGAGCAGCGAGATGACGACGGCCGAAACGCGCAGCGTCATGAGCTTCTCGCGGTCAGTCGCGTCGCGGTGGACGAAGCGGTGCCATATGTCATAGGTCACGTTCGACGCTATTGTCAGCACGTAGGAGTCGCCGGTCGTTATGATGAAAGACATGCAGGCCGCCATGACCAGACCGCCCAGAAGCGGCGGCAGGAAGTTTATCGTGAGCTGGAATATTACGGTGTCCGGCCGCTCGATATCGGGGAGCAGATATATGCCGGTCGCGGTAAGCGTGATGATAAGCGCGCAGACGAGCACCTCCGCGGCGACGAGGCCGAGTCCCGACCGTTTTGCGGTCGCTACGTCCCTGGCCGCGCCCATGCGCTGAATCATGTTCTGATCGCCGAGAACGAGGAAAAATATCGGGAAGATATAGCCGAGGGCCTGCATGAGAGTCAGATTGCCTATGAAGGTGTCGCGCCCCTCCGGAAGGTTCGCGAAAATTCCGAAGAATCCTCCTTCCACCTGCCCCGCGAGCACAGGTATCGCGAGGAAGAAGCCGCCGACGAAGATAAACGCGCTCACGGCGTCCGTATAGGCGACGCTGACCATGCCGCCCGTCACCGCGAGCACCAGCATTATGAGTCCCGAGCCTATGACGGCGGCGTTGAGGTCTATTCCGGTAGTCAGGCTGATAAGGTTGCCTGCCGCGGTAAACTGCGACGAAAGAATGCCGACGTAGCCGAGGACGATGCAGACCGTCGCGATGACGCGCGCCGCCGCGCCGTAGCGGATTTCAAAGAGCTCCGGTATCGTGTATGTCGTCGCCTCGCGCACACGCCCCGACACCAGATAAAGAAGCAGCATTCCTATCGGCGCGCCGGCGAAAATCAATATTCCGAAAAGCGGCCCGTTGCGCCAGATAAGATTCGCGGAGCCTGTGATGCCGCCCGCGCCGCACCATGTCGCGAGAAGTGTGCCGACTAATACCACGGTCGGGAGGCTGCGGTTCGCTACCGAGAAGTCGTCCGAGTTCCTGACTTTCTTCTTGGTGAGATAGAGTCCTATACAAAGAACTGCGGCCAGATAAATTACAACGCATGTGATAATGAGAGGACTTGCCTGCATAAGAACAGCTCCTTTATAAAAAATTTCAAACCCGCGCGGCGCGGCGCCCGCCGATTAAAATGCCCGCGAGAAACGGACTTTCCCTCGGGCGCGGAACGCGAAAATTTTTCGCCTGCGAATTTGATCCTGTCTGAATACTATCATCTATCCATGCTTTGTCAACGACGTATAATCATTAAAAAGCGCCGCGCGTAGCGGCGCTGAGGCAAGAGGCGAGCAAGATGATAAAAGTGCGGTATATAAAAGTAAAAAGCCTGCTCTCGTCCACGAAGCTCGGCGCGGACTTCGCGATAAACCCCTACGCGGGCTGTCCGCACGGCTGTCTCTACTGCTACGCCGCCTGCATGAGAAGCGCGGCGGCGAGAGGCGAGCCATGGGGCTCTTACATCGACGTGAAATGTCCCGCGTCGCCGCTGCCGCTTGACAGAATATTCCGCAAGAGCGTGCTGCTCTCGTCGATGACAGATCCCTACAACCCCTACGAGGAACGCGCCTGCGTGACGCGCGCTCTGCTCCGCTCCATGATTCCGGCGCGCCCGGAAATCACCGTGATTACAAAATCCGCGCTCGCGTCACGCGACGCGGACATCTTGAAAGAGTTTCCGCGCGCGCGCGTCGTATTCTCCTTCAGCTCGCTCGACGACGGCTTCCGGCGTGAAGCCGAGCCGCACGCCTCAAGTCCGGCGAAAAAACTCGCCGCGATGGAAACGCTGAAAAAGGCGGGCGTTGACGTGGCGGTCATGACGGCGCCGATATTTCCGAAAATCACCGACTGCGCGCGAATCATAGAGGCCTGCGCGCCCTTCGTCTCATATATGACCTTCGACAGCCTTAACCTGCGCGCCGGCAACCGCGCCGGAATACTCGCCTTCGTCCGCGCTTTGCGGCCGGACCTCGCGCCTCTCTACAGGAACATCTACCTCGAGGGCGACCGCGGCTTCTGGCGTGAAACAAAAAAATCAGTCGAAGAAATCTGTCGTGAAAGAAATATCCCATGCTCAATATTCTTTTAAAAACGCGACGCGCGCGGGATTTCGTCCGCTCTTTTGCGGACGCGGAAAGGGAACGCGCTATTTACGCCGCGGCGGCACAGTCGTGCACGCTATCGCGACGAGTATCAGAGCGCAGCCCGCGATTTCGTGCGCGGATGGGATTTGGTGGACAATCAGCGCCGTCAGCGTGACGGCCACGACGATTTCCATCGAGCAGAGCAAGCTCGCGGCCGCGGCGGGAATGCGTTTGAGCGCGGCAAAGAAGGCCGCGTATGCGACAAAACTTCCCGTGAAAGCCTGCAGCGTCATGACGGCAAGCAGAGGCGCGGTCATCCGAGTCAGGTCGTCCCAGCCGCAGTACAGGCTCTTAAAGACTGTAATCAGTATTATCCCCGTCGCGTTCGAGAAAAAAAGCAGACGGAACTCGTCCACCTTGTGTTTCAGTGAAAAACCGCGCGCGGCAAGAGCTTGTCCGGCGACGCCCGTGACCGCGACCAGCCCCCAGAAAAGTCCGGGCAGAGAAATATTAAGCAGCGCGCCGACGCTGCCGCCCATGCCGGTGAATACGCCGCAGACTATGATGACTCCCGCGGCGCACTGCCACGCGGTCGGGCGTTCGTGAGTTATGTAAAGGGAGCCTATGATTGCGGCGAGCGGGAAAGTATAGTGAATGACCAAGGCTTCGGCCACGGTGAGATAGTTCAGCGAAAGAAGAAAACCGCCGCCGGCAAAAGCGACGGAGAATAAGCCCGTAATTATATAAAAACGTCCGTAGCCCGCCTCAGGACGCAGCGCCTCCCTCCCGCCGCGCGAGAAAAGCAAAAGCCCCGAAGCGGCGAATGTGAAGAGCGAGCGAAAGGCCATCATCGACATCATGTCTATCCCCGCCGAGGAAAGCACCTTCGCCGCGGGGCTTACCAACCCCCAGCAGACCGCCGTTACGAGCGCCAGCGATATTCCGCGCCAGTAGTTGTTGAACTTCATTATTTCATCCCTTCGCGGCGGCGCACGCGCGAGGGCAGCCCCGCAGATTAGCCGGATTATAGCATATTTTCACTCTTTCAATAACGCGCGGCGTGCGGCGCAGAAATTTTTCCGCGCCGCACGTGTCGTTTATGGGATGTTAGAAAGATACACTGCTTTTTGCGGTGCTGTCGTTTAATATGCGGTCGTCTATCATTCCTTCGCCGCGGCCTATGCAGAGCGCGGTCACCACATCACCGGTACAGTTGAACGTAGTCGTCCCCATGTCGATGAGGCGGTATATGCCGGCTATCATGCCAACAATTTCAAGAGGCAGCCCCATGGTTGTAAGCAGCATCGTGGACATGATTATCGCGCCGCCCGGAACGCCCGGGCAGCCGATTGAAACGATGGCGGTGAGCAGGATTATGAACAGCTGCTGAGAGAATGTAAGCGGCATTCCGTATAGGTGTGAAACGAAAATCACTGCGGCGGAATAGAAGCAGGCGCCTCCGTTCATGTTCATTGTGGCGCCGAGCGGAAGTACAAAGCTGGCGAGGCTTTCAGAAACGCCTAACTTGTCGCGCGCTACGCTTATTGTCACGGGCAGGCTGCCCGAGCTGCTCGTTGTACTCGCCGTGACGATCCAAAGCTCCGCGATTTTTCTGAAAAACTGATTGAGCGGAACTTTTGCTATCGTCAGCAACATTATGGCGTACATCATGCAGACGGAGATAAGAGCCATGTATATAGTGCCGATGAAAGCGGCGAGAGGGCCGAATATCTCCAAACCGTATGTCCCGACGGCGCAGGCCATGAGCGCCGCCACGCCGTAAGGCGAGAAAGACATTACAATCGCCGTGATTTTGTACATCATTTCCGCGCCGTCCTCAAATGTGCGGCGGAGGTGCAGGCCGCGCTCTCCCATCAGGATTATCGCGATACCCATAAATATCGAGAAGGCTATTATCTGCACGAGCGTGCCGCTTGAGAGCGAGGCGAATATGTTATTTGGGAACATTTCGACTATTGTTTGAGTGAGCGACGGCATGGACTGTGCCTCGTAGACGCGCCCTCCGGTAACTATCATGTCAAGCCGGAAACTGCGCCCCGGCCGCAAGACATTGGCTATCAGCATAGATATTCCTGCGGCCGCCATAGTAGTGCAGATAAAGTAAACCAACGTCTTGACGCCGATTCTTCTGAGCTTGCTGATTTCGCCGATGCTGCACACGCCAGCCGTTATCGAACAGAGGATAAGAGGTGCGACAAGCATTTGTATGAGGCGTAGGAACAAGTCGCCGATAAACTTAAGCACGGTTATTTTTTCGCCGAATATGACGCCAAGCGCGATGCCGACGGCGAAGCCTATGAATATTTTTACGCTGAGATTTAATTTCTTCACTTTCTTCATCCTTTCTTTTTATTCTGCACGCGGCGCGCGAAAGAGCTGTCGCGAGGTCGCAGAACAACAGCATCATTCCCATGCACGGAGAAATGACAAAAATTTTATATTCGCGTAAAGCGGTCTAAATTTTCGCTTTTGAGAGAAAGAAGAAACCGGGAGGCGCGAAGACCTCCCTGTTTTATGCCGAAAGTGCGCCTCTATATGGCCTTTACCATACCTCCGTCGACGAGCACAGTCTGACCTGTGATGAAGGTGTTTGACGGCGCGCAGAGGAAAGCCGCGAGTTTGCCGTATTCTTCGGGCCTGCCGTAGCGGCCGAGAGGGATGCCCGCGAAGGCCTTTTTCTGGAGTTCTTCGACAGTGATGCCGGCTTTCTCGGCGCGTATTCTGTCAAGCTGGTCGATGCGCGCTGTGCCGATGCGGCCCGGGGCTATGACGTTGATCAGTATGTTGTCTTTCCCGAGCTCCTGCGAGAGAGTCTTGGCGAGACCGACGACCCCCATGCGGAAGGTGTTTGAGAGAATCAGGTTATCGAGCACGGCCTTGACCGACGACGACGTGGAGCAGACAATGCGTCCGCCGCCCTGCGCCCTCATGTAGGGGAGAACTTCGCGTATCGTGCGTATGTAAGAGAGCAGGCAGAGCTCGTAGGCCTCCTGCCACGCCGCATCGTCGAAGGCGTCGAAGGGGCCGGGCTTCGGGCCGCCTGTGTTGTTCGCGAGCGCGTATATCGGGCCGCATTTCTCCGCCGTCGTCCTGACGAGTGTCTTTATGTCGCCGGGGTTTGTGATGCTGCCGACGAAATATTCGGGACGATTGCCGGTCTCTTTGAATATATCTTCGCGCGCCTCTTTGAGCTGATCCTCAAAGGGCGAGAAGAGCATGACTTTCGCTCCCTCGCGCGCGAGCTCCGCCGCTATCGCCTTGCCGAGCCCGCTGCTTGACGCCATTACGAGCGCGCTTTTGTCTTTGAGTCCGAGTTCCATTCTGTATAACGCCTCCTGTTTTTATTTTCTGAGCTTAAGGTCTCTTACCGGGTTGACGAGCGGCGCGAAAGAGAAGTCGTCCGGCCCTGTGATGCGGCACTCGGCCGTGTCGCCGTCGACGATGTGCACGGCCCGCGGCGTTCCCGTCGAAAGCACGTCGCCGGGGCGCCACCCCTGCATATGCGAGACGAGGGCGACGAGGCGCGAGGGCGTGAATGTCATGTTGGAAACTGTGTTTTTCGCGTAGACTTCGCCGTTGTGGACGGTCGCGACCTCAAGCGCCAGCACGTCGGGAATCTCATCGGGCGTCACGAACTGCGGCCCGAAGGTGAAGAAGGTGTCGAACCCCTTGACTATCGTCAGATAACGCGGGTTGAGGCGCAGTATGGACTCTTCCGTCATGTCGAGTATCGTCGTGTAGCCCGCCACATATTCGAGCCACTCTTTTTCTTCGATGAACCTGCATTCTTTGCCGATGATTACGCCGAGCTCCGCTTCCGCCGTCGTCTTCCGCGCCTCGGGAAGCGCAGGGATTTTTATCTCGTCGCCGGGGCCGGCTATGCATGAGGCTGGCTTGTAGAAGCTGCCCGGGAACACCTGAGGCGTCTGTTCGCCCAAGTCGCCCGCGTGGTCTCTGTAATTGAGGCCGATCCCGAATATTCTCTGCGGGTTTCTGTAAAGCGGTCCGTAGACCACCTCGCCGTAGGGAATGGCCTCTTTTTCGGCGAGCTTCTCGGCCTCGGCGCGGCCGCCGCCGTTGTACCACGCGGTAAGAGGCTTTATCTGTCCGCGCTCGATCATCGGCAAAAGCTCCGAGGCCGGCTCAAAGCCCGCGCGCGAGCCGAGCGCCGTCACGGGGAGTATGCCCGACGCCGTTACGAGTCCGGCCTTTTCAACGTTCCATTTACGAAATGTCGCTAATCTCATTTATTTGACCTCCTGTCCGTTATTCGCGGAATAGTTTTTCGAATGCTCTTTTCATTCTTTCGCAGCCTTCGATAATGTTGTCGAGGCTGTTGGCGAAGCTCATGCGCAGGTAGCCTTCGCCGTTTGTTCCGAATACGCTGCCTGGGACGAGGGCGATTTTTTCTTCTTCAAGAAGATAGTCCGCGATTTCGCCGCACGGACGCCCGAGCCGCTTGACGTTAATGAATATATAGAAGGCGCCCTTCGGCGAAAGACAGCTCGCGCCCGGCATATTGTTTACGGCGGCGACTGCATAGTCGCGGCGGCGCTGGAACTCCGCCGTCATCAGCTTCACTTCGTCGCGTTCGTCGCGCAGCGCGGTTATCGCGGCGCGTTGGACGAAAGAGGCGGCGCATGTGGTATTGTGCTGGTGTATTTTGTTCATCGCGGCAACGAGTTCTTTCGGAGCCGCTGCGTAACCGATGCGCCATCCCGTCATGGAGTAGGCTTTTGAAAAGCCGTTCAGCGTCACGGTGCGCTCGGCCATGCCGGGCAGCGAGGCGATGCTGATCTGCTTCTCTCCGTCGTAGACGAGCCGCTCGTATATTTCGTCGGAAATGACAAGAATATCGCGTTTGCGCGCGATCTCCGCGATTTCTTCGAGTATGGTGCGCGAAAGCACTCCGCCCGTCGGGTTGCACGGAGTGAGAAGGACTATCGCTTTCGTGCGCGCCGTTAACCTGCTTTCAATGTCGCTTATCTTCGGCTCAAAGCCGTTTTCTTCCGCCAAGGGGTAGGATACGGCGCGCGCGCCGAAAAGGATGGGGACGTTCAGGTAGTTTATCCACACAGGATCGGGGATGAGCAGTTCGTCGTCCGCGTCGAGCGTCGCGCAGAGAAGATCAAAGACCGCCTCGGAGAGTCCGGCCGTCACGAGCACGTTCTCCGCTTCGCATGGAATGTTGTTCGCGTCCCGCAGTCGTTCGGCGATTGCCTCGCGCAGTTCCGCCATGCCGAAGTTTGAGGTGTAGAATACCTCGCCGTCGCGCAGGCTTTTTGCGGCGGCTTCTTTTATGTAGGCCGGAGTGTCGAAGTCCGGGCGTCCTATCTCAAAATGTATAACGCGCTCCCCGGCGCGCTCTATTGCAAGCGCGCGTTCGTTCACCTTTCTTATGCCGGAGGGCGCAAGCGCGCCCACGCGCGCGGCGGTGAAGCTTTTCATGTAGGGTTCTCCTTTCCGCGGCGGTTTATCGCCACGCGTTTTTTATTTCTTCAAGAATATATTAGACGCGGATGGCCGTGGTGTAAAATACTTATTAACGTATAATGTTATAAGCTCGTTTCTATAAGCTCTCTGAGGGAGAGACGCGGACAATGCTGAAAGATGTTGAGTATATATACGCCGTATATAAAGAACGTAGCTTTTCAAAAGCCGCGCGGAAACTCTTTATCTCACAGCCGTCGCTCTCCGCCGCGGTCAAGCGCGCGGAGCAGGAGCTTGGCGCGCCTCTTTTCAACCGCAGCACCAGCCCCGTCACTCTTACGGAGGCGGGGGAGTGTTACATCAGCGCCGCCGAAAAGATAATGGAGACAGAGCGAGAGATGCGCGAGCGCATAGCCTCTCTCGCGGAGAACAGCGCGGCTTTGCTGCGCGTCGGGAGTTCGATGTTCTTCTGCTCTTACGTGCTGCCGGACATTATGGAAGCTTTCCGCCAAGAGCACGGGAGCGTCGTTGTCACGCTCTCCGAGGGGAGCAGCCCAGCCCTGTACGAAAGACTCAGTGAGGGGAGCCTTGACTTTATGCTCGAAGCGGAGCCGCCGGACAAAAATATTTTTGAGCCGACTGTGTGGGCGACGGAGAATATAATGCTTGCGGTTCCCGCCTCTTTATCGGTCAACGAAGAGATTGCGCCGTTCCGCTGCACTTTCCGCGAGCTTGCGGAGGGCGCGGGACGCGAAAAGCCCGCCGTTTCACCCGAAAAATTTGCCGGCGAGCATTTCCTGATACTGACGAAATGGAATGATTTACACAGCCGCGCGATGGCGATATGCCGCCGCGCCGGATTTACGCCGAAAGTGTCGATGTATCTGGAACAGATGATGACGGCCTATTATCTTGCCTGCGAAGGCAAGGGCATAACTTTCGTTCGCGACACGCTTTTCGACTGCCTGCCGCCGACGGATAAAGTCTTTTTCTACCGCATAGACAGTCCCGAGTCGACGCGCGACATTTATCTTTCCTACAAAAAATCCGGCGCGCTCACCAAGACGCAGCGCGATTTCATAGAATTTATGAGGAGGGCGCGTCTTCCGAAAAGAAATTAAAAAATAAAAACCAAAGACGGCGCGTTTTTAGCGCGCTAAGAAGTTGACGGCGAAGACAACCGCGCAGCAGAGCACGGCCACTTGAAATAGAGTGCCGCCTCGCCACGCCAGCATTGCTCCGGCCGCGAGCGCGGCGAGTCCCGCCGCCCGGCTTCCTGCGGAATCCATGATGGCGGGGAAGGTCATAACGGCGAGCGTCACGTAGGGGACGTAGTACAGAAAGGCGCGCGCCTGTCTGTTTTTTATCTCGCCGCGTATCAGCGTGAGGGGCAGCACGCGTATAAGATAGGTTACAGCGGCCATGATGATAAGATAAATATATATTTCCTTATTCAACGCGCGGCTCCTCCTTCAGCGGGAAGATAAAGGCGGCCGCGCCCGCTATCGCGACGGTGAGTATGATAGTCCTCGTGCCGGTCGAGATTCCGAGGAAATTGAAGCGGGAGAAGAGAAAGCTCGCGGCCATGGAAAGGGCGATAAGCAGCGCGATTATCCTGTCGCCACGCGCGGGCGGGACGATGATAGCGATGAACATGCCAAAGATTCCCGCTGAGAGCGCGTCGACCACATTCGGCGGAAGGACATTCCCCGCTATCACTCCGAGCACGGTGCCCAAGCACCATCCCGGCAGGGCGCAGGCCGCGAGCCCGTAGCTGTACCATGGATTTAACGGCGCGGGCTTCGTCACGGAAAGGCCGAAAATCTCGTCGGTAAGGTAGAGCGAAAGCGCCAACCTGTGGCCGAGCGGCGCGCCCGGCGCGAGCTTCTGGCTCATGGCGCAGGACATCAGCAGGTAGCGCGCGTTAGCCACAAAAATCATGAGAACGACGGCGGCGTAAGAGGCGCGCGACGAAATCATCATGTAGCCGGCGAACTGTCCCGTCGACGAGGCCTGAGTCAGCGAGCTGAAAAAGGCCTGAAAAGGGGTAAGCCCCGCGTTCCTTGCCGCGATGCCGAGCGTGAACGAAACGGCGAAATATCCGAGCATTACCGGCACGGCGTCGCGGACGCCGCACGCGAAAAGACGCGCCTCATCTCTTTTCATGCGAGGGAGCCTCCCTACCCGCAGCGCGGGAAATTTCCATGAATATATTATCACACAGCGGCTCTTTGTGCGCGGGGCGGAAGGCCGCAGCGGTTTTGAAAGCTCGCGCTTGAAAGCGAAGGGCGCGCCGCGATATACTTGTCAAAAAGAGCGGCGGGGGAGTGAGATTATGATTCTCGAATGGCTCGCGGAAGAAGCGGAAATTTTTCTGGACGGCCCGGCGAACTTTGTTCATGCGCGTGACGCGCTGCGGCCCGAACTCGCGGGCATGAGGATATACGAATATCCTCTCTTTGGCGCGGCGTCGGCTCTCGACCCTCTCTTTGAAGAGCTGCGCCGCCCCGGCGTGCTGCACCCGGAGGCCATGCTTCCGGCGCGGTGGGTTGAGGGAGCAAAAAGCGTGATTTCTTTTTTTCTGCCTTTCACGGAGCGGATTGTAAGCTCCAACATCGGCGGCGAGGCTCCCTCCGACGAATGGCTGCACGGCCGCATAGAGGGGCAGATCGCGTTGTGCGCGCTCGGCGAACTGCTGAAAGCCGCGCTTGAGAAAGAGGGCTTCGCTGCCGCCTTCCCAGCGGCCGACCCGCGTTTCAGAATGATTGAGCCGTATGCGTCGAACTGGTCTGAACGTCACGCCGCCTACATATGCGGCCTCGGCACTTTCGGCATGTCAAAGGGTCTGATTACGGAGCGCGGAACGGCGGGACGCTTCGGAAGCCTCATAACAGACGCCGAGATACCTCCGACGCCGCGCAAATACGCCGGCCCTTTCGACAACTGCACGGCCTGCGGCGGATGTCAGGCGCTCTGTCCCGCGAAAGCGATTGACAAATCGCGCGGGATGGCGTTCGCGAAAGACCAGAAGCTCTGCGGCGCCTATGTGAATAAAACGCGCCGCCCGCCGCACGGCCCGGACGCGCGCGTCCGCTACGGCTGCGGCAAATGTCAGGCGGGCGTTCCCTGCTCACGCGGCCTCCACGGAAAATAAATAAAAAGGCGGCCCGGCGGGCCGCCTTAAATTTTTTTTGAAAGCGAGGACGTACGTCTCCGCGTCCTTCGCCGCCGCGCCGGAGCTGCGGCTATAAACCGCAGCGGATTGTGTCCTCGCGCCCGACTCCCACTCCTATCAGAACGACCGGCGCCTTTGCTCTCTCTTCGATGTATTTCACGTAGTCGCGCGCTGCCGCGGGAAGTTCGTCAAAGGCGCGGCATTTCGATATGTCGCTTTTCCAGCCCGGCAGCGTTTCGTAAACCGGCTTCGCTTTGGCGAGATCTGCACAGCTGCTCGGGAACGTGCTTCTGATTTTGCCGTCGATCTCGTATGCGACGCAGATTTTTATCTCGTCGAAATCGTCGAGCACGTCGAGCTTTGTGAGCGCGATTCCGTCAAGGCCGTTGACCTTTACCGCGTAGTCCGCAGCGACCAGGTCGCACCAGCCGCAGCGGCGCGGGCGGCCCGTCGTCGCGCCGAACTCGCCGCCTTTTGCGCGGAGCGTCTCGCCGGTTTCGCCGTGCTCCTCCGTCGGAAAAGGGCCCTCGCCTACGCGCGTGCAGTAGGCCTTTGCCACTCCGATGACGCGGTCCACGCGCGAGGGTCCGAAGCCCGCGCCTGTGCAGGCGCCTCCGGCGCAGGCGCTTGAACTCGTGACGAAGGGATATGTGCCGTGGTCGATGTCAAGCAGCGTGGCCTGCGCGCCCTCGAACAGAACGTTCGCGCCGCCTGTCACGGCGCCGTCGATTTCAAGGAATGCGTCGCCCAGCATCGGCCCGAGGCGCCTGCCCCACGCGAGCGCCTTTTCGTATACTTCGCCGAAGTCGAGCGGCTTGTCGCCGTATATCTTCGTGAATATCGCGTTTTTGGCGGAAAGCGCCGCTTCGAGCTTAGCGCGCAGCGGCGCGGGGTTCACCAGATCCTCCGCGCGAATGCCGGTGCGTTCGTATTTGTCCGTGTAGCACGGCCCTATGCCGCGCCCTGTCGTTCCGATCTTAGCGCCTTGGGCGCGCGCGCCCTCCGCCAGCCTGTCGATTATTTTATGGTAAGGCATGACGATGTGGGCGGCATGGCTCACGATTAGCTTCGCTATCTTTTTGCCTCGCGCGGCAAGACCGTCGAGTTCTTCGAAAAGCGTGTCGGGGTCGAGAACCACCCCGTTGCCGATCACGCAGGTTTTGTCGGGGTGGAGTATGCCCGACGGAAGCAGATGAAAGACGTACTTCTCGCCCCCGGCTACGACAGTGTGTCCGGCGTTGGCTCCTCCCTGGTAGCGCACTACGACTCCCGCCTCCGCGGCGAGCACGTCGACGACGCGGCCTTTGCCCTCGTCGCCCCATTGCATCCCTACGACTATATCAGTGCGTCCTTTCATGCGATACACCTCTTTATTTTATATCAGCGGCTAAAGAATCACGACCGCGCGCAATCCGCGCGGGCCAAACTTTGTTATTTTAGTGAAGATTTCTGAAATTATCAAGCGCGCGCTTTCTTCGCGAAAGGCGGTACTACTGTTCTTCCGCAGAGCAAAAGTTTTTTTTTGCGCGGGAGTTTTTTTATCGCGGCCTCGCGCCGCATCGCTTCCTCTCTGCCGCCGCACTCCTCGCTGTATACGAGAGTCACCGGCCCGCGCCCGCGCGTATATTTCGCGCCGCGTCCCGCGTTGTGGGCGGCGACGCGCTTTTCGACATCGGTCGTCCAGCCTGTGTAGAGTGTGCCGTCAGCGCAGAGCAGCATATAGACGCGTGCGTTCATATCGAATAGGCGTCGGGCGGCCTGGGCGACGGCAGAAGACGCCATTCCGGCGCGGGGAGGCGCCGCAGCAGAAAATCCAGAATATTGAACAGCGCGAGCTTTTTTGCGCCGTGATATATTTCGCGCACGCCTTCGCAGAGCCAGTATGAAATTCCCGTAAAGGCCGATAAATGCGCGGCTATTTCAAGCCAGTCGAGATTTTGAAAGGCGGCGACCCGCGACAGAGGCCCGGGAAGAGCCAAAGCTTCAGCCCGCGCCGCGCAGAGCGGCTGCGATATTAAAGCGAGCGCGACTATCAGCGCCGCCGTTTTTTTGAATGCCGCGAAGTTCATCCTTTTGCCTCAAAGCCGGCGAACGCACCGCTTTAGCTACTCGACCGTGACGCTCTTTGCCAGGTTGCGCGGCATATCGATGTCGCACCCGCGCTGACGGGCTATGTAGTAGGCGAAAAGCTGGAGCGGCACCACGGCCACGAAGGGGAAGAGCTCCGGCTCCGTTTCCGGCGTGAAGATGATGTTCTTCGTGTAGTGGGATATTTCGCTGTCGCCCTCCGTTGCGAGCGCGATTATCGGCGATTTGCGCGCCATTGACTCTTCGATGTTTGATACGGTTTTTTCCCACAGGTCGTTTTTCGGCACGAGTGCGACGACGGGCAGCTCTCTGTCGAGCAGCGCTATCGGGCCGTGCTTCATCTCGCCTGCGGGATATGCCTCCGCGTGGAGGTAGGAAATTTCTTTGAGTTTGAGCGCGCCTTCAAGCGCCGGAGGGTAGGCCGGGCCGCGTCCGATGAAGAAGAAACCGCGCGCGTCCGCGAAGTCGCGCGCAAGTGTCTCTATCTCTTTCTCGCGGTCGAGCATGGCCGCCTGTTTGCCGGGTATGTCCATGAGAGCGGAGACAAGGCGGCGTTCGACTGTGCGGTCAAGCTCGCCGCGCAGCTTGGCGAGGTACAGGCCGAGCAGAGTAAGGATAGTTATCTGGGCCGTGAATGTCTTTGTCGCTGCGACGCCGATTTCTGGCCCCGCCGGGGTGATGAGCGCTTCGCCGACCTCGCGGTGGATTGTCGAGCCTCTGACGTTCGTGACAACGAGGCATTTCGCGCCCCGCGATTTGGCAAGGCGCGCCGCGTGCAGCGTGTCCGCCGTCTCGCCCGACTGCGAGACAAAGACCGCCAGAGTGTCGGGGCCTGTCGGGATGTTCCGGTAACGGTACTCCGACGCGACCTCAGTGCGTATTTCAAAATTTCCGAATGTCTCCATAATATGCTGCGCCACTATCGTGGCGTAGTGCGATGTGCCGCAGGCGATGAAATGTATTCTGCCGATGCGCGAGGCATCTTCGGGCGTCCATGAAAGTTCGCGCGAGAGATCGACGCTGTCCTCGGCCACGCGCCCCAGGAGCGTGTGCGCGACGACATCCGGCTGTTCGTGAATTTCTTTAAGCATGAAGTGCGGATAGCCGCCTCTGTTGGTCATGGCGGCGTCCCAGTCCAGGTGCATCGAGGCCTTTTCGCGGCGATTGCCGGAGAAGTCGAAGAATTCGCAGCCGTCGCGCGTCACCCGCGCCATTTCGTCGTCGTCCATGAACCAGACGTCGCGCGTGAACTCAAGCAGCGCCGTCGGGTCGGATGCGCAGAAGCCCTCGCCGCCCGCGTGTCCCACGACGAGAGGCGAGCCTTTGCGCGCGACCCAGATTTCGCGCGGTCTGTCATAGAACATTATGACGAGGGCAAAGGCGCCGCGTATGCGCGACGCGAGCTTCACAAGGGCAGCCTTCGGGTCTCCGTCGTAGACGAAGCCCAGATACTGCACGGCCGACTCCGTGTCCGTCTCGGTGTGGAATTTTATACCCTTTGCCTCAAGCTCGGCGCGAACGTCTCGCGCGTTTTCTATTATCCCGTTGTGCACGATGACGACGCGGCCGTCGCTCGATATATGCGGGTGCGCGTTGGTCTCGGTCACGCCGCCGTGAGTCGCCCAACGCGTGTGCCCGATGCCAATGTCGCCGGTCAGGCCGGACGCCGCGACCTTTTCGGCGAGCAGCGCCACGCGTCCCACAGTGCGAATTTCGGAAATGGCGCCGTCCTTTATAACCGCGATGCCCGCCGAGTCATAGCCGCGGTACTCGTGCTTCGCCAGCCCCTCAAGAATTATCTTCGTCGTCTCTCTGTCGCCGACGTATCCCATAATCCCGCACATATATAATCATCCTTTCGCCCCGTGCAAATGGCCGCCGTCATATTAAAACCGATATTATTTTATATTCTCAGCTCGCGGCGCGCAATCGCGCCGGACGGGCCTAAAGCCAGCGCAGAGCGGAAAAGGGGAAGGAAAGAAAGATTTCGGAAGAGGGAGCGAGAGCGAGGGCCGCGGCCTCCGCCGCCGAAAGGCGCGCCTTTACGACGCAGCCTGAGACGTCCGCTGAAAGCAGCACCGCGCGCGAGGCGCGTTCAAGCGAGATCTGCGTGACGACGCCGCGCAGAACGTTTTCATTTTCAGCGCGCTGCGGCGCCGTTCGCGAAACGGTTATATCGGAGGGAGAAAGAGCCGCCGCGTCACGCCCGGCGCAGGGCAAGGCAAAGAGCGACTGTCCGTCCGGAAAGAGGCGCGACATGAAGCCGCCTCCGCGCCGCCACATGCCGCGGAAAATATTCACCGCACCGTACCCCGCGACGCGCCCCCCGTACATATTAACGACGACGGACGCCGTTTCGTAGAGCCACGCCGCGTCGTGCGTGGAGACGACGACCGCAGCGCCGCCGCCAGCCGCGCGCACCGCGGCTTCCATCACGAGCCGCGCGCTCTCCTCGTCCACGTTCGCCGTAGGCTCGTCGAGCAGGAGAGCCTTAGGGCGCAAAGCAAGACGCGCGGCAAGAGCCACGCGCTGCGCCTCGCCGCCCGAGAGCCTGTACCACGGACGGTTTGAAAATTCTTTGAAGTCAAGACCGACGGCTTCCAAGCCACTGCGTACACGCTCCGCGATCGCGCCCGCCGGAAGTCCGCGAAGCCGCAGACCGTAGGCGACGTTCTCAAATACTGAGCGTTTCAGCAGATAAGCCTCCTGAAGCATATACGTCGCCTCGCGCCGTATCTCGCGCTCGCGCCCGGCCGACGGGCGCCCGTCGAAAATTATCTCCCCGGAAACGGGGATGAGAAAGGCGAGAGCTTTAAGCAGAGAGGACTTGCCGCTGCCGTTGGGGCCGACAAGCCCCGTGACAGAGCCGGAGGGTATGGAAAGCTCCGCGATGTCGAGGTTCGGGTGTCCCTTTTCGTAACTTTGTCTGAGATTATGAATTTCGTAAAGCGGAGCTTTCATCTCGCTGCTGTAAGCCGCGGGCGGCAGTCCGCCGTCCGCGGCGCGCGGGAGCTATTTCCCGTGCTTTTTGTTCCATTCGTCGGAGTTCGGGAAGAAGAGAGGCTCGCCGTACTCGTCAACTTTGAAATCTTTTATTATCGTCTGCGCCTCGTCGCCGCACATCCAGTCGATGAAGGCCGCGGCCTCTTTGTTGTTGACTCCGGGGAAGCGCTTCGGGCTGACTTCGATAGCCGCGATAAAATTGAGCAGAATCGGATCGCCTTCTACAAGAGGGACAATCTTCAGCTTGCTTTTCTTAGTCAGATAGGTGGCGCGGTCCATGATCGTGTAGGCGTTGCGCCTGTTGGCGAAATCCGTTGTGTGTCCATTGCCGAGTTTGCCGAGCGAAAAGACCGTGTACCAGGCGTCTTTTTCCCCGTCGGGCGAAAGCCCCGCCGCTTTCCAGACGTTCAGTTCGGCGACGTGCGTTCCTGACATATCGCCGCGGCTGATGAACTCGACGCCCGCGGCGGCGATTTTCTTAAAAGCCTCGGCGGCCGATGTCATGCCTTTGATTCCCGCGGGATCCTCCTGCGGCCCGAGGATCACGAAATCGTTGTACATTATGTCGCGGCGGTTCTGTCCGAAGCCTTCGGCGATGAATTTATCCTCGAGCTCCCGCGCGTGTACGACCACCATGTCAAAGTCGCCGCTCTTCGCCTTTTCGAGCGTCGCGCCCGTTCCCGCCTTTTCGATGACGAACTCTGTCCCTGTCTTTGCCTTGTATGTGTCGGTGAGCAGAGGAATTATTCCCGCGTCGACGGGCCCTATAGTGCTCGAAAGCTTTACCGTTCCCGCGAAGGCGGGCGCGGCGATCAGAAGAACAGCCAAAGCTGTCGCGAATTTTTTCATAAACCTGTGCACCTTCCTTGTAAAGTTCTTTGTCTTTCTTTCGGCTGTTTCAGCTCCGGCTCCTGCGGCGCAGGAAAGAAAGCGAAATATTGAGCAGGAGCGAAATGAGTATCAGAATGACGCCGAGCGCTACGCCCAGGGCGAACTCGCCCTTGCCGGTCTCAAGCGTGATAGCCGTGGTTATCGTGCGCGTGTGCCACTTGATGTTGCCGCCGAGCATCATCGCGGAGCCGACTTCGCCTACGATACGCCCGAAAGCGGTCAGAGCCGCGACGAGTATCATAAAGCGCGCCTCCCGCAGGCTTGTGAGCGCGAGCCTGCCGCCCGATGCGCCGAGCGTCATGAGAGTCTGGCGCAGACGGCTGTCAAGCCCCTCCATCGCGGCGGCGGTGTATGCCGCCACTATCGGCGTGCCGAGAATGACCTGGCCTATCGCCATGCCGCGCACGGTGAAGAGCAGTCCCAGTCCTCCGAGAGGCCCGCGCCTCGATATGAAGGCGTAGACCAGCAGTCCGATAACGACGGTCGGCATGGCAAGCAGCGTGTCCGTCACAGTGCGAACCGCGCGCTTTCCCGGAAAATCGAAATATCCGAGGGCGAAGCCCGCCGGCAGCCCCAAAAGCAGGACGCCCGCCATCGAAAGCGCCGTGAGCTTCAGCGTGGTAACGAGAATGACGAATGTCTCCTCGTCCATTGTGAGGAGCATCCTGAATGCCTGTACGAACCCTGCCGCGATGAAATCCATATCTCAAAAGGCGCGCCGCTGTGGGGCGGCGCGCTGCGGTTTATTTATTTCGAGGGCACAGCGTCGGGGAAGAAAAGCTGCTTGCCTTCGAGCTTGAAGTTTTCTATGTCCTTCTGTACCTTCGGCGACGTAATCCACTCGATATACTTCACAGCGAGGTCGTACTTTGCCTCGGGATGCTTTTCGGGGTTGACCGCCATGACACTGTATTTGTTGAGGAGGTCGTCGTCGCCCTCGCAGATGATGACAAGCCCCTCGCGGCCGTTAAGACCCACATCGTACTTGATGAAGGTGCCGCGGTCGGAGAGCGCGTAGCCCTTCTGCTCCTCCGCGATGTTTATCGTTTTAAGCATTCCCTGCCCTGTCTGTACATACCACGGGGCTTTGTCGAAATCCTTCACTCCTGCCTTTTCGAGGAGTTTAAGCTCGGCTGTGTGAGTGCCTGACTTATCGGCGCGGGAAACAAGAGGCTGTCCCTTCTCCGCGATCGCGGCTATCGCCTCAAGCACAGGCTTGCCCTTGACTCCGGCGGGGTCGTTCGCCGGGCCTATCAGAACAAAATCGTTGTGCATGACCTTGCGGCGGTCTACGCCGAAGCCCTCAGACTCGAACTTGTCCTCCTGCGACGGCGCGTGGGTCAGCACTATGTCGACGTCGCCGTTGCGCCCGAATTCAAGAGCCTTGCCCGTGCCGACGGCCACCCACTGCACGTCTATGCCGATGTCTTTGAGGCATATCGGCGCGAGATAATCAAGAAGCCCCGTGTCGTCTGTGCTTGTCGTGGTCGCCATACGGAGCACGGGAGCTTTCTCGGCTGCGCCCGCAAGTGTCGCGAAAGTCAGCGCGCAAAGGGCGATCAGAAGAAAAGCCAGAAAACTTTTTTTGTTGGTACGCATGGGATAAAACCCTCCTCGTGAAATTTGTGCCGCCTGGGCGGCTAAGTGCTGCGTCACGAAAGGGGGATCGGCCTCTGTGAGAGACGCCGCGCGGCAAAGTCCCCTTTCCGCAACGGGAGACGGCGACGTTTCCGCCGCCGCCCCGACGTCCGGCATTCATGGCTCGCGCTTTAGAAAAACCGGCTTCAGGGACGCGGACGCCGCTTCGCGCGAAAACGGAAGAAACGCCCAGTTCCGCGCTTTCGCCGCGCGTTCCCCCGCACACTCGGGAAACGGAAGGCGGGAAACGTTGGGGGCGCTCCCCGCCCGCGGAGAAAAGTGCGTGCCTTAAAAGAAAAAGACCGTCCTCAAAAGAGCACGGCCTTGAAATTATCCACCCGGCCGTTCGCCTTTCCAGAGGGAGGCCGCGGCGTTTCCGCCCTCGACCCTGTCGGCCCGATGTCCTTAGGCTTAAACCCTTAGGCGCGTCAGGCTCGGAGAACCGTCGATTTCCCAATCAGCAGAGAGATAATACAACAAAGAGAGAGAAAAGGCAAGCGTCATGCCGCG
>CAYVEQ010000018.1:29414-34141 GCA_964450835.1 uncultured Synergistaceae bacterium
GCCGTGCCGCGCCGATTTGCATTTAACGCGAAATGTCATATACTGTTGCAGGTATATCCGCGTATTCGCGGCAAAGGAGAGATTGGCTGTGCGCATCGTAATAGTCGGAGCGGGGGAAGTCGGGTACAGCGTCGCTAAGAACCTGTCTTCCGACGGGCACGACATCGTATTGGTCGAGGAAGACGCGTCGCGCGCCGCACAGGTCGACGAAACGCTTGACGTAATGGTCGTGACTGGCAACGGAGCGCGCCCGAGCGTGCTCGCCAAAGCCGGCATAACAGCGGGAGGCGGCTCCGGCGTGATGATGCTTATAGCCTGCACCAACAGGGACGAGGTAAACCTCATGGCCTGCTGGATAGCGAAGCGCTCCGGCGTGCCGCATGTGATAGCGCGCGCAGTCGGACTTGAGTTCACCGATGACGAAAGCTGGGCAAAGGGACTCGGCATAGACATGCTCGTATCTCCGGAACGCTCCGTCGCGAAAGACATCGAGGAGCTTCTCGAAGTACGCGCGGCGCTGCACGCGACTGAAATGGCGGGAGGACGCGCGGGGATATATCTTTTCCGCGTGGCGAAGGACTCCCCGCTCTGCGGCATGTCGCTGATTGACATACGCAGGCACAACCCCGAGATGGTAATGCTCGTCGTCTGCGTCAAAAACGGCGAAGAGTCGTTCGTCCCCCACGCCGGTTACAGGCTTTCCGCCGGCGACCTCTGCTACACAATGTGCTACCGCACACAGATCCTCGAGATAGAACGCCTCTTCCAGCCGGCGAAGTCAAAAAAACTGAAGCGCGTCTTCATCGTAGGCGCTGGCAAGATAGGCCACCAGACGGCGGAGCGGCTGCTTTCCCACATACGCGGCTTAGACCTGCGCATCGTTGACGAAGACCGCGCGAAATGCGAAAAGTTCGCAGAAGAGCTGCCTGACGCCCTGATACTCTGCGGCAACGGCGCGGACGCGGAATTTCTGAAATCCGAGGGGATAGAAGCGGCGGACGGCTACGTCGCGGCGACGGAACAGGACGAAACGAACCTCATGCTCGCCGTCCTCGCAAAGACTCTCGGCGTTTCAAAAAGCATCGCCGTCGTGCGCAACCCGAACTATCTTCCGATGGCCGGCGTAATCCCCGTCGACGCCATCGTGAACCGCAACCAGACGCTGGCCGACGTAATCACAAGGAGCGTCCGCTACCCCGGCGCCTCGAAAGTCATGACAATCGTCGAGGAAATAAGCGCGGAGGCGATAGAAACCGTCGTGGCGGAAGGCTCTGCCGTCGCAGGCAAAGAGCTGATGCAGCTTAAAATGCCGCAGGGAACTCTGATCGGCCTGCTTGAACGCGGAGACGAGATGCTGATCCCGACGGGGCGGACGGAGCTGCGCGGCGGAGATAAAATCGTGATTTTCGGCACGGCCGACTCGATGGAAGCGGCTCTTTCCATATTCAGATAAGGGCGTGAAACTTTGCATTACGCCATCGTCGCCAGATTTCTGGCAATAATAATCTTTACGGTCACAGCTTCAATGGCTTTTCCCTTCGTCTGGGCCTTCATCGACGGCACGGGCGACGTGTACGCGTTTCTCTTCGCCGCGGCCGCGGGGTTTGTCCTCTCCGCCCTGGCGGCTTTCGCGGGACGCGGGGCAAAAAGCGGCGACATGGGAGTGCGCGAGGCGATAGCCTGCGTCTCTCTCGCGTGGATAACGGCCTCTTTCGTCGGCTGTATCCCCTATATCCTGTCCGGAGCCGCGCCCTCTTTCACGGACGCCTATTTTGAGGCGATGTCGGGCTTCACGACGACGGGAGCCTCCATTATACCCACGCTCGAGGATGTGCCGCGCGGCATACTGATGTGGCGCGCCACCACGCACTGGCTCGGAGGCATGGGGATAGTCGTCCTCGTGATAGCCATGCTTCCTCTGCTCGGCGGCAACATGACCCGCCTCTTCAAGGCAGAAAGCCCCGGGCCGACCCTTGAGAAGGTCAGCCCGCGCATCACAGAGATGGCGATGACCCTGTGGGAGATATATGTCGGCGTGACGGTCATAGGCACGGTGCTGCTCGCGGCGGGCGGCATGGATTTCTACGACGCCGTGGCGCACTCCTTCGCCGCCGTCTCTACCGGAGGCTTCTCCACTCACACGGCAAGCGTCGCCTATTACAACTCGCCCTACATCGAATACGTGCTTATCGCCCTGATGTTCGTCTGCGGCGCGAACTTCAATCTGCACCTCGCCGCTCTGCGCGCACGGACGCCGAAACCATACAAAGAGCCGGAGTTTATCTTCTACACCGCCACGGTCGCGGCCGCGACGGTTCTGGTGTGCGCGCCGCTGTTGATCGGGGGCTTCTACGACAGCTTCGCCGACGCGCTGCGCTACAGCCTCTTCCACGTCGTGAGCATCATCACGACGACAGGCTTCGTGGCGGCCGACTACTCGCACTGGCCCTACTCCACGCACATAGTGATACTCGGCATCATGATGATCGGCGGCTGCGCCGGTTCCACGGCGGGCGCGATAAAATGCGTGCGCGTGCAGATTGCAGTCAAGGCCGCCTTCTGCGAGATGAAGAAGCTGATTCACCCGAACTCAATCACTTTGGTGCGGCAGGGGGATAAGGCGCCGAGTCCGCAGACTGTCGCCACGGCTTCGAGCTTCATAGTGCTTTACATAATTATCTGGGGACTTTCCACTCTCGCCGTCAGCTTCACCGGCAACGACATAGTCACTTCGATAAGCGCCGTCTTCGCCACTCTCAGCAACGTGGGGCCGGGGCTTGCCGACGTCGGGCCCGTCAACAGCTTCGCCTCCCAGGCGGCATTCGCGAAATGGATATATATTTTCGATATGCTCTGCGGCAGGCTTGAATTATATACGCTTCTCGCTCTCTTCACGCGCGAGCTGTGGAGGCGTTAGATCGTCTGTTCCTTATCCACAGAGTTAATCACACTACGGATAGTGTTTGGTGGATAAGATGTCAATATATATAGTGTTATTTTTCTTCCCAAAATAAAAATTTATGCTATCATAAATGGGCCGGGCCGTCCGCGGTTTCGGCCTTATATAATTTGCCTTATATTTTCGAGCTTTAATGGAGGTTCTATGTTATGCTGATTAAGCCCGCTTTCAGCCCGACGGCTAAAGATATACTTCGCGACCGCTATCTGTGGCGCGACGAAGACAGAAATCCCGTCGAAAAGCCAGAGGAGATGCTCGTCCGCGTGGCAACTGCGGTCGCCTCCGCCGAGCCCACGCTCGCCGAGCAGTACAGGTGGACGGACGAATTTTACGAGATAATGGCCACGCTCCGTTTTCTGCCGAACAGCCCGACTCTCATGAACGCCGGGCGGCCCGCGCCGCACGGGCAGCTCGCCGCCTGCTTCGTAATCGGCGTTGAGGACTCGATGGAAAGCATTTGCGAGGCGCTCCGCAAACAGATGCTGATACACAAAAGCGGCGGCGGCACCGGTTTCAACTTCTCGAAACTGCGTCCCGAGGGAGCCAAGGTCAACAGCACCAACGGACGAGCCTCCGGCCCCGTTTCTTTCATGAGCCTTTTCGACAAGGCGACCGAGACGGTGCAGCAGGGCGGCATGCGCCGCGGCGCGAACATGGGGATACTCAACGTAGACCACCCAGACATCAGAAAATTCATACACTGCAAAGACAAGGACGGCATAATAACAAACTTCAACATCTCAGTCGGCGTCTTCGACAGCTTTATGGAAAAGGCAACGGCCGACCCGCGCGGCGAAGAGGCGGCGCTGCTTGCCGAAATCGCCGACTCCGCGTGGCGCACCGGCGACCCCGGGATAATTTTCATGGACGCGATAAACCGCGGCAACACGACACCCGGCCTGGGCGAGCTGACGAGTACGAACCCGTGCGGCGAATCCCCGCTCTATCCGAACGAGGCCTGCAACCTGGGCTCAATCAACATCGCATCGATGGCAGAGGGCGGCGCCTTTGATTTCGACACATTAAAACGGGTAACGGCTGTCGCGACGCGTTTCCTCGACGACGTAATAGACGTGAACCACTACCCGCTGCCCGAAATCTCGGAAGCGGTCAGACGCACGCGCAAAATCGGCCTCGGCGTCATGGGCTGGGCCGACCTTCTCTTCCGGCTGCGGATACCCTACGAGAGCGAAGAGGCCTACGCGCTGGCCGCGAAGATAATGGGCACGATACAGAGCACGGCGCACGAGACTTCCGTCGCCCTCGGCAAAGAAAAAGGAGTGCCCGCGCCGCTCGCGCACTTGGGACGGCGCAACGCCACCCTCACATGCATAGCGCCTACGGGAACGATAGCTCTGCTTGCCAACTGCTCCTCCGGCATCGAGCCGCTCTTCGCCCTCGAGCACACGCGCGTGCGCACGCAGCTTGACGGCTCGAAAGTCATCATGAAGCAGCACAACCGCTACTACGAGCAGGCGCTCAAAGAGGGGCTGCCAGGCGATGTAATGAAGCGGGTTTTCGTGACGTCGCACGACGTTTCTCCGGCCGCCCATGTCCGCACGCAGGGAGTCTTTCAGCGCTACACCGACCTCGCTGTGTCGAAGACGGTCAACCTGCGCCACGAGTGCGGCGTGGACGACGTGCTCGGAGCCTATGTGCTCGCGTGGAAAGAGGGCTGCAAGGGGATAACGGTCTACCGCGACGGCTCGAAGTCAAGCCAGGTGCTTTACCGGAAAGAGGACGAAAAGAAAGCGCAGTCGCTCACGTC
>CAYVEQ010000019.1:0-33112 GCA_964450835.1 uncultured Synergistaceae bacterium
GGGACGGAAAAGCGGGGCGGCAAAATCAAATTCGCGGCTCCTTACCCGCGGTAAAGATTTGCCCTCGCGCGAGCTAAATGTGCGGCATTCCCGACTCCGCCGCCGTTCTGTGCTTTTTGAGAAGCCGCTCGAACTCGAAGTCATATTTAATCTTGTCTATCACGGTCGTGACCACGTCGTAGATCTCGCCGCCGCGGCTGTAATCGGCGGGGCAGACGAAGTTCACCCGCTCCTCCAGTATCAGCCTCTCCGCAGCCGCGCGTCTCGCGGCGTTTCCCGGCTCGTAGACCGCTATCGAGTGTCCGCCGTTGTGGCTTACCATCTTCATGCAGGGAATGTCTGTCTGTCCGTCGCCGAAATAAATCATGCGGCGGAAAGGCACGGGTCGGTCCTCCTCGCGCATGTAGCGGTTGACCTCGCTGTTGTCGCTGACGCTCGATATGCCTTTGTTGATTTTGAAAAGAAACTGCGTCTTTGTCGTAAAGTCCACGGCAACGGCGGGCCAGACGGCGACGCCGTCCGTGTTGTAGAGAAAGGAGCAGGCGTAGATATTGCGGAACTCTCCCGCTATCGCCGTACCCTCAATCATCTCTTTCAGTCCCGAGGAATTTATATAATGGCGCGTCTCGACGCCCTTGCCTTCTCCGTAGCGGTTGATGAGAGAAAACCATTCCGCGACGCCGGGGTAAAGCTCTACCTCGCGTCCGAAACTGCGGAAGGAGTCGCGCTTCAGCGAAATTTCCCTGTAGCGCGCGCAGTCGAGCATCAGCTTCATATAGCAGAGAATCCCGCTCGCATCGCCGCGCCTTGTCATCTCTTCCGTCTTTTGCCAGAATTCTTCGGGAGTCATGCCAAGCGCCTTGATGAAGCTGAACTCCTGCATGTTGCCCGGCGACAAAGTCCCGTCGAAATCGTATATCAAAGCGACGACGGGACGGCTATCGGTCTCCATGATCACGCCTCCATTTTTTGTACGGCGCGCGCGGGTCCGGACTCCGCGCGGCGTCGCAGTTTTTTTGTTTTCAGCTTTGCTTTCCGCTCTCCGCACACTTTTCGACGAATCTCGCCGCCGCCCCGGGAAATCCCGCGAAATGAATGTGCAGGTAGGAGGCCAAGACATTGCCTTTCGCATAGCCCGCGGGGTATGTCTCGCCGGTGCGGGTTTTTGTGAACAGAAAGGCGCTCGGTACCGGCTCAAGCGGCTCCGCGCTTGAGAAATGGAACTCGTGCCCGCGCAGTTCCGCGCCTTGCGGCGCGATTACCGTGTCGCGGAGGGCTTTCGCCGTCACATATCCCACGGTGCTGAGGCGGTCGTTCATTTTGCAGCTCATGGGGATTATGCCGCACATCTCGTGCGACGCGCCTGCGAAATCTTTTATCTCGCGCGTGAGGTACATGAAGCCGCCGCATTCGGCGTATACCGGCGTGCCCCGCGCAGCGGCGCGCGCCACGGATTCTTTCATGGAGCCGTTCGCCGCGAGCCGCCCGGCGAACATTTCGGGAAAACCGCCGCCGAAGATGAGGCCGCCGCATTCCGGCGCCCGCTCGTCGTTCAGCGGGCTGAATGTGATTATCTCGGCGCCCGCCGCTTCAAGGACGGCCAGGCTCTCGGGGTAGTAGAAAGAGAAGGCTTCGTCGCGCGCGACGGCGATTTTTACGCGCGGCGCGGCGCGGCGCCCAATTTCCGTCTCTTCGAGCGGCGGGGCCGATCGCGCGATTTCAATCAGCGCGTCGATGTCGACAGAGCTCTCCGTTATGCGGCGCAGGATTTCTGTCTGTTTTCTGTTGTAGTTCTCTTCCGCGGGAAGGAGGCCGAGGTGGCGCTCGCGCACCTCCGCCGCGCTGTCGCGCGGCACCGCGCCCGCGACCGGCACGCCGAGCTTTTCTATCGCCGTCGTCACCATCGCGCGGTGGCTTGCCGATCCGTAGCGGTTGATTATAACGGCCCGCAAGTCAACCTCCGGGTCGTAGTCGCGGAAGCCTTTCACAACGGCCGCGGCGCTTTCGCCCATCGAGCGCACGTCGACGACGAGGACGACAGGAGTGCGCAGCGTCTTTGCAATCCTCGCAGTGCTGCTTATCCCTCCGCGCCCGCCGTCGTAAAGCCCCATGACCCCCTCTATCACCGAGATGTCTGTGTCGCGTGAAGCGGAGATGAAAATTTTTTTCATCGTCTCCTCGCCTGTCAGCCACGTGTCGAGGTTGTCGGCGCGCGAGCCGGCGGCGAGCGCCAAGTACCCCGGGTCTATGTAGTCGGGGCCGACTTTGCAGGGGTGAACCCGCAGGCCCCGCGAGGCAAGCGCTGCCGCTATCCCGGCTGTCACTGTGGTCTTGCCGCTGCCGCTGTGCGGCGCGGCGATCATCAGGCGCGGGCGTTCGGCTTTTCGCATTTTATTACTCCCGATATTTTCATTATGTAATCTATGTCGAGATTGCGTCTCGCGTGCCCGGCGAGAGCGTCGTAGGCCGCCTCTTTAGCTGCGGCGGTCGGGACAGGCGCGCGCGCGGGAAGTCCTCGCCTCTCGCGCAGGCCGTTGAGCCACACGGCGCGGAAGAGGTCGTTGTGAAAGGCGTTGTGCAGATAGCTTCCGGCGACTCGCATCTCCGCGTCGGACAGGCCCTCTTCGCGTCCGCCGAGCTCAAAGAGCGGTAGGCAGCCCGCTGCATCGCGAAGCATGCGCGTTTCGCCGAAATGTATTTCGTAACCCTCGACCGGCGTCTCTTCCTTAAAGCGCGGGTGCAGGGCGTGCCCTTTGCTGCGCACGGTCGTTTTTTCCTCGTCGAAGGTCGTAACGACGGGTAGCAGGCCAAGCCCCTCTATCTCGGGTATTTTATCGTTGTCGCGCATGAAGCCGTCGTCTATTTTCTCGCCGAGCATCTGATAGCCCCCGCAGAGGCCGTAGACCGTGCCGCCTTTTTTGTAAAAGCCGCGGATCGCGGAGGCGAGTCCGGAGTCGATAAGGTATTTCATGTCAAGCACGGTGCTTTTCGTGCCCGGCAGTATCACGGCGTCGAGGCGCGCAATCTGCGCCGGCGAAACAAGCTCCGTTATCTCGACGTCCGGCTCAAAGCGGAAGGCCTCTATGTCCGTGTGGTTTGATACGCGCGGGAATTTCACGACGCCTATCGCGAGTTTCCCGCCGCCCGGATCCCCGCTGCTATTCCAGTTTAGGCTCAGTATATCCTCGCCTTCGATGATGACGTCTGTGAGCCACGGCATTACGCCGACGACTTTGACGCCTGTGTACTTCTCCGTCCATTCGACCGCGTCGCGGAAGAGCGAGATGTCGCCTCTGAACTTGTTGAAGATTATGCCTTTCACTCTTTTTCTATCTTCGCCGAGCAGTTCGAGCGTCCCGACGACCGATGCGAGCGATCCGCCGCGGTCGACGTCCGTGACGAGCACCACAGGAAGGTCTGCCTCGCGAGCGACGCGCATGTTGGCTATCTCGCCCGCGTTTAAGTTTATCTCGGCTGGGCTTCCTGCTCCCTCGCAGACCACAAGGTCGAAGTTTTTTTCTATTGTCGAAAGAGCCGACTTCACCGCCGCTATGCCGCGGCTCATCGTGAAATCTTTGTAGTAGTTCCTGTCGCAGGGGGCGTCGCAGACTCTGCCCATGAGGACGATCTCCGAGGAAGTGTCCTTGCGCGGCTTGAGCAGTATCGGGTTCATGAAGGCCCGGGGCTCCGTGCGCGCCGCCTCCGCCTGCACGCCCTGCGCGCGCCCTATCTCGAGCCCGTCCGCCGTGACGTAGGAGTTGTTGGACATGTTCTGCGACTTGAAGGGGCAGACGTTTAAGCCCATATCGGAGAAGAGGCGGCAGAGAGCCGTCGCGATAAAGCTCTTGCCGCTGTCGCTGCTCGTGCCCTGTATCATTACGCCTTTCATCGCGTCACCGCCCTTTTCAGTATTCAATGCCTTCGCGCGCGGGAACGCCCGCGTCGAAGAAATGTTTTACCTTTTCCATCGAGGTCACGAGAGCGGCGCGCTCGGTAAGCGCGCGCGGCGCGTTCCGTCCCGTCATCACTATCTCCATGAACCAAGGGCGGCTGTCAATAAGCGCGGCCGCCTCGTCCGCCGTCACGCAGCCGTGGCCGATAGCGGCCATTATCTCGTCGAGGACGAGCAGGTCGGCGCCGTTTCCCTCAACGACTCGCCGCGCCTCAATCAGCAGCGGGCATGGGGCGGCGCAGGGCTTCCACTGCCGCCCCGCGCGGCAGCGCGTTATGCTAAGGCCGATTTTTTCAGCCATGACATGCTCGCCGCAGCGGGCCGCCTTCAGGAACTGTATCACGCGAACTCTGTGCCCGTGGCCCAGAGCGCGGAGGCAGAGGCCGAAGGCCGCCGTCGTCTTGCCTTTGCCGTCGCCCGTGTAAATCTGGACTTCGCCCCTGCGCATCAAAAGCCTTCCGAGTCTATCGTCTCTTTCGCCGCGTCCAGGAAATGTTCCGCGTCATCTTCCGTGTGCGCGGCGGAGAGGAAGGCCGCCTCAAACTGCGACGGAGCCAGAAGCACGCCGCGCGAGAGCATTCCGTTGAAGAACCTCGCGTAACGCGCCGTGTCGCTTTTCTTAGCCTCCGCGTAACAGCGCACGGGGCCTTTCGTAAAGAATATTGTCGAGAGGGATTCTATGCTCTGCACGGAGGCCGGCAGCCCGCGTTCCGCGAAGAGAGAGACAAGCCCCGCGCGGAGCGCGGTGCCGAGCCGTCTGAGCTTTTCGTATATCGACGGGTCGCCGCGCAATGTTTTGAGCGCTGCAAGCCCCGCGGCCATCGCTATCGGGTTGCCGGAGAGAGTGCCTGCCTGGTAGACGGGGCCGAGCGGCGCGACGCAGCCCAGGACGTCACGCCTGCCGCCGTATGCTCCGACGGGAAGGCCGCCGCCTATGATTTTTCCGAATGTGTAGAGGTCGGGGGTAACGCCGAAGTATCCCGAGGCGCAGCTTATGCCGAGGCGGAAGCCAGTGATGACTTCGTCGAATATAAGCAGCGCGCCGTAACGCCGCGTGACGTCGCGAGCTCTTTCAAGGAAGCCTTTTCTCGCAGGCAGCCGTCCGCAGTGCGTCTGCTCGGACCATTCGCCGCACACGGGTTTTGCGCGCAGATCTTCGTCGGGGAGGACGACGCCCATGTTGGCGGCAACGGGCTCAACTATGACGGCGGCGATGCGTTCGCCGTGCTCCGCAAAGATTTTTTCAAGTCCGTCCGCATCGTTGTAGGCGCAGGTCAGCGTAGTCTCCGCCGTGCCGCGCGTCACTCCCGCACTGTCCGGCTGTCCCGCTGTGGCGAGGCCAGAGCCGGCCTTGACGAGCATCGCGTCGGAGTGCCCGTGATAACAGCCCTCAAACTTCACGACGAGCTCGCGCCCCGTAAAGCCGCGCGCGACACGGAGGGCCGAGAGCACCGCCTCGGTGCCGGAGGAGACCATGCGGACCATTTCAAGCCCCGGAACGACGGAACACAGAAGCTCCGCCATCTCGACCTCGGCCTCTGTCGGCAGGCCGTAGCTGGTGCCCCGCTCCGCGGCTTTCTTTACGGCCTCGACGACGGGCTCATAGGCGTGGCCGAGAATGAGAGGCCCCCACGACCCTATGTAGTCGGTGTATCTTTTCCCGTTTTCGTCCCAGAGGTACTGCCCTTTGGCCCGCGATACAAAGACCGGCGTGCCTCCTACGCTTTTGAAGGCGCGCACGGGGCTGTTGACGCCTCCAGGAATCACGCGCTCCGCCCGCGCGAAAAGCCCGGCACTGCGATCCATCAGAGACGCCCCTCTTTCATCATCGCGGCAAGCTCCGGCGCGAAGTAGGTGATTATTATGTCGGCCCCGGCGCGCGCGAGGCAGATGGCGCTCTCAGCGATGACCCGCTCCTCGTCGAGCCAGCCGTTCGCCGCGGCCGCCTTTATCATCGAGTATTCGCCGCTGACGCAGTAGGCGCCGACGGGCACGTCGAAGGTTTCTTTTACCCGCGAGAGGACGTCGAGATAAGGAAGACCGGGCTTGACCATTATCATGTCCGCTCCCTCATCTATGTCAAGCGCGGCCTCGCGCAGCGCCTCGCGTGCGTTGCGCGGGTCCATCTGGTAGCTGCGGCGGTCGCCGAAGGCGGGCGCCGAGCCGGCCGCCTCGCGGAAAGGCCCGTAAAAGGCCGATGCGTACTTGACAGCGTAGGAAAAGATTATCGTGTCGCACATGCCCGCGCCGTCGAGAGCGGCGCGTATCGCGCCGACGCGACCGTCCATCATGTCGGAGGGGGCGACGACGTCGGCTCCCGCCTGCGCCTGGGAGAGCGCCGTCTTCGCGAGCAGCTCTACGGTCGGGTCGTTGTCCACCGTGCCGCCTTTAAGAAGGCCGCAGTGGCCGTGCGAGGTATATTCGCAGAGACAGACGTCGCATATGAAGGTCATCTCGGGGAAATTTTTTTTGCCTTCGCGCAGAGCCTGCTGAATCACCCCGTTATCGGCCCACGCCTGGCTTCCGCACTCGTCTTTGTGCTCCGGCAGGCCGAAGAGAAGCACGGAGTTTATTCCGGCTTTCGCCGCCTTTTCGAGGAACTCCGGGAAAGTGTCCGGGCTGTAGCGCTTTTGCCCCGGCATCGCGGGAATCTCTTCGGTTATCTTTTTCCCTTCGCGTATAAAGACGGGATAGACGAGCATCGAGGGAGAGAGCCTCGTCTCCGCGGCGAGATCGCGTATCGCCGCCGTTCTTCTGAGCCTGCGTGGCCTGAATATCATCTTTCATCGACCTCCAGTGTTTTTATCAGTGAATCGAGTGTCGCCTTGTCGGCTGTCCTTATTTCCGCAAAACCCTGCCTTGCCGCTTCTTCCGCCGTCTGACGGCCTATGCAGCAGGCAACTCCGACGGCGGGGCCTCCGAAGGCGCGGACGAAACCGCGCACCGTCGAGGCGCTGGTAAAGAGCGCCGCGTCTGCATCCTCCGGCGTTATCGCGGGCTTTTCGTATGTTGTCTCATAAAGGGGAAATTCCGTAAAGTCCGCTCCGGCGGCGCGAAGCCGCTCCGTCAGCTCGGGCGAGCCCTCTTTAGCGCGAAACATCAATATTTTCTCTCCTTCGGCAAGCCGGGCTAAACCCTCCGCCATCGACGCACCGTCGTAAACGGCCGGCACGTAGGCCGGTGCGAGTCCGCGTGCGCGCAGCGCCGCGGCTGTCGCCTCGCCGATTGCGGCGATTTTCGCGTCTCCGAGTTCTCGCACGTCGCGCCCCTCTTTCGCGAGCAGCGCGAAAAAGCTCTCGACGCCCGTCGCGCTTGTGAAGCCTGCCCACCGGAAGCCCGCGAGTGCGGGGAGCTTTACATCGAGAGTCCGTGTCGATATGCAGGGACATTCCACGACTTCGGCGCCGAGCGCGCGCAGCTTCGCGGCGAGCGTTCCGGCGCGCGCGCGAGGCCGCGTGACGATAAGCTTGCGCCCCGAAAGAGGCAGGAATTTTTTCCAATCAAACTCTTCTCCGAGAGAGGCAACCGCGCCGACTACTATCACGACCGGCGGACGCAGTCCTTCGCGCCTCACGGCAGCCGGCAGCGTGGAAAGAGTTCCCGCCGCGCGCCGCTGCCGCGCCGTCGTCCCATTTTCCACCGCAGCGGCGGGAGTGTCGGGCGGCATGCCGTTTTTCAGAAGCGCGCCGCAGATGCCGGGCAGCGCCGAGGCTCCCATCAGAAAGACAAGAGTTCCGCCGAGCCGCGCGAGAGCCGCGTAATCGCACTCCGCAATGCCGCCCTCTTTCGTATGGGCCGTTATGATGTGAAGCGACGAGGCAAGCCCCCGGTGAGTGACGGGAATTCCAGCGGCCGCAGGCGCGGCGATGGCGGAAGTTACCCCCGGCACCACCTCAAACTCGATATTTTCTTTTTTCAGAGCCTCTATCTCCTCGCCTCCGCGCCCGAAAAGAAAAGGGTCTCCGCCTTTAAGACGGACGACTTTTTTGCCCGCGAGAGCTTTCTCGACGAGAATTTTTTCTATCTCGCGCTGAGACACAGGATGGCGGCCGCCCTCTTTGCCGACATTTATTTTTTCTGCGCGATCGGGCATCAGCGCAAGCACGCCGTCGCCCACAAGCCTGTCGTACACTATCGTGTCAGCGCGCTCCACGGCCTCAAGCCCCCGCAGTGTGAGAAGCCCCGCGTCGCCGGGTCCCGCGCCTACAAGCCAGACTTTTCCGGCGGTCATCGCTTTCCCTCCCTCACAGCCCGCGCGAGTCCGCGCGCGAGAGCTTCCGCCTCGCGCGGCGAACCTTCCGCCGAGCGCTTTTCGTATATGTTTTTTTCCTCGTCGGCGTAAAAGCCGCGAAGCGTCATTTTTCCGTCTTTTATCTCCGCGTACGCGCCGACCGGCGAGGCGCAGCCGCCGCCCAACTCCGACGAGAAGCAGCGCTCCGCCGCAGCGCAGAGAGCGGCCTCCTCGCAGCGCACGGCGTCGAGATAATCATAGTTTTCTCCCGCGCGCCCCTGACAGGCCAGTATCCCCTGACCCGGCGCCGGCGTCATCTCGTCCGCGGAGAAATATCTTGTTATCCTGTGGCCCATGCCGATTCGCGTCAGCCCCGCGGCCGCGAGCACGAGAGCGGCGAACGCCCCCTCGTCGAGCTTGCGCAGGCGCGTGTTGACATTGCCGCGCACAGGCTCGACACGAAAGGAAGGAAAGAGCCTTGCGAGCTGAAGTCTGCGCCGCGCCGAGGAGCAGCCGATCGGCAGCCTGACGTCCGGTTGCGCGCCCGCCGGCAGAACGAGAGTGTCGCGCGCGTCCCCGCGTTTAGAGCAGGCGACTATCGGGAGCTCGCGGTTTTCGCAGAGCGGGAGGTCTTTCAGGCTGTGGACGGCGACGTCGATCTTTCCGGACTTGAGAGCCTCTTCCAGCTCCAGTGTAAAGAGTCCTTTTATGCCGGACTTGTCAGAGGCTTCGGAGAAGGGCTTCATGTTCACGTCTCCCGAGGTCGTCACCGGCACGAGCTCCGCGCGCAAGTCGCGGCGCGCCGCTTCGACCGCGGCCATGACGAGCCGCGTCTGCGCGAGCGCGAGCGCGCTTTTCCGGCTGCCGAACCTGATGACTTTTTTCATCGCGCTTCCTTTTCTTCCGCCGTTTTGGACTTCTCCTCGGCGACCCACGAAGGCCACACCTCGCGCACCCTGTCGGCGAGACGCCGCGTCAACTTCGGAGATAGAGCTCCGGCGGATACGCAGACCGCCGTTTCGTCCTCTGTCACGAGAGAGGGAAAAAAGAAGGAACACTCTTCCGCGGCGTCCGCCACGCTGACATATATCCCCGCTGCTTTCGCCTCTTCTCCCACGCGCCTGTTCAGCCCGCGGTCGCCTGTCGCGGCTACGATGATGAAAGCGCCGTCGCCGTCGCCGTTTTCCCATTTTTTCCTGTGAAGTATGAATCCTTGGCCTTCGAACCCCTCGGCGAACTCCGGGCTTACAACGTGCACCTCGGCGCCGCACCTGGCGAGAGTCCGGGCGCGCCGCATGGCGACGGCTCCGCCGCCGGCTATGACGGCTTTTCTTTTTTCTATGTCCGTGAGCATCGGGAAAAGCGGCGGACGCGGGAGGCCGAGCCTGCGTCTTAGCAGGACGAGCGCCTCGCGCGCCGAGTACCCCTCCTCGGCGCTCCTGCCCACGACTATGAGACGCGCTCCCGTTTCGAGCGCCGCCCCGATTTTTTCCGGCATTCCGCCCGCTTCGCCGCCGTCTTTCGTGACGAGCACGGAGGCGCCGGTCATGCGCAGCATCGCAGCGTTCATCTCTTTGGAGAAGGGGCCGCGCATTGCGATTATCTGTCCGGGGCCGAAGCCGAGGGCGGCGCAGCGCTCTATTACATCTTTTGCCGGAAGCACGCGAGGGAAGAGCCTTTCCGACGCGCCCCGCACTTTGGCGAAAATATCAAGCTCTTTGCTTCCCGTCGCGATAAGCGCTCTGTCGCGGCACCCGTCAAGCAGCCGAGCCGCCTCCTCGCAGCTTTCGACAATCACGGCCTCTTTCGGCAGAGCGGTGCGCCGGCGCGCAACACGCATATATTCCGCGCAGGTGTCCGCGCATGCCTTTTTTATCTCGGCGGTCACTGCGCGGGCGTAGGGGTGAGTGGCGTCGGCGACCACGGTCACTCCCTCGGCTCTTATCAGTTCCGCCATTTCGGGCGCGGAGAGCCGCCCGGCCCTCACGTCAAGCGCCGGCAGTTCCGGCAGAACCTCCGCGCCGTATTCCGTCGCGACGCAGCAGATCATCGGCAGGCCGCTTTCCGCGAGTTCGCGCGCCTCCGTCGTGCCGCCGAAGAGCAGCAGTTTCTCTTTCATTTTAATTCCTGTATCCGCGCGGCGTTACGAGCCGCCCGCCGATTTCGCGCGTCGCGCCGTTGCCTATGATGACAGTGCAGAACATGTCTATCGGAGCGTCGGGCAGAGCGCCGAGAGTTGTGACGGCGCTCGTCTCGCCGCCGCGTCCGGCGTTGCGCACCCAGCCCGCCGGCGTCGAGGCGGGCTTTTCTTCCATGAGTATCGCACAGGCGCGCGCCAAGTGTCCGGGGCGGCCTCGGCTCGCGGGGTTGTAGAGGCATATCACGAAGTCCGCCGCAGCCGCAGCGCGAAGCCGTTTCTCTATCAAATCCCACGGCGTCAGCAGGTCGCTCAGGCTTATCACGGCGAAGTCGTGCATAAGAGGCGCGCCGAGCGCCGCCGCCGCCGACGAGGCCGCGGTCACGCCGGGAACTATTTCCACTTCCGATCCGTCGCCCGCCGTCTCAAGCATTATGCCGGCCATGCCGTAGACTCCGGGGTCGCCGCTTGAGATAAGGCCGACGGTGCGTCCCGCTTTTGACATTTCAAGAGCCAGGCGGCAGCGCTCCGCCTCGCCCTTCATCGGCGAGGCGACAAGCTCCTTGCGTCCCTCAAATAACGGCCGCGCCAGCTCTATATAGGCTTTGTAACCGATTATGACGTCGCACCTCTCAAGCGCGGCGCGCGCGCGCGGCGTCATCTGGTCCGCGCCGCCTGGACCCAGGCCCACTACGTAAATCATCCTCTTGCCGCCTCCGCCAGAGCGCGGTAGCACTTTTTTGCCATTTCGATATCCACCTTGTCTTTCAGCGAAAAAAGAAGCTTGTCCATCATGTTGCGCGACGCCTCGCGCACAGCATCGCGGTTGCAGAGAGAGCCGGAGAGTTCCGACGTCATCTCGCGCTCCGCGAAGGAGCGTATTTCCTCTATCATCGGCATACATTCGTGAATGTGGCGCCACTCGCAAAAGCGCGCGATATGTTCCTCCGTTATCTTTTCTATCGCGGCGCGCATGCCTGCGGGCAGAGGCTCGCACCCGAGCGAGTCCATGTCGAAGAGCGTGACATTATCCATCGCGCCTATCGCCGGCTCTATGTCGCGCGGTACGGAGAGGTCCGCGATTACCGCGCCCGAGGGCGAGGGAACGAAATGTTCGGCGAGCAGCACGTAGTGGGGGCTGGCCGTCGCGCCGATTATTATTTCGCTCTCCCGCGCCGCTTCGTACCGGTTGTCGTAAGAGATCAGACCCACGCCGCGCGGCGGCGGCGCGCCGTCTTTGCGCCGGCGGCGGCGTGTCATAAAGACAGAGGCGCCTTCCTCCGCGAGCATCGAGGCGCAGAGCATGCCTATCTCCCCGCTTCCCACCACGAGGGCGCGCCTCCCGCAAAGGCCGCCGAGCCTCCCGCGCACGCGGCGCACGGCGCGCTCCGCGACGGAACTTTCGCGCGGCATTTTTTTTACCGCGGCGCGTATCTCTTTGCCCGCCGTCACGGCGCCCTGAAAGAGGCGGGCGAGCGTCGGGCCGCAGCTTGCCGCCTCGCGCGACGCGGCGAGAGCGTTTTTCATCTGTCCCAATATCTGATCCTCGACGGGTATCTGCGAGAGCAGTCCCGCCGCCACTTCAAAAATATGCCGCGCGGCCTCCGCTTCCTCGAAGTAAAAGAAAGCGGCCTCTCCGCGTGCCTCGCGCAGCAGCGCGCGAGGATCCTCGTCGGAGAATACGCACAACTCCGTCCGGTTGCAGGTCGAAAGCAGAACCGCCTCCACCCCGCGCTCTTTCATGCCGCGCATAAATTCCGCAGCGGCAGACGCGGTGAAAGCGAAACGCTCGCGCTCCGCGAGAGCCGACTCGCGCTGGTCGAGTCCGGCAACCGCAAGTTTCATTGATTATTCCTCCTGTGCTTCGCGAGGGCAAGCGTCGCGCCGGGGTAGAGTGTCTTGCTTCTCATGAGCGCGCCGTTGTCCGCGGCGAGGACGGCGGCTCTTTCGCAGACGCAGCCGACGCCGGTCTCTTTCTCCACTCTTTCCGAATACGAGAAATGTCCGCGCGCGCCGCGCAGCTCTTCGGCGCTGTAGAGAAGGAGCGGGACTTTATATTTTTCCGCGAGTTTTATGATCGCGCTTTCATTCTTCTTTATATCTATCGACGCGACCGCGGCGAGCGAAAGAGGCGATACTCCCGCCTCTTCGAGAAACTCCTCCGCATCACGGGCGAGAGCGGCGGGTTCGGCCCCTCGCCTGCAGCCGACGCCGAGCGCGAGCAGACGCGGCCTGAGCCACAATGTCACCGGCCACGGCGCGCACTGAAGCTCTTCCGTGACGGCGACGCCGACCTCGCGCCCGGCAAGCGCCGCAGAAGAAATTTCTTTTACCGCCTTTATGTTCTCGACGGCGCAGTTGTTTTCCGCCGCCCATGAATCTGCGGCGGTCACTCCGCGCACGTCTGTCGCCGTAGTTATCACGGCGCGCCCGCCGGTCACCCCGGCTATTCGCGCGGCAAGAACGTTCGCTCCGCCCATGTGGCCCGAAAGAAGCGAGATGACGTTCTCCCCCGCCTCGTCCATGACGACGACGGCTGGGTCTTCAGCCTTGCTTCTGACGAAAGGGGCGACGGCGCGCACCGCTATGCCGCAGGCGGAGACGAAGACAATAGCGCCGCTGTCGGCAAAGCGCGCCCCCGCCCATTCTTTTAACCCCGGCTCTATGAGGCGAAGCCCCGTCCGCGCGTACCGCGCCGGAACCCACACGTCCGCGCCGAGACGCCGCGCGACGAGGAGCGCCGTCTTTATTCCCTCTTCGGAGAAAGCGGCGACGGCCGTTTTCATTCGGACGCCTTGCGGAAGCCGTGGGAGAAGCGGCTGTCGTAGAGCTTCGACAAGCCGTAGCGTTCCCCCAGAAAATCGCCGACCATCACGAGCGCGGTGTTCTGTATCCCGTACTTCTCGGCCTCAGCCGGAAGCTCCGCGACGGTTGAGCTTATGACGCGCTCCTCCGGCCACGAGGCCTTGTAGACCATCGCCGCTTTGGTGTCGGGCGCGAAGCCTCCCGCCACAAGCTCGGCGCAGAGAGCCTTCAACATGCCCGATGAGAGGAAGAAGACCATTGAGGCGCGGTGCGCGGCGAGCGAGCGGATATTTTCTTTCTCCGGCACGGGCGTGCGCCCCTCCATGCGCGTTATCACGACGGTCTGGCTCACGCCGGGAAGAGTGTACTCCACGCGGGCGGCGGCGGCCGCGGCGCAGAAGGAGCTTACGCCGGGTGTCACGTCGTATTCGATGCCGAGAGCCGCGAGCCTGTCCATCTGCTCGCGTATCGCGCCGTATATCGACGGGTCGCCGGTGTGCAGACGAACTGTGTCGACTCCCGATGCCTCCGCCTCGCGGAACTTTCCGACGACCTCATCAAGCGTCATCGAGGCGCTGTCGTATATCGCGCAGCCGGGCTTCGCCAGCGATAGCAGTTCTCTGTTCACGAGCGAGCCGGCGTAGATTATCATTCCCGCTTCGCCGAGCAGCCTCGCGCCGCGCAGCGTTATAAGGTCCGGCGCGCCTGGGCCGGCTCCGACGAAATGTATCATAGTTGTCCCTCTTTTCCCTTTCCGCGCGCTGTGGCTGAGAATATAACGACGGGGTTGCGCGCGGTCATTATCTCGCTTTCCCCGATTTTTTTCATTTTGCTGACGTTTATCTGAACCGCGTCGAAGTCGGCGAAATCGGGCGAGCCGAGCCTTTCCGCGGCGATTCTGAAAGTTTTGATCGTTACGGCGGAGACCGCGACGCGAAGGCCGGGGATCGGCGCGAGGCGCGAGAGCAGAGCCGGCAGCTCGCTGCCTGAGCCTCCGACAAAGACGTGCGTCGGACGCGGAAGGCTCTCTATCACGTCAAGAGCCGAGCCTTTGTGCAGAGTCACGTTAAAGAGGCGGAACTTTCTCACGTTCTCCGCCTCAAGCGCGTGCGCCTCGTCGTCTTTTTCGACGGCGTGCACTTCGCCGTCCGGACAGAACGCCGCCGCCGCGATTGAGACAGAGCCGGTTCCCGCCCCGATGTCCCAGAGCACGGAGTCGCGCGAAAGGCCGAGCTTCGCAAGTATCACGGCGCGCACTTCTTCGCGCGTCATCGGCACCGTTGTTCTTATGAAATCCCCGTCGCGAGGCAGCAGTTTCGGCCCGGGCGCGGGCTGAGGGTTGACGGCGAGCGCTATCGAAAGGCTGTCGAAGTCGCGGTTTGCCAGCTCCGACGGGCGGCCCCGCGTAACTTTACCGTCGCCGTAGCCGAGCCGCTCGCCGACCGTCACTTCGACTCCGTCAAGGCCCCGCGACGCAAGCAGAGAGCAGAACCAGCGCGGGGTCTTGTCCGTGCCGCAGAAGAATGCCGTCGCCCTGCTGCGGTCGACAGTCGAGAGAATTTTCGCCTCGCTTATGCCGCGTCCGTGGCCCGAGAGGATTTTTGCGCTCTCCCATGTCTCGCCAGCTTCCGCGAAGAGAGACTGAAGCGAGCTTATCCCCGGAACCACTCTCATTTCGGCGTCGGGAAAGCGTTTTTTAAGAAGAGGCATGAGGCTGTAAACTCCGGGGTCGCCCGAAACGATTACCGCGACGTCGCCGAGCGCCAGCTCGCGCCCGATTTCCGCGAAAGTTTCGTCGAAGCCGCGCATCGGCAGATATTTCTCGCACTTCGCGGCAAGCCCCGCGTGACGCGGTGCCGCCACCGCGCAGCGGCACCGCGCGACGGTTTCCGACGCCGCCGCAGTCTGCTGCGACGGATCTCCTGGCCCCGCGCCTACGACGTAAAGTCTGTTCGTCATACCGCGCCTCCTTAATTTATTCTCGCGAGTTCGGCCGCCGCGCCCTCAGCGCCGCCGCTCGCGCCGAGCATTTTTCCGTCGTTGTCTATAAAGGCCGCCTCGACGGGCAGCGCGCCGAACGATCTCTCCGTGCAGCGCTTCGCGACGATTTGTGCTAGACGCGCCCAGAGAAAGCAAAGGCCGTTTTCCTCGACAAGGCGCATCGCGTTTTCCGTCGTCACCGATTCGTAGAGCTCGCGTACAAGCTCCGAAGACGCGCCCGCGATAGCCGCCTGCGTGCAGAGCGCCTCAAGGCGTCCGTCGCCGGTGCGATTGTGCGTGTTGAAGCTGCCGGCCGCGACTTTCAGCAGTTTGCCGGGATGCCCGCAGAGCAGCGCGCCCTTGAAGCTCATGCGGCAGGCCTCGTCAAGCACGTAGCCTACGTAGTTGCCGCACTGCACGACACAGCGGCCGTGAATCGAAAATGCTTTGCGCATCGCCAGCTCGCCGGTGTTGCCGAAAGCAATCGCGACAGTGCCGTGGCCCGCCGCCGCGTGCGTGTTGAGTTCCAGAGTGAGCGACTCGAAGATCGATTCCTCGTTCATCGGGCGGACGATGCCTGTCGTTCCCAGTATCGAGATGCCGCCTGTCACGCCGAGGCGCGGGTTGAAGGTGCGCTTCGCCGTTTCCTCGCCGCCCGGAACTGAAATTGTAACGCGTGCCGCCTGAGCGCCGATTACGCTTCGCAGCGCCTCCGTTATCATCGCGCGCGGCACCGGGTTGATGGCCGGCTCGCCGGGAGGAATTTTGAGGCCCGGCAGTGTCACGGTGCCGACCCCCTCGCCGCCGGCGAACGTTATCTCTCCCGCCGCGCCGTAAAGCTCGACGCTCGCCGTTATAAAAAGGCCGTCCGTCGCGTCCGGGTCATCTCCCGCGTCTTTTATCACGCCGCAGCCGCACGGCGCGTCGATGACCGGAATGACGAGCGTGCGTCCCTGTGGCGTGACAATCTCCACCGACTGAGGGCAGAGGCCGTTTAACAGCTTCATCGCCGCCGCCTTTGCCGCCGCCGCCGCGCAGGAACCGGTCGATATTCCCTCGCGGAGATTTTTACCGTATGCCATAGAGCAGGGCGTTGACTATCGCCGAAGCGACCGCGGAGCCTCCCTTGCGTCCCATCGCCGCAATGTAGGGCACTCCCGCGCGTGTCAGCCTTTCCTTTGACTCGACGACATTGACGAAGCCGACGGGCACGCCTATGACAAGCGACGGTCTGAGACGCCCTTCCCGAATTAGCTCGCAGATTTTGATCAAAGCGGTGGGCGCGTTGCCGATGGCGAATATTGCCTCGGGCGTTTTCTCCGCCGCCATTTCCATGCTGACGGCGGCGCGCGTCACGCCGCCGGCAAGCGCCGCCTCGCGCACATCTTTGTCCGCCATGCGGCAGATGACCTCCGCGCCGAAGCGGGCGGCGTAAATTTTGTTTATCCCCGCCGCCGCCATGTTGGTGTCCGTGACGATCGTGGCTCCGGCCACGAGAGCGCGGCGCGCCTTTTCGACCGCGCCGTCAGAGAAGCGCAGATTTTTCACGAAGTCGAAATCGGCCGTAGTGTGGACGACGCGCATCACCACGGGCAGATTCTCCGGCGGGCCCTCCCACGGCCCCATCTCCGAGGCGATTATCCTCATGCTTTCCCGTTCTATCTCTTCGGGTTTCATACAAGCACCTCTTTTTGGTTTCATATAGCCGCGGCGACAAGCGGAAGGGCCGCTGCGACGAGCGTCAGCGCGGCGAAGAATGAGGTCGTCGCGAAATTCCAGAAGAGAAGCCATTTTGCCGTCTCTTTGGAAAAAAGTCCGAAATAATATCCCGCGTTCGCGCGGAAGAGCCGCGTCACTATGCCCAGGCTGTTTCCGAAAAGCAGCGCGAAGACCGCCTGCGCCACGGAAAGTTCGCCCGCCGCCAGACTCCCGCCCGCGAGGGCGAGAGCGGCGGAAACGTGGGCGATCGACGCCGCAGCGACAGTCAGTCCCGCGAGCGGGAGAAAAGCGGCGCCGCCGAGCAGCCAGCCGCGCAGCGCCTCTTCGGCCGGCGGCACGAGAGAATAGGCCGCGGCGTAGAAGAACCACGCGAGGGGCAGGGTCTTGAGCATACGCGCGCCGAATTTCACGTCACGCGCGGAGCCTGTTGTCATTTCGGTAATCTCCCCGCTCTCGCCCTCACCACGCCGAAGTATCGCGGCGAGCAGAACAAAGCGCGCCGTGCTTCGAGCGAGCAGCGTCAGCGCGAATATAGCTCCCGGCACCCCGGCGAGCGACACGGACATCACCATCGTCGACGGCCAGCGGTGCAGGTAGGCGGGGAATGAGAGCATCAAAGTCCCCCAGCGCGCGGGCCGCTCCGTTATGCGCCCGCGGTTCAGCGCGGAGGCTATGATGGCCGCTCCCGCTTTCGCAGACCCCAGACTCACGGTCAAAGCCATGCCGAGCACCGGGCCTATCCCCGCGCGGCGAAGAAAAGGCAGGAGCCTTTTCATCAGCCTGTCGGCAAGGCCGCAGCGCAGGACAAGCAGTCCGACGCCGAGCCCCGCCAGTATATCGAAGGTGAGCCGCAGCTCGCCTTCGAGCAGCCCGCTCCAGTTCACGCTACCTCCAGAGCAGAAGGACGGAGAGATATTCCTCCGCGGCGGAAAGCGCCGCTTCGCCCTCCGTTATCCTCTCGTCCGCCAGCCCCGCGCGGTCGACGCGGATCACGCGCCGCCACGGGCCGCAGGATTCGACCGTCCCGCGCAGCGCCCCGCCTAAGGCGCTCGGTTTGTAACAGGCCGCGGCGTCCGCCGCCTCAAGCGCACGTTTGATTTTTTCGCGGCCGCCGGTGCAGGGGATTATCGAGAGCACTTCGTCCGCCATCGCGATAAATTTTCCGGCGCGCGAGGCGGCGAGCTGATGCGCAGAAATGCCCGGGACGAGAGCCAGCTCCAGCTCCGGCACGATTTCGCGCCACACGTCAAAAAGATATGCTCCGGTCGCGTAAAGAGAGGAGTCGCCGATGACGGGAAGCGCGATGTTCTCTGCGCCCTCCCAGAGGGCGCGGCTTTCCTCAAGCTGCTCTCTCAGCTTCGTGTCGCGGCTTTCCGTGTCGTTTGTCATCGGGAAAAGCAGCGGCAGAATCTTCACGTCGCCGATGTTTTCGATCACGGCCCGCTCGGCGACGCCCTGCCTCTCCTCTCTGGCGCGCGGCGCCATCACGAGGTCGGCCTCTTTCAGAGCGTTAAGCGCTCTTATAGTCAAAAGGTCGGGCGCGCCCGGGCCTATTCCGACAACAGTAAGTTTCATAAATTCACTCTCCGTAGAATATTTTTATCAGCATCTCGCCGCCCTCTTTCAGCCCGATAAGAGAGGGGCGGCTGAGACAGTGTTCCGGTATCACGGCGGTCTTTACCTTCGCGAGCGCGCCGCTCCAAGGGCGGGAGGCGACCGACGCCTCGTCCGCGGCGTTCATCGGCCCCCGCTGCACAAGGTAGACATCAAGGCCGGAATTTATCGTTTCAAGCACACGCTCAAGCCCCCACGGGGCTATGGCGCTACCGGCGCGTGCCGGCTTAGCATCTGCCGCGGCGTTGACTCCTCCGGCAAGCTCCACCAGGCGCGCCGCCCACGAGTCCGGCGAGCAGGTGTGAAGCTCTCTTGCCGTGGCCTCCACGAACACGCGCGGGGCGCGTCCGCCGCCAGTTTTCGCAGCCGCTTCGCGTATGCCGTCGCGCGTCTTTCGCAGCAGGGCTACGGCGCCGTCGGGCGAAGTCCCGGCAAGTTCCGCGATTTTTCGCAGATAATCTTCAAAACCCTTCCACTCCGGCGGGTCTATCACCTCCACGCGGACGCCGGCGCGCTCCAGAACTTTTCTGACTTCAGGGTTCTGTCTGTCGGCCAATGAGCGCGTCAGCACGAGGTCGGGCCGCAGGGCGAGCAGAGCCTCCGGCCCCGTTTTCATGGAAAAGCGCGGAAGCTCCGGCAGGAGGTCCTCTCTGTCGTTCGCCGAAAGGCCGACGAGCTTTCCGCTCGCGCCGAGCGCCGCTATGTTGTCCGTGTGCCCCGGGTAGAGCGAGATTATTCTCTCATAGCCCTCGGCGCGCGAAAAAGAAGCGGCAGGAGCCGCGAAAACGGATATAAAGGCGAGTGTTAAAAGAATTTTTTTGCGGAAGGGTGCCACGCCAGTCCGCCTCCCTCCGATATATATTTTTCAAATTCTATGCCGTAAAGCGGCGCGAGCACTTGTTCGTCAAGCTCGCGCGACGCGCCCTGCGAGGCGAGCGCCCCGCCGCGCATCGCGATGAAGCGGCCGGAGAACGGTATCGCGGCGTTCAGGTCATGCGCCGCGACGATGACCGTCTTTCCCTTTTCAGCCAGCTCGCGGAAAATCGAAAAAATCCTCACAGACTGATTCGGGTCAAGGGCCGATGTCGGTTCGTCAAGCAGAAAAATTTCCGGATCCTGCGCGAGAGCGACGGCGACCGCCACGCGCTGCTGCTCGCCGCCTGAAAGCTCCGAGGCGCGGCGAAAGAGCAGGTCCGCCACACCGGCGCGCTCCGCCGCGCGGAGCACAGCCTCGTCGTCTTCGGGGCGCGGCTTTGTGAAAAGGCCGCAGTAAGGCAGACGCCCCATCGCTATCACCTCATAAACCGTAAAGGGCGACGAGATTTTCGTGTGCTGCGGCACAAAGCCCACGGCACGGCCGAACTCGGCGCGCGATATGGCCCGTATCTCGCGCCCGTCAAGCTCCGCGCTGCCGCTGTAACTCACAACGCCGCAGAGAAGTTTCAGCAGCGTGCTCTTCCCGCCGCCGTTCGGGCCGATGAGCGCTGTCATCACGCCGCGCTCCACCCGCGCGGAAAATCCGTCGAGGACGTTTTTTCCGCCGTAGCCGCACGAAACAGACGAAAGCGCGAAAGCGGGCGTCAAGCTCCCCGCCTCCCCCGCGCGAGTATCCAGCAGAAAAAAGGCCCGCCGATCAGCGCCGTTATCACGCCGACGGGAAGTTCGCCCATTCTCTGCGCGAGGCCGTCCGCCGCCGAAAGCAGCAGAGCGCCGCCGAGAAAGCTGAAAACGATAAGAGGGCGGCTTGACGGCCCGACGATGACGCGCAGCAGGTGCGGCACGACGAGGCCGACAAATCCAATGATGCCGAAGCAGCTCACGGCGCAGGCGGTGGCGACGGAAGAAAAGAACAAAAGCGTCGCGCGCAGCCTCCTCTCGTCGACGCCGAGCAGTTCGCCGCGCCCGTCGCCGAGCGACACCGCGTCGAGACGGCGGCCGTATATGAAAGAGGGGATAAAGACAAAAGCCGCCCCGGCCCAGACCGTCAGAGCGGATGAGGGCGAGGCTCCGGAGAGGCTGCCCATGAGCCAGAGCACGATAGCGCCGAGCTTGTCGTCGGCTATGGCTTTTAGGAAGGTGACGCCGGCCGAGAGCACGGCGTTGGTTATTATTCCGGCAAGTACGATATAGGCGCCCCCCCCTCCGCTTCTCCACGCTATGGCGAAGGCAAGCCAGAGCGCGAAGAGCGCGCCGGCGAAAGCGGCCGGTGCGACTGCGAGCGGCCCCAGGAAGAAGCCGAGCGCGCCGCCGAAAGCTGCGCCCGAGGCTATGCCGAGAGTGTAAGGCTCGGCGAGAGGGTTGGCCAAAAGCCCCTGAAGCACCGCGCCGGAAACGGCAAGCAGGCCGCCCGTTCCGGCCGCGGCGAGAAACCTCGGCAGCCGGACGGCGCGCACGACAAGAGCCTCCGGCGAGGAAAGTTCCTCGCCGGAGAGAAAGGGGAATACAAGCCCGGCCACGCGGGAGACCGGGATATCCCACTCGCCCCGCGTTACGCGCCACACGCCTGTCAGAGCGAGCAGCAACAGAAGAACGAGGGCGAGCCTCGTCCGTTTCGCCGCCGCCGCTCTCCGGTACTCGCGCAGATCGCGCGCCGGGCCTTCCATGTTATTTCATCATTTCCTTTATCTTGGTGACGAAAAGCTCCGCCATATTGCCGTCCTCGCCCAGGCCCACAAGATAGGTGGAGATGTTCCTGAAGCCGGCGGCGCGTAGCCTGTTGATCCACGACTCGCCGTCGTCCTCGCCAGCCAGGTCGTTATTCGCGTGGTCGCCCGCCACAATCATAAGAGGCGAGAGGACAAGAGCCTTCGGCTTCGCCCGTTTGAGCGCCGCCGTTACATGGTCGACGGTCGGGGCCGCCTCGACGGTTCCGACGAAGAAGCGCCCCGGGGCCGCCGCGTCAAGCGAAAGCTGAAGCTGGCTGTACATGGCGTTCGCGATATGCTCGGGCGTGCCGTGCCCCATCAGCACTACCGCGGTGCCTTTGCGCGCGAGATCCTTCTCAAAGCGTTTCACGAGGATCTGCGCCATCACGTCACAGTCCTTCACGCTCGAAAGATAGGGCGCGCCGATGCAAATTTTCTTGAAGCCGTACTTGCCCTCAATACTGGCGAAGCCGTTCACGAGGCTCGATATATCGTCGTACTCCTCGCCCGGTATAATGTGCATCGGCATGACATAAACGTGGGTGAAGCCCTCGTCGTTCATCTGCGCCAGAGCCTCGGCGGGCGTCGGTATGACGGTGTTCTGTTCGCGGGCTATCTTCCTGCGGATTATGTTCGATGTGTAGGCGACGCGCACTTCCGTGTCCGGAAAAGCCCTTTTCGCGGAATCGACGAGATTGTCTATTGCCTTTTTGGCCTCGGGCATCGATGTGCCGAAAGAGGCGATAAGTATTCCCTCTTTATCATCCTTGGGACTCGCCTCCGCGGCCGGGGCCAGCCCCGCGGCCGCGACAGAAAGCAGGAGCATTAAAACAAATGCAGACATTTTCATCGCGCTGAATCTTCCTTTCTGCGCCGTCCTCGCGGCGCGTTAAAAAACAACGACCCTATAACAAAAAAGACGCGGCGCTTGTCGCTTACCGTGTCTTACCTTTTACAGCTTCGGCCGATTGAACAGCTGAAAAGGCGTCTGTCCGCGCAAAACTGCCCTCCTTTTTCCTCCTCCCGCGGCAGGTTTCCTGGCTCCTCTTCTTCCTCCGCCGCGCCTTCCCGGACAACCGGTGGCCTCTCGCGGCTTCGTCTGAGTTACAGTAGCGGGACTGCTCCGGCTTTCAACCGGATTCCCTCTCGCGGAAAGCGGCTATTTGATTGTAAATGGATTATAGTATATTCAGGTAAAAAATAGAAGTGCGCGCCGTTATCCGCCGCGTCCGCGTCTGAAGGAGAAAGAGAAAAAATGTCCGAGATTTGCGAAGATGAGAAAAAAAGCCGGAGCGTGCCCTTTTGCTCGTGCGTCGATTTGTCGTGTCCGAATCACCCGTCGAACCACGGCTCGGGCTGTCTTCCCTGCGTCGCCTCGTGCCTCGCGAAGAAAGAGATACCGGTCTGCTTTTACAGAAAGCTGCGCCCCGACATGGAGCGGGATCAGGATTACAGCTTCGAGGGCTTCGCTCGCTTTGTCCTGACGGGGAAGAGCCGCTAAAAGCAGCCGCGCGCCGTTACCCGGCCGCGTCCGGGGTCGGCGCCGCCGGCACGGCGGTGTCCGCGTCGTTCGCTCTCGCCGCGCGCCTTGTCCCGGTCGCGCGCTCGGCCTGCGTGAGCCAGTTGTTCAGCGCGTTCGCGCTCATCGCCGTAGCCTTTTCGAGCCGCGTCTCCGGCGCGCGGTGCAGCACCCGCTTCGCGCGTCCGAGCTGACGCGCCCTGGGGCAGTCCGAGAGGCGTATGTTTTCTCTGCTCTTCAGGCGGCTCACATATTTTTCTATTTTCTCGACGTCGCCGCAGGAAAGCAAATCCGGAAGCTCCGGCTCCGGCACGCCGGGCGGACATGAAATTTCGACTAGCCGCCTGAAGGAAGAAACGCCGAGCTCTTCGGCGATTTTCAGCGCGAGGCGCGCGCAGCCCTCGGCGTCGGAGCCGGCGTGATGCGCGCAAAGCGGCAGAGAGTAGCGCCCGCAGAGAGACTCTAAGCTGTATTTGTTGTTCTCACCGCTGATGCCCGCGTGCAGAGCCAGTTCAAGCGTGCAGAGGTATCCTGCGGCCCTGCAGTCGTATTCGACGCCGAAGAAAGCGAGCGTCGCCGCAAGCGCCTTGGCGTCGTCGCGGAAGCTGTGCGCGGCGAGCGGGCGGCCTTTCACGTAAGGCAGCATCTTTTGCCACACCGCGGCGAAAGAGGGCGCGCGCGCCACATCGTCGTAGGTGATTCCGTGTATCTCGACAGGCTTGGGAAGGAAGAAACAGAGACCTTTCGGCGGCCTCACGAAATATTCCGCGCTTTTCACAACGCTGCCGCGTTCCACAACGCAGAACCCTATCTGGCATATAGAGCAAGGGCTGTTGTTCGCAAGCTCGAAATCTATCGCGGTGAAGGTGAAGTCGTCGCTTTCTGGCAGAGGGCGGGTTGTCCTGATTATCATGCGGGATTCTCCTTTTGCCGCGCTGGCGCGCAGCCGGCGGCCGCATTCCCGCCGCTCTTTTTCATGCTGTTTACGCAACTTTCGGTAATTCCGGCTACTCCGCGAAACTCACGCGGCATTCGAGCCACGCCCCCTGTCCTCTGTTTGGCGCGTTTATTATAGCACCGTGCGCGGCGCGCCGGATTTCAAAAAACGCGAGGCCCGCCTCGCTGCCGTACATGTGCCGCGTGAAGGAAAGCACGCAAGCTCCATCGTGCGCGGCGACGTCACTCGCCGGAAATCTGCGGAAACACACGAAAAGGCACTGTGAGTCAATAATAATTCACGTCATGAGAGAGACACGCGAAATCCTCACCGAGTTTGCTTAAACCGAACGGTTTTTAGTTCCAGTCTATCATTTCATGCGGTACGGTTTCCCCGACCGCGTATTCCCTCATCGCCTCTTCGTGCGCCGCAAGGTCGTCAGGCGTTGCTACGTCGTCGTGGTCGCTATCGACAGGCACAAAATGCTTTACCACCTCTAACAGCGTCGGCAGCTCGGGTTCCGGCACAAGATCAAGCAGAGCGAAAATCTCCGTCTTTAAAGTCATTTTACACTCCTCCTTTGTAAACGTCCCCGCGTGGAGCGACCTTTTCAATCAATACCGTGTCCTCGTCGATATAAGAAAATACAATGCGCCTGTCGCCCACTCTAAGCCGATAGAGTGAATCATGGCCCTTTAACGGCTTTATGTCCCCTTCCGGTATCGCCTCTATCGCTTTCTTTATCCGCTGTTTTGCTTTTGCGTCTAATTGCGCTATAGTCTTAACAGCCGCTTTTGCATATATCAGTTTCATCTGCGGTCGCTTGCTCCTCTTTAATTCCGGCTACTCCGCGAAACTCACGCGGCATTCGAGCCACGCCCCCCTCCTCTGTTTGGCGCGTTTATTATAGCACCGCGCGCGGCGGCGTCACGAGTGTTAGACCGGCTCGCCGAAAAACAAAAAATTCATCCCCGACGCGTGACCGGAGCTTCGCCGCGCGGCTGAAGATCGAAAAATCGGCTTTGATAACGCGAGCTAAAGAGCTTCGCTTCGCGGCGACTCCGCAAAAATCGTCTTTTCCGCCCAGCTCCGTTCAATTAACAGCCTAATCGCGCGCGAAAGGCGCTTAATTTCCCGCGGCGTGATACAAAACGCGCGGGAAAAATTTTTTTGCCGGATTTTTTTGATTTTTAGGCGATAAAATTTTTTCTTTTATTATTGACTTTTGGAAACGCGCTGTGTTATATTAGCGGCAAGCAGGGGTGCTTAACGGCACAGATTGGCAAAGAATCAAAACAAAAGAAAGAACGGTGGTATTTGTGAAGAAGAAACTGTCATTGATCGCTTTATTTGTCGCCCTGTCGGTTTTCGCAGCCTCCTCGGCTTTCGCCGCGGCGGCCTCGAAAGAAGGATGGCCCGATCAGCTTAAGTTCTCCGCCGGACCTCCCGGCGGCAACTGGTTCGCTCTCGGAAGCGCGCTCGCCGATATGTGGTCGAAGAACACAATCCCCGTCACATCAAGCTCCGGCGGCGGCGTCTCCAACATCATCAACTGCGACCGCGGCAAAGGAGACTTCGGTTTCTCCCAGACGTCGCTCCTCGGCGCGGCCATCAAGGGAGAGCAGGACTTCGAGGGCAACCCCGCGAAGGGCGCCTCGATCCTCGCCAACCTCTACACGCAGTACGCCTATTTCATCATGAACAAGAGCTTCGCCGAAAAGAACGGCATCAAGACCGTAGGCGACATCTTTACAAAGAAAATACCGGTCAGAATGTGCACGCTGAAGCCCGGCACAAGCTCGGAATTCATTTTCAAGTCGCTCTTCCTCAAGGGCTACAACATCACGTACGACGACATCAAGAACATGGGCGGCTCTGTTGAGTTCGCCTCCTACGAAGGCGGCGCCGACCTCATGGCCGACGGTCACATCGACCTCCTTTCCTTCTGCGTCGGCAAGGTAGCCTCCATCGTCATGAACGTTGAGAGCAACGCGGACGTCGTGGTTCTCGAAGTCGACCAGCCCGCTCTCGACGCCCTCTCGGCGGCCTACGGCACAGTAACCTTCACGGTTGACGCCGGCATCTACAAGAGCGTCACCGCGCCCGTCAAGACAGTCGGCGACTACACCTGCATAGTCGTCCGTGACAATATCCCCGACACTCTCGCCTACGAGCTCTGCAAATCCATGTGGGAGCACAAGAGCGAGCTTGCTCAGGCTGTGAAAGACATCGACGAGCTCAGCCCGGATACGGCGATTCCGGACGGCGTCCAGATGCAGGCCGGAGCCAGGAAGTTCTGGGAAGAGCTCCGCGCGGCGAAGTAAAAACGGCTCGGACTTAAAACAGAGCCTGACTTTTAACACGGGCGGAGGTTTCATCCTCCGCCTTTTTTCAAACCCCTACAAAACGGGCAAGACCCCGCGGCGCGCCGGCGCGCCGCCATGCCTATCCTGATACGCTGGGAGCGTGTTGCAAAAACTATGCGTAAATTAAGCGGATTAAGTTATAAATTCGTCTACGTCTACTTCGTTTTAATCGGCGTTTTCCATCTCTACACGTCCGTATTCGGCGCTTTTGAGGCCTATCTTCAGAGAAATATTCACCTTGGGCTTGTTCTGCCGACGGCGTTTATTCTCTTCCCGATGTACAAGAACGCTCCGAAAGACCGCGTGCCGGTATACGACTGGATACTCGCGGCTCTTTCCGTGATTCCGTCGCTCTACATCGTCCTGAATTACGACAGCATCGTCAACAGAGTGGTGCAGATTGACCCAGTCACCCAGGCGCAGCTGATCTGCGGCATTCTTCTTTTCGTGCTGCTGCTTGAGGGCGCGCGCCGCGTCGTCGGCATTCCTCTCACTCTGATAGCTTTCCTTTTCGCGGCGTATATGTACGTCGCACAGTGGCTTCCCGGCGGTCTCAAAGGGATTTCGTTCACCTTCCCCGAAGTCGTCGAGGAGATATTCCTCACCGACGAGGGCATATTCTCGATGCCCATCGGCGTTTCCGCGACACTCGTCGCCGCGTTCCTTATCTTCGGCGGCTTCCTTGAGAAATGCGGCACCGGCCCCTTCTTCATGGATATGGCTCAGGCTTTCACCGGAACGGCTCCCGGAGGCCCCGCGAACATCGCGGTCATGAGCTCCTGCCTCTTCGGCTCGATTTCGGGCTCCGCCGTCGCCAACGTCTACGGCACGGGAACTTTCACGATTCCTCTCATGAAGAAAATCGGCTACGCGCCGCACTTCGCGGGCGCGGTCGAGGCGGTCTCGAGCTCCGGCGGGCAGATAATGCCGCCTGTCATGGGCGCGGGCGCTTTCCTTATGGCCTCCTTCCTCGGCCTGCCTTTCAGAGACATAATCATCGCGGCTCTCACGCCGGCGCTTCTTTACTACGCCGCCGTGTTCCTAATGATTCGTCTCGAGGCGATGAAGAACGGCCTGCGCGGGCTTACGGCGGAAGAGCTTCCCGACAAGAAGGAAGTCATTAAAAAAGCATATCTCTTCCTGCCGATCGTCGGCCTCGTGGCCTTCCTCTTCAGCGGCATGACGCCGATGCGCGCCGCCGTGATCGGCGTGGGACTTTCGTGGCTCGTCTCTCTGCCTCAGCCCGACAAGCGCATGGGACCGAAAAAGATAGTCGACGCCATATATTCCGGCATGCACAGCATAACGCTCGTCTGCGTCGCCTGCGCCACGGCTGGCATAGTGCTCGCCTCGGTCGCCCTGACAGGCGTCGGCGTCAAGCTGGTAGGCATAGTCCTTCAGCTTACTTCGGGCTTCCCGCTTCTCGCGCTGTTCCTCGTCATGATTGTCTCTCTCGTGCTCGGCATGGGACTTCCGACGACGGGAGCCTATATTCTGGCATCCGCGCTCGGCGTGCCGATACTGACGAAGCTCGGCTTCGACGCGCTCGCGTCGCACCTTTTCGTATTCTACTACGCGATAATATCGAACATAACGCCGCCCGTCGCGCTCGCGGCCTACGCGGCGGCGTCGATTGCGGGGTCCGACCCGAACAAGACGGGGTTCGCCGCCTGCCGGCTCGGCTTCCTCGCTTTCGTAACGCCTTTCGCTTTCTGCTACGACACCGGGATTCTGCTTCGCAGCAGTCTCATCGGCAACGTCTACGGCATTCTCGCCTGCATCGGCGCCTGCTTCGGCTTCGCCTTCGCCATCGAGGGCTATCAGAACAGACTGCTCAAGATGTGGGAGCGCGCCGTCTATGTCGTGCTGGCATGCATGGCGATTCACCCGAACACGATCGTTACTCTGACCGGAGCGGTGGGCGTGCTTGTATTCGCTCTCTTTATCTGGCAGACAGGCAAGAAAAAGGCCACTCCCGCCGCAGCGTAGCGAAAAGGACTGAAAGAGCAAAAAAAGAGACGGCCGCGCGCCGTCTCTTTTTTTGCGTCCGCTTTTGCCGCGCGCAAGGGCGCGCGATTTTTTGTCCAAGCCCTTTGATATAATAGCGCCGGAGGGGATACGGATGAAAAAGGCCGTTATCGATATAGGAACGAACTCAGTCAAGCTCACACTCGGCACGGAGTCAGGGATAATCTGCGACGTGAACGCGATTACAAAGCTCGGCGAGGGCCTGCAGGTGAAGCGGACTCTCTCTCTCGAGGCCATGGAGCGGACGGCCCGCGCCGTCGCGAAATTCGCGGAGTTCGCGCGCCGCGAGGGAGCGGAGGAGATTTTATGCGTCGGGACAATGGCTTCGCGCGCCGCTTCAAATGCGGACGAGTTCGCCGTCCTTGTCAAAGAGCTGTCGGGCCTTGACGCGCGGACGCTTTCGGGCTGCGAGGAGGCGGAGCTTTCAGCCGCCGCCGCGCTCTCCTGCGTAAAGGACGCGGAGCGGGGCTTCGTCACCGTTTTCGACACGGGCGGCGGCAGCACGGAGTTTGTCTTTACGCGCGACGGGCGCCGCGAGGGAGCGGTCAGCGTCGAGGCGGGGGCGGTCGCCCTTACCGAGGAACATTTCGCCTCTCCGCCGGTGAAGCCCGAAAAGGTCTGTTCAGTCACAGCGGCTCTTATCGAAAAATTCGCCGCCGCGGGCGTCGGGCGGGAAAGCGGACGGCTTGTCGGAACCGGCGGCAACGTCTCGGCGATGGCGGCTGTCGCCCTCGGAATGAGAGAATACGACAGCCGGAAAATAAACGGCTTTCGCCTTGAAAAACCCGCCGTCATGAAGCAGGTTGCCCTCTACGCGAAAAGCACGGCAGCGGAGCGGCGCGCGATAATGCCTCTCTCGCCCGGCCGCGCTGATATAATTTTAGGCGGCGCCTGCATTGTACTCGCCGCGATGGAGGCGGCGCGCGCGGACGAAATCACTGTAAGCGAGAGGAGCCTGCGCCACGAGCTGCTGCGCCGTCTCTTCGGAGAAAACCCGACGGCGCGCTGAAATTCACGCGCGGCGTAAAAAGGCGGGGAGAGCGCGGTTCGCTTCTCCCGCCTTTTTTTGATTTTACCTGTTTTGTCGTTCCGTGATTGAAATCACCTTGTACCCCGCGTCTTCGACTGCGCGGATTATCGCTTCACCCTTCACGGGCCTGTCGCAGGAAACTTCCGCCGTTCCGTCTCTAAAGCTGACCTTTGCCGCTGCGCCTTCGATTTTGTCTATCGCCTCGGAGATCCGCCGCGCGCACCGTTCGCAGCGCATTCCGGATATTTTCACTGTTTTTGCGGCAACCGGCGGCCCCTTCAGCTTCTTTCCGGAAGTTTTCGGAGTCTTCGGCGCGCCCCCGCCGCAGCAGGGACTTTCGCCCCCGAAATGCTTCGCGGCTCCGCGCAGAGCAAAGAACGTCAGCACCGCGACAATCGCGAGTATTACCGCGTCGGTCATGGGCCCCGCTTCCTTTCAGCTTCTTTCTTTTATTTTTTTCAGCCGGGCGCTGATGAATTTGTGTCCGTAATAAACCGCCGCGCCTAAGAAATATATCGTGATGAACGCCGCGAAAGCGCAGAACATCGAGCCGGACGGGTCGCCCATTTTGCTAATCTTCTTTCTTGAAGAGATTTCCGCGGCTCCCGCAGCCTGGACAGCCGCAGCATCCGCATCCGCATCCGCGTTTTTTCGCCCGCGCGCGGCGCAGCACGACAAACAGACAATAGGCCGCGATTGTGAGAAGTATCACCATGTCGGCTTTCACGAGGCATCTTTCCTTTCCGCCCGGCGCGGGAGCGCTACTGTTCCCGCGCCTATTTTTTGCTTTGTCAGAACGCCGCCTGCTGTACCGAGCGCTTCGAGTAAACCCTGCTGTTTTTGTAAGGGTCGGGTCTGAAGAGCAGGTAGAGCAGGAGAAGCGCGACCGCTGCCGCGACCGCCGTCATCACAGTGAAGGCGCCGCCCGCGAAGAACGAGCCGAGTTGGTAGACGCAGAGGCAGACGAGGTAGGAGAAAATATTCTGGAAGAGTATCGCGAACCAGAACCATCTGCGGCTCTGCATTTGCTGCGCCATCGTCGCTATCGCGGCGAGGCAGGGCGAGTCAAGCAGGTTGAAGAGCAGGAAGGTGAAGGCGGCGAGTGTGGTCGGGAACCACGCGGCCACAGCCTCCGCGACTGTTGCCGCGTCTTCCGTGTCGCCCGCGACGTTCGCGAGTACGCCCATCGTAGAGACTATCGCCTCTTTCGCCGTGAAGCCGGCGAGCGAAGCCGCGACCGACTGCCAATTGCCGAAACCGAGCGGCGCGAAAAGCGGCGCGATGAACCCGCCTATCGCCGCGAGCAAACTCTTCGAGCTTTCCTCGACGAGGCCGAAGCCCTCCTCGCCAAAACCGAAGCCGCCTAGGAACCACATCACGACGCAGGCGACGAAGAGTATCGTCCCGGCCTTGACGATGAAGCCTTTAAGGCGTTCCCAGACATGGAGAACAACGGTTTTCGCGGAGGGAACGTGATACTGCGGCAGTTCCATCACGAAAGGGGCCGGCTTGCCGGAGAAGGGGCGCGTCTTTTTGAGGATAATAGCGGAACAGAGCACGGCCGCAATCCCGATGAAGAACATAAGCGGCGCGACAAGGCCGCCTGCCTCGTAGCTTCCTGTGGCGTAACTCGCCATCACTCCGCCCATCAGCGCTATGACCGGCAGCTTCGCGCCGCAGGGAATAAAGGTCGCGGTCATTATCGTCAGGCGGCGGTCGTTATCCTGCTCGATCGTGCGCGACGCCATTATCCCGGGAATACCGCAGCCCGACGAGATGAGAAGCGGGATGAAGCTCTTGCCGGAAAGGCCGAAGTGGCGGAATACGCGATCCATGACGAATGCGATGCGAACCATATAGCCGCAGTCCTCAAGGACAGAGAGGAAGAAGAAAAGTATCGCCATCTGGGGCACGAAGCCCAGCACGGCGCCGACACCGCCGATAATGCCGTCGACGACAAGGCTCATGACAAGGTCGCCCGCGCCCGCACTTTCCAAAAGCGCGCCAGCCTGTTCCTGCACCCAGCCGACGAAGGTGTCGTTCGTCCAGTCCGTGACCCATGTGCCGACTGTCGTTACGGAAATGTAGTAGACGACGAACATGACCGCCATGAATATCGGTATGCCGAGCAGCCGGTTTGTAACGATACTGTCTATCTTATCGGAGAGGGTCATCTCTTCCGTGCCTTTTCTGACCGTGGTCCCGACGATTTTTTGAATGAATTTGTAGCGTTCGTCCGTGACGATGCTTTCAATGTCGTCGTCGCGCGCGGCCTCAAGCGCCTCTCTCGCCGAGGCGACTGCCGCCGCTGCGTCGCCCGGAAGCGCCGTCTCGGCGACGACCTTGCTGTCGTTTTCAAGCAACTTAACCGCGTACCAGCGCTTTTTATCCTCCGCCACGGACTCTGGCAGAAGCGCGCGCACTTTTGCTATCGCGCTCTCTGTGTCCTTTGAAAAAATCTCGTGCGGAAGAGGTGCCTCGGCTGCTTTCGCGGTTTTGGCCGCCTCCTTGACCAAAGCGTCAAGCCCCGTCTCTTTCAGCGCGGAAGTCTCCAGCACCGGACAGCCGAGCAGCATCGAAAGGCGCTCTCTGTCCACCCTGATGCCGCGTTTGGAAAGCAGGTCGGACATATTGAGCGCTACGACTACGGGAATGCCCGTCTCTATAAGCTGTGTCGTTAGGTAAAGGTTTCTTTCTATATTCGTCGCGTCTACGAGATTTATGATGACCTCCGGCCCTTCTTTAAGAAGATAGTCGCGGCTCACCACTTCTTCGAGCGTATAGGGCGAAAGCGAGTAAATGCCGGGAAGGTCGGTGATTACGATCTCTTCCCCCGTCTTTACGCTCTTCAGCTTTCCCTCTTTTTTCTCGACGGTCACGCCGGGCCAGTTGCCGACGTACTGGTTCGCGCCGGTCATCGCGTTGAACATCGTTGTCTTGCCGCAGTTCGGGTTTCCGGCAAGCGCAAATCTCATGGTCATTTATGTTCCCTCCCAAAAAAATTCAAAAACGGCCGGACTCCCGCCGTCAGCGCACCTGCACACACTGCGCGTCGTTCTTCCTGACGGAGAGTTCATAGCCTCTGACTGTGATCTCGACAGGGTCTCCGAGCGGCGCGACCTTTCTTATATAAAGCTCCGTGCCCTTTGTGATGCCCATATCCATTATGCGGCGCTTGTAAGCCCCGTCTCCCTCGATCTTAGTCACGACAACTCTGCTTCCGACCTCTGCCTCGCCTAAAGTCATGGCTGCATCTCCTTTCTTTTTTCGCGGGCGGCGCGGCTACACCAGAATGTGGCGCGCCATGTCCTCGTTGATCGCGACGCGCGAATCTTTCACATTCACGATGACATTGCCGCGGTTCGCCGAAATTACCGTGATTTCGGCTCCGGTGATAATGCCGAGGCTGCCGAGGAATCTTCTTGTCTCCCCGTTTCCCCCGACACGGCCTATTACGTTTTTTTCTCCTGTTCCTGCCAGCGTAAGCGGCATCATATCGCATCACCCTTTTCTTTCGCCGTTCGTGAGGCGGCGCGTTAGCGTCAACTAATTCACTATGTGTTAGTTTATGCTAACATTAAAAGATCGTCAAGAGGAAGATCAAAAAAAAAAAAAAATAAAAAAATAGAAAGTAACTGGACGCAAAAAAGAGCCGGAAAAAATCTTCGGCTCTTTTTGGTTTGTATTATTTTGTCTGAGAGGCGCGTGAAATTTCTTCACCGCGCGCGATTATCTGGTATAAAACAAAATTTTTAAGCGGCTTCTCAATCTGATCTTCCGCTACATCTTTTCAAAGGCCATGGCCATGCCCAGGCCTCCGGCGATGCAAAGGGTAGCGACGCCGTAACGGACGCCGCGCTTCTTCATTTCGTGAATCAGGGTGGTCGAGATTCGCGCGCCCGAGCAACCCAGCGGATGGCCCAGCGCGATGGCGCCGCCGTTGACGTTTACGGTGTCCTGTCGGTTCTCCAGACCCAATTCCCGTAGGCAACCAAGCGACTGCGCAGCGAATGCCTCGTTGAGTTCCCAGAGGTCAATATCTTTCATATCGATGCCCATCGGCCGGAGGAATTTTTCAAAGAGCTTGTTGGTAGCGGCCACCGGCCCTAGGCCCATCACGCGGGGATCGACGCCGGCCGCCGCTCCGGC
>CAYVEQ010000020.1:0-32790 GCA_964450835.1 uncultured Synergistaceae bacterium
GATCATTGACAAACCTACAGCTTATTCCGACATAATAATCAAGCCGGATGACTTCTTCCTCGTATACGGGCGCGTGCTGAAGATCGACACGACGCGAAAGTCAAAGCCGGTAGTGTAGAGAAGGAACATAGTAGTTATGAAATCCTCCAGTGCCGCAGTCACTACGAATAGTCAATACCACGCCCCAGCGCTTAAAACAGACGCGACCAGCGCTTTGTCCGCGACGACCCGGTCAATACCCCGCCCGCGCGCTTAAAACTTTCGCGATAAAACTCTTCCGCACGCCTGCCGCGTTTCCGCGCAAAAGAGAAAAAATCGGCCCGGACAATCCGCCGCAAGCGCGCTCCTTGCCCCGCGCCCGGGAAAATCATATACTTTACGCAAACCCGCCGCCGAAGATCGCGCCGCGGAACTTAACCCAAGCCCGCGAGGCACGGGCTTCCGTGCGGGAAATACCGCTTCCGGCAAACGGCGCGTCGGCAAGGCGCCTCAGGCCGGCGCGGAAATCTGCGGGAGACAGAAAAGATGAACGACGACACACGCGAAGAAAACGCGCCGTCCTGCATAAAGATAAAAGGGGCGCGCGTCCACAACCTGAAGAACATAGACATTGACATTCCGCTGAGACGCCTCGTCGGCATAGCCGGTGTCTCCGGCTCCGGCAAGTCGTCGCTTGCGATGGGCGTCCTCTACGCCGAAGGCTCGCGACGCTACCTTGAAGCGCTGTCCGCCTACACGCGGCGCCGGCTGACCCAGGCGGCGGCCGCGAGAGTGGAGAGCGTCGAGAACATTCCGGCGGCCCTCGCGCTGCATCAGAGGCCCGCCGTGCCCGGCGTTCGCAGCACGTTCGGCACTTCGACGGAACTGCTGAACCCCCTGCGCCTCATGTTTTCAAGGCTCGGTAGCCACCGCTGCCCGAACGGGCATTACCTTCCCCCGACCGCCGACGTCGCGGCGGACAGGCCGCTTGTCTGCCCGGTCTGCGGCGCCGTCTTTGACGGTCCGAGCGCCGAGAGCTTTTCCTTCAACAGCGGCGGCGCATGCCCCGCGTGCGGCGGCACAGGCGTTGTGCGGACGGTGGACGAGGCTTCGCTCGTTCCCGACGAGAGCCTCTCGATAGACGAGGGCGCCGTGGCGCCGTGGAACTCCCTGATGTGGTCGCTGATGACCGACGTGTGCAGAGCCATGGGCGTCCGCACGGACGTGCCTTTTTCGGAGCTTACCGGGAGGGAGCGCGAGATTGTCTTTCACGGCCCTGCGGAAAAGAAGCACATCTTTTACAAGCCCAAAAACAGCAACCAGGGCGGCGAGCTGGATTTCACCTATTTCAACGCGGTCTACACGGTGGAAAACGCGCTTGCCAAGGTCAAGGACGACACGGGCATGAAACGGGTCGAGAAATTCCTGAAGCAGGAGGTCTGCGGCAGCTGCTGCGGCAGCCGGCTGAACGAGCAGGCAAGGTCGTCGCTCATTCGCGGCAAAACGCTCGCCGAAGTGTCCGCGATGACGCTTGACGACCTCGTCGTGTGGGTCGGCGACGTTCCGGCGGCAATGCCCGAAAAGATGAGGAATATGGCGGAGAGCATCTGCGGCCAGTTCCAGAGTACGGCAAAGCGGCTGATCGAGCTCGGGCTGGGCTATCTGACGATCGACCGCGCCGGCTCCACGCTCTCCACCGGGGAGCGCCAGCGCGTGCAGATCGCGAGAGCGGTGAGGAGCAGCACAACGGGCGTGCTGTATGTGCTTGACGAGCCGTCCATAGGGCTGCACCCGGCAAACGTGGACGGACTGCTCGGCATGGTGCGCGATCTGGTAAGGCAGGGCAACTCCGTGGTCATGGTGGACCACGACATACGGGTGCTGAAGGCCGCCGACCGGCTCATAGAAATGGGGCCGGGAGCCGGCGAGGGCGGCGGCAGAGTGATGTGCGAGGGGACGGTCGCGGAGGTGGAGAGAACGCCCGGCTCTCTGATTGCCGGTTTTCTGGCGGGCAGAGAAAAGACGGCAGACGGGAAAACGGCGGCCCCGGAGACGATGTTCGATCACGGGAAGATAAGGCTCTCGACGCGGCCTCTGCACACCGTCCGCGCGCTGGAGCTCGAAATTCCCAAAGGCCGGCTGACCGCCGTGACAGGCGTCTCCGGCTCCGGAAAGACGACCATGATACTGGAATGCCTGCTGCCCGCGCTCAAGGCGGCAATATGCGGGCAAAGGCTTCCGGCGCACATCAGAGCGCTTGAAGCCCCCGGCGTCGGGCGGGCAAATCTTATCGACGCGTCCCCCATAGGCGTCAACGTCCGCTCCACGGTCGCCACATACAGCGGGGTGCTGGACGAACTGCGGAGGCTTTACGCCTCGCTTCCCGAAGCCAAAAGGCTCGGCCTCGGCGCGGGGGATTTCTCGTACAACACAGGCTCCCTCCGCTGCCCGGGGTGCGACGGCACGGGGCAGATAACCATGGACGTGCAGTTTCTGCCGGACGTCGAGATAACTTGCCCCGACTGCGGCGGCACAAGGTACAGGAAGGAAGCCGGCGGGATACGGTATGTTCCCCGGAAGACGCTTTCGCCGGAGCGGGGCGTTTCTCTTCCTGAGATGATGGGCATGACCGTGGAGCAGGCTTTGGAACGGCTTTCGGGCTTGAGAAAAATAACCGACCGCCTGCGGGTTCTGGCGGACCTCGGCCTCGGATACCTGACTCTCGGAGAGGCGACGCCGGCGCTCTCCGGCGGCGAGGCCCAGCGTCTTAAGCTGGCGGCGGAAATGGGAAGGACCCAGGACGACTCTGTTTTTGTCTTCGACGAGCCGACCATAGGGCTGCACCCGCTCGACGTCCGGCGGCTGACGGAAGTTTTCCGGCGGCTTATCGGCGCCGGAGCCACGGTAATCGTCATAGAACATGACCTTGACATGATTGCCGCCGCCGATTACGTAATAGACATGGGGCCGGGAGGCGGCGCAGCCGGAGGGCGGATAGTGGCGGCGGGAACGCCGGCCGAGATAGCGGCAGACCCGGAAAGCATCACGGGGAAATATTTGCGCGGGTTTTTTTGAAGGGAACGGATAACGCGGGCCGGGAAAAACGGGCAACGGCGCCGCATATGCGCGGGCCGGTGCCGGCGCGTCAGCAGAAGAAGAGCGCTTCTTCGAGCAACGGGGATAATCCCGTGCGGAAGAAGCGCTCAAACTGCAACGCCGTTACGAGAAACTGTACAGCTCCCCCTTACGAAGCTGTCAATATCCGCATCATGAAATCTGCGCAACAAGTTTCGGTTAAGCCGCGACGACGACGCACATGCGCGGGCCGGGGGCCGACTTGATGTCCGTGACGGGGCCGTGACGCGACACCGCCGCACATGCGCGGGCCGGGGAGGGAGACGGACCGGCAGGAAGCGGGCTTTTTTAACGGCATGACAAGCCTCCCCCGCGTTTTCAATCCCGCCGACGCTCGCACGGGGCTTTCTCACCGGCAGGCCTTTGCGCCTCGGCGGAGTAAGCCGTCGCCGCCTGCGCGCGGGACTATGCCCCGGCAGGCCCGGCCGAGGCGGAGAAAAAGAAACGGGCAAAGAACACGGAAAAGGCCGGACGCGCGCCGCATCCGGCCTTTAATTTATCTGTCCGCCCGCACTGGCGCGGCCCGCGCTACTGTCCGCCGCCGGAGGCCGGAGCCTCAGCATTCTCCGTCTTGCCGCCGGAGGCTGGGGCCGCTTTGTCCGCCGGCGCGCTGCCGGAGGCCGGAGCCGCAGCGTCCTCAGTATTGACGCCGGAGGCCGGAGCTGCAGTGTTCTCTGTCTTGACGCCGGAGGCAGGCTCAGCTTTGTCCGCAGGCGCGCCACCGGTGGCGGGGGCCGCTGCGTCATTCTGCGCGCCTTCTCCGGGCTTTCCCTGTTCCGGCGCTTTCTCCTGCGGGAATATCTCCGGGTCGAGTATCTTTATATCGGCGCGCGCGAGAAGCTCGTCATAAAACTGCTGCTGTTTCTCCTGCATCTTCTGCACGCGTATTGACTCGCGCACGTCCTCCTTCACTTCGTCGAAAGAGAGCATGCGCTCCGCCTCGCGCCCGCGGCTGATCGCGATGAACGCGAATGGCGGGTTCGCTTTCTTTACGGGCGAAATCTCGCCGACCGGCAGGTCTTTGATGAAGGCAAGCTCTTTCTGAAGCATCTGATCCGTGAGCAGCGCCGGCTTGTCGTGCGGCGTCGCCGTTTCTATGTCGGCGCGGTATTTTTCCATCACTTCGTCCCATTTGCCGCCTTCGGCTATTTCTTTGCGCGCGGCTTCGGCCGATTCCTCTTTGCGGAAGCTGGCTATGTCGGCTTTGATTCCGGCGGGCTGTTTGTAAAGGAAGTTTTTCGTCGCGTCGTAGAAAGCGGAAACTTCGCCGTCCTCTACCGTTATCCCCTCGCCCACGGATTCCATCAGCTTCTGCACGCGGATCTGGCGCGATATGTTCTCTTTCATCTGTTTTTCCGTGACGCCGCTGCGCTTCATGTAGGCAAGAAATTCCTCGCGCGTCGGGTAGCTGTCCATCATGCGCCTGTAGGCTTCGTCGATTTCCTGCGACGCCGCCTCTATTTTTCTGTTTTGGATTTCTTTTTCGATTTCGGCGTCGACCGCCATGTTGTCTATCGCCGATTTGCGTATCTGCGGAATGTCCTCCGGGGCTACATCTCTGCCGAGCTGTTCGGCGAGGCTCGCCGTGCCGCGTTCGAGCTCGGAACGCATGACGTCATGCCCGTTTATTCTGGCGACGGCGTAGTCTCTCATGCCTTCGCCTTTCCCGCCGCCGCCGCGCACGTACAGCCCGTATCCGGCGAAGCACGAGGCGATGAAGAACAGTATGACGATTATCATTATCGTTTTGGTGTGGTTTCTCATCGTTCTAAGCAAGGGAAATCTTCCTCCTCATACGTCTGCTTTTTTCAGCAACCTGATAATAATACGATAGCATGTTCCCGCTGTCAAAGAACGGCGGCGAATTTTTCCATTGCCGCGCCGTTTTTAAGCATGTATTCCTCCGTCACGGCGCGGCAGGCCTCGATGTCTTTTGTCATCTGCGCGACAAGCCCTTCGCTTTCGCCGAATCTGATCTCGCCGCGCAGGCGCGAGGTGACGAATATGAACATTTCGCGCCCGTAGAAGTTTTCGTCCGCGCCTATGACGTGGGCTTCGCAGCGTATTTCGCGCTCTCCCCCGAATGTCGGGTTGCTGCCGATGTTCAGCGCGCACGGAAGCCACGCTCCTCCAGTCCGCACAAGCGCGCTGTAGGCTCCCTCCGGCGGGTAGATTTTTCCGCCGGAGACCGCGATGTTCGCCGTCGGGAAGCCGAGAGTGCGTCCGCGTCTTTCGCCTTCCTCCACGACGCCGCTTATTATGAAAGGATAGCCGAGCATTTTAGCGGCGAGCGTCATTTTGCCGAGCGCCACAGCGCGTCTTGTCTCAGTGCTGCTCACCGTCATTCCTTCAAATGTATAACGCGGTATGACGTCGATCGTCCAGCCGCGCGAGGCGCATATTTCCGCAAGGATTTTCGGCGTCCCTGCGCGGCAGTGGCCGAAACGGAAATTTTCCCCGATGACAAGGCCCCGGACGTCATATTTTTTTCCGATGTAGTCCGCGAAGCTTTCCGGAGAGAATGCGGCGAAATCGCGTGTGAAGGCGATTTTCTCCATGACCGGAACGCCGAGACGTGAGGCGATAAGCTCTTTCTCGCGCGGCGAGAAGAGAAGTCTGAAATTCTCCCCGTCGAGAAGCCGGCGGGGATGTCTGTCAAAGGTCATAACGCCCCACCCGCTTCCGCCGCGGGCCGCGCGCTCCGACGCCCTGTCAAGGAGCCGCGCGTGGCCGAGATGGAAGCCGTCGAAGGCTCCGAGCGCGTATATCATTGTTCCGATCCTCCGGATAAAATCAAATTCACGTCGGGCGAAAGCTCAAACGTCCCGTTTTTTTCCGCGGCGCGGCAGACGGAGAAAATCCGCGCGGATTTCACGACGACCGGGGAGCCGGCGCTTATCCCCGCGCCGAACGAAATCCGCGAAAGCGACGGAAGCACGACGCTCCCGCCTGCGCTCAGCGCCCTGCATGCCGCCTCGTCCGCTTCGTAAGAGGCGCATCCCGCTTCAAACTCCGCGACGGGCGTCGCCGCGCGTTCTATTTCGGCGGCCGTCATCGAAAAGAGCTCCTCCGCCTTTTTTATCGCGCCGGCTCTGAAGGGGCCGCATGCCAGCCGCGTCAGCACGCTGACATGGGCCGCCGAGGCGAGGCGCTTTCCCAGGTCGCGCGCGAAAGCGCGTATGTATGTGCCGCGGCCGCACTCGACAGAAAACCGAACGCGCCCCGCGCCGTCGATTTTTGACGTCCGTCTGATTTTCGCGAAAAACACGGGCTTCGGGGCGGGTATAAAGCCGCGTCCCGCGCGCGCGAGCAGATGGGCGCGCTCCCCCTCTATGTGCACTGCCGACACGGCGGGCGGCGACTGCATACGCCAGCCGGCGAAGCCGCAGAGCGCGGAATCTATCATTTCGTCGGTGATATGTCCGCAGGGAGCCGTCGCGGTGACGGCGCCGCTTGCGTCGTCGGTCGATGTGGCGGCGCCGAAAGTCACCTCGGCCTCGTAGAGCTTGCGCATCGACATGACAAGACCGGAAAGCCTCGTGGCCTGCCCTATCAGCACGACCAGCACGCCGGAGGCGGTCGAGTCAAGCGTTCCCCCGTGGCCGACTTTCGCGCCGCGCCACAGCAGGCGGCGTATTTTCTGTACGCACTCGGTGCTGCGCAGCCCCTCGCTCTTATTCAGAGGGAGTATCCCCGAAAACGGCATCTTTCAAAGCCTCTTTTCTCACTCTTTCGAGAACTTCGTCAAAGGCGAGCGCGACAGTCGCGCCGGCCGCGCAGGGATGCCCTCCGCCGCCGAAGGCCGCGGCGATCCGCCGGGCGCTGTAGGGGGGCCTCGCCCTTACGCTGAGTCTGCAGCATCCGTCGTGCTCCGTCAGGAAAAGCGCGATTTTCACGCCTTCTACGCGAAGCGGCATATTGACAAGGCCGTCAAGCTCGTCGCTCCCCGCGCCCGCGGCTTCAAGCTCGCCGCGCCGCAGTTTGATGAGCGCGCGCTCGCCGCCGCCGAAAATCTCCGTCCCTGACAGAGCCGCGCCCCATAAACGCAGACCGCCCGCGCTCATATTACGGCTTACGCGGTCGTCAATCTCGGCGGGCGAGGCGCCCGCTTCAAGCAGAACCCCGGCGCAGCGGTGGCTTTCGGCCGTGGTTGAACCGAAACGGAAATTCCCGTTGTCCGTGACAAGCGCAGTATAAAGAGCCACGGCCTCGCCTTGCGTTATGCCGCTTCCGCAGGCCTCCATCAGCCGCACGACGATTTCCGCCGTTGCGGAAGCCTCCGCGTCAACAGCGTTCGTTTTACAGAAAAGCGTGTTGTCGCCGTGGTGGTCGATGCAGAGCGAATCGGCGCACAGAGAGAGCAGTTCGCCGAAATTTTCCACGGAGCGCTGCGGCGTGCTCATGTCCACGGCGACAAGCAGCGCCCCTTCGGCAAGGGAGGGGGAAGGCGACGGGCCGCATATGAGTTCGCCCGAATACGGAAGGTATAAAAACGCGGGGGGAAGCGGGTCTTTCGAGAGTATGACGGCGCGCTTGCCGAGCCTTTCAGCGAGCGAGCGGAGCGCGGAAGCGCAGCCTAAAGTGTCGCCGTCGGGGCGTTCGTGGCAGACGATTGTCCACGCGCCGTATTTTTTCAGCTTTTCGAGCGCCTCGCCGAAAATTTCGCCTTTCAGCATCCGCCGTCGCTCTCCTCTTTTTTCCGCGCGTCGAGCGCGGACACCATGTCGAGCAGCTCGTCCATCCTGCGGGCTTTGTTCTCGGAATCGTCAAAGCGGAAATGAAGTTCGGGAATCGTGCGCAGGCGCATCTCCCTGCCCAGCAGCGAACGGAGCAGAGGGGCAACCGAGTCAAGCGCCGCCTGCACCTTTTCCCTGTTTTCCTGATTTATGAGAGTATAAAAAACTTTCGCGTGCCCCAGGTCGCGCGAGACAGATACCGTCGTGAGCACCGCCTCGCCCGCGTCCGGGTTCTTCACGCGCGTTTGAAGCATTCCGGAGATCAGGCGAAGAAACTCTTTATTGAGCCTGTCTATCCGATATGTCACCATAATTGAACACCTCCGGAGAAAAGCCGGTTATCTCAAATTCCCCGTCCTCTTCTCTCTGATACAGAAATTTTTCGAGGTTGCCCATGCGTTCTTCAAGCTCGCGCGGAGAGGACCCCGCCGCGGCGAACCCGAGAACGGCCTCGCGCGGCTCGCCGTCCGGGCCGAGGTCGGCCGCGGATACGGCAAAGCGCCCGCGCACGCCGTCCGTTATCGAACGGACGACGCGCCGTCTGTCCTTCAGGCTCGCGGCGCATGGCAGACGCATTTCAAGCCGCGCCGCCGCTATCCAGAAACGCATCACGCGTCAGTCCAGAGATTTTTTCTCTTTCAGTATCTCGTAGGCTTCTATCACGTCGCCCGCGCGGAAATCCTGAAATTTTTCAAAGCTCAGCCCGCACTCGTTGCCGGCTTTTATCTCGCGCACGTCGTCCTTGAAGTGCTTGAGGCTCGAAAGCTCGCCGCTCCAGAAAACCACGCCGTCGCGGATAAGGCGCACCTTCGCGCTCCTGCGTATGAGCCCCTCGGTGACGCGGCAGCCGGCGATGTTGCCCACCTTCGGGACGCGGAATATCTCGCGTATCTCCGCCTGGCCGAGCGTATGCTCGCGGAGCTCGGGCGCCAGCATGCCTTCCATGGCGGCCTTCACGTCGTCAAGCATGTCATAGATGACCTGGTAGAGGCGTATCTGCACGCCCTCTGTTTCCGCCACTTTCTTCGCGTTGCCGTCCGGGCGCACGTTAAAGCCGATAATCACGGCGTTTGAGGCCGACGCGAGCATGACGTCGGACTCGGAAATCCGGCCGACGCCCTCGTGTACGATATTAACGGAAACCGCGTCCGTGCTCATCTTCATGAGGGAGGCGTGGAAAGCCTCAAGAGAGCCCTGCACGTCGGTCTTGAGAACGATGCGGAGCTGCGGGATCTCTTCCGTCTGCATTTTCTCGTAGAGCTCCTCAAGCGTCAGCCGCTTCGTTTTGCTCTGGTCGCTCTCGCGGCGCTCGAACTCGCTCTGCGAAATCATCTCGCGCGCCTCCCGCTCAGACGAAAGCGTCGTGAATTTTTCTCCCGGCTGCGGCACGCTTTCGAGGCCGAGCACTTCGACCGGCATGCTCGGCCCCGCTTCGTTTACGCCGCGCCCCTTGTCGTCGATCATAGCGCGGATTTTGCCCCACGCGGTGCCTGTGTGGATTATGTCTCCGCGCCGCAAAGTGCCTTCCTGCACGATTACCGTCGCGACGGAGCCCTTGCCTTTGTCGAGGTTCGCCTCGATTACCGTTCCAGCCGGAGCCGCTTTCGGGTCGGCTTTAAGCTCCTGCATTTCCGCGACGAGGAGAAGCATTTCAAGCAGTTCGTCCACGTTCGTGCCTTTTTTGGCGGCCACGTCGACCATGATTGTGTCGCCGCCCCATTCTTCGGGAACAAGCCCGTAGTCGGAGAGCTGCTGGCGCACGCGCTCCGGTTTCGCCTCCGGCTTGTCAATCTTGTTGATGGCGACAACGATAGGCACTCCTGCGGCTTTCGCGTGGTTCATCGCCTCGATTGTCTGCGGCTTGATTCCGTCGTCCGCGGCCACCACAAGGACGGCTATGTCCGTGACCTGGGCGCCGCGCGCGCGCATCGACGTGAACGCCTCGTGTCCCGGCGTATCGAGAAAGACGAGCGTGTTGCCGTTGTATTCGACCCGCGAGGCTCCTATGTGCTGCGTTATGCCGCCCGCCTCTTTTTCTGTCACATGGGTTTTTCTGATGTTGTCAAGCAGCGTCGTTTTGCCGTGGTCCACGTGCCCCATTACTGTAATTATCGGCGGGCGGGGCTGCAGTCCGCCTTTGCCGCTCTTGTCGCTCTTTTTCTTTTTCCCCTTGGTTTTGAGTTTTCCGCGCAGCGGAGACTCACGGGGCTCCGGCCGCGCAGCGGGGGCCGGTTTTTGCTCCGGGACGGCCGTTGCTTCGGGTTTTTCCGGCACGGGAGCCGGCTCCTCCGCCGCGAAGATGAAATTTTTCTTGAACGCCCTGCCGAGTATCTGGAGGATTTTTTCGTCACACTTTGTGGCGGCGGGCAGCATAAGCCCCTCTTTCATCAGCGCCTTGACCGCGCTTCCCGCCTTCTCGTCCGCCGCCGCCGCCGCTTCAGCGACCGTCGCGCCCTCTTTCACAATGACGGCGGGGTATGTCGAAAGCGCCTCTATTTCCTGGCGCGTTTCCTCTTCATGCGCTTTGCTGAGCGACTCCTCCACCGTCGGGACCATTTCTTCGTTTATCGAGCTCATATGCGATTTAATGGCGATGCCGAGCCCTCTGAGCAGCTCGACCATTTCCGTATTGCTCTTGCCGAGCCTTTTGGCCAGATCGTAAACCCTGATTTTACTCATCCGCATCTCTCCTCTCACAAATCAACGTGTGAATCTTTTTTACAAAGCCGCTTTCCGCCGGTAGCGCGGCAATCTGCGCCGACGCTATCCCCAGGCTCGCCCCGAGCAGGGCGCGGCTTACGCCTTCCAGCAAAAATATCTCAGCCTCATCCCGCTTTTCGGCCGCGACCGCGCGACGGAAAACATCTGCGGAGCAATCCTCAGATATGAACAGCGCGTACTTTTCGCGCTTTCTGAGCGCGGGCAGAACTTTATCCTGTCCGATGAGAAGCGCTCCCGCGCGGCGCGCCATGCCCAGCATATCGAGAATCCTGCGTTCGCGGCGGAGTGTCAATTCTCTTTTTCTTTCTCCGCGCAGAGCGCGGCAATCTCGTCATAGAGAGAATCGGGAACCTCCGTCTTCAGCGCGCGGGAAAGGGATTTCTTTTTCTTCGCCGCAGCGAGGCACGAAAGATCCGCGCACAGATAGGCGCCCCGGCCGTTGGCTTTGCCCGTGGGATCGCAGCGCACTTCGCCCTCGGGAGTGCGCACAATGCGAAGAAGAGTCCTTTTAGGGGACACTTCGCCGCACCCGACGCATGTCCTCGGCCGCTGTTTTTTTACCGGCTTTTTCACGGCCTTAGCCATAGGGCGCTCCTATTTCCCCTCCGACATTATTTCGGAGAAATCCATGAAGAGATCTTTCATCGTCGGGAGCTTCTCCTCGTCCTTGACCTTTATGTCAATCTTCCAGCCGGTAAGCCGAGCAGCGAGGCGCACGTTCTGCCCCGCCTTGCCTATCGCGAGCGAAAGCTGGTCGGAGCGGACATAGGCGATGACCGAGCGGTCCTGTTCAAGAAGAGGCTCGATGCGGACTATTTTCGCGGGAGAGAGAGCGTTGACAATGTATTTGAGAGGGTCGTTGCTGAATACGATTATGTCTATTCTCTCGCCGTTAAGCTCGCCGCTGATGGATTTGATGCGGCCGCCCTGCTTTCCGACGCAGGCGCCGAGGGGCTCGACGTTTACGTCCAGGCTCTTGACGGCTATTTTTGCTCTGGTTCCCGCCTCGCGGACGATGTTGTGTATTTCGACGACGCCGTCGCTGATTTCGGGAACCTCAAGCTCAAGCAGTCTGCGAAGGAGCCCGGGGTGCGTGCGCGAAACTATTATGCGCGGGCCGCGCGTCGTCTGGCGGACGTCCAGGAGGTAAAATTTCATGCGGTCGCCGGGATTGTACTTTTCGCCGACGATTCGCTCCTCCTTCGGCATTATAGCCTCCGTCTTGTCGTTGAGGCGGACGAGTATCTGATCCCCCTCGGCCTTGAAAACCGAGCCGGTCACGATATTGCCTATTTTGTCCGAGAACTGCTCGAAGACGACCTGTCTCTCCGCGTCCTTCAGCTTCTGTATGATGACCTGGCGCGCCGTCTGCGCGGCGATGCGCCCGAAGTTCTCAGGCAGCGCCTCGGAGCGTATGACGTCGCCGAGCGACAAATCCTTGTAGCCGCGGCGGGCCGCCTCCTGCAGCGTCATCTCGGCGTCGGGGTTTTCGACCTCCGCCACGATTTCGTACACTTCGTAAAGAGAGATTTCGCCGTTTTCTATATCCGTATAGACTTCTATGCGCTGGTTTCCGCCCTTGAACTTCTTGTACGCGGAGATCATGGCGGCTTCGAGGCTCGACAGTATCGTCTCCTCGGAGAGTCCCTTTTCCTCCTCTATCTGTCTGAGAACTTTTTTGAAATCCTTGCCAAGCTGCATTTTTCCAATCCGACCCCTTTCTTATGACGGTTTTTATTTTTTCTTCTTTGATATTTTCTTAAAGGTTTTCTTCTGCCCACGCGGCGGGGCGTAGACAAGATGAGCCCGCTTTATGTCCGCCGGATTTACGGAGACAACGCCTCCTTCCGACGCAACGCGCACTTCCTCGTCCGAGGCGCCCGTTATTACGCCCCGCAGCTTCCGGTTGTTTTTTTTCAAAACAATCTCGGCTTCGCTTCCCGCGAAACGCCTGTAATCTTCCGTGACAAACAGCGGGCGCTCCACCCCCGGCGAGCTGATTTCCAGAAAATAGCGGTCGGGCAGTTCCTCTTCCACCGTATCGAGATACTCCCCTACGTATTTCGACACTCTCTCGCAGTCTTCCGTGTCGACGCCTCCCGGCATTTCAAGATAAACGCGGACTATATCCATGCCGTTCTCGGCGACGGCCTCAAAACCGGCGCACTCGTAGCCCAGAGCTTCGACCCTCGCGCATACCTCGCGATAAATCTCTTTGTATTTCTCCCGGTTCACACATACGCCTCCTTTAACAAAAGAAGAGTGGGAAAACCCACTCTTCCAGTTGTTGCTCCAGAATTGTATTTGAAGTTTATCACTTTTTCACAAAAATGCAACACACGGAGCCTCATGCCGCTATCCGAGAAATTTTTTTATCTTCTCTCCTATGGCTTCGTCAATCTCCATCCGGTGAGAGGCGCGGACTGTCTCCAGGTTTCTGAAATTTTTCGGGAGCATCGGCCTCGTCAGAATGTCGTGATTTATCTCTTCGTCATTATCGGCGAGAAGCACCATTATGTTGTCATAGCTCGCGTGTTCGTAAGAATATTCAGCGACGAGCGTCGCGTATTCCTTGCACAGCCACACCGCGAGGTCATGTTTCGCGCCGAGCGAGAGAAATGGGAAAAAGCATGGATTCAGCAGCACCGCGCGCGAATCGGGGAATATTATGTTAAGTATATTCGCGAAAAAACCGCCGAGGCTTGAACCGATTATTTTAACCGGCTCCGCGGCGTCCGCGCGTTTTGCCTCGCCTATTTTGTCGCGCAGCGTTTTAAGAACTATGCGCGGGTTTGTGTGCCTGTAATCAAACGTAGGCGAGTACACCGGACAGCCGTAATTTTCCGTCAGCCATTTATATTTGCCGTTCTCTCCGCTGCTTTCAAAACCGTGAATATTTATTATCATTTGTAGCTCCTTCTCCCGTATGCCGGTATTCTCCGGCCCGGGTCAATTTATTTTTGCCGGTAAAACGGGGGCATCAAAAGCTCCCGGCGGGATGCGCCGCCGGAGCAAAAGATGCCGTTTGCAGTCTGACACCCGGTATATTGTGTCATTATTCAAACGCGGACAGTATATGTCGCCGCTGCAAAAACAGGGACGCGCGGGGCGCCGGAGCTTTCGGCGGCGGCATACGAAAAAACCCGACGGCAGAACCGCCGGGCTTTCGTCGAATAATGGTCGGGATGAGAGGATTTGAACCTCCGACCACCTGCACCCCATGCAGGTACGCTAGCCAGACTGCGCTACATCCCGTAAACGGCAGATATGATACAGCGATTTTTCGGTTTGGTCAAGAGGGCGGTTGAACGGCAAATGCCGGCGGCAATCACACCGGCCCTCTGTCAGAAACTCCGGCGGCTCAGGTACGGCAAAAAAATTCCTCCGCGGGAGCGCGAAGGATTTTTTAATATATAAGCCTGAGACCTGGAAGAATTACTTGTTGACGGCTTCTTTCAGGGATTTGCCGGCGCGGAATACGGGAACGTTTTTCGCCGGGATTTCTATTACTTTCTGCGGATTCTGCGGGTTGCGTCCCTGGCGCGCCGCTCTTTTCTGAACTTCAAACGTGCCGAAGCCGACAATCTGGACTTTTTCGCCCTTCTGAAGCGCCTCGTGGATATTGCAGAATATTGCTTCCACAACTTCAGTCGCCTTTTTCTTGGTAACGTCTTCTACCTCTTTGGCCACGATGTTGATAAGGTCTGTCTTAGTCACCGCGATGCCACCTCCGTTTCAAATTTGAACCGCCTTGAGGCAGTACATAGCATTTATACAGATAAATGCTCTCTCCGTCAAGGCCCGAACATCTAAAAAATTCGCGCCGCCGGCGTTTTCCCGTCAGCTTTTGCTTCTTAGGAAAATTTTGATCGGCACGCCCGAAAAATCGGCCATTTCGCGCAGCAGATTCTCAATGCGCCGCATGAAGCTTTTCGAGGCAAGCTGCGGGTCATTCACAAAAAATACGAACGCGGGCGGCGCTCCGTCTGCCTGCGTGCAGTAGTAGACCTTCAGGCTGTGTCCTTTGCCGTCGCCGGGCATACGGTCGAACGCCAGCACTTCCCTGACAAGCCTGTTCAGTTCGGAGGTCGGTATCCTGCGTCTGCGGTTTTCCTCGACTTTCAGAATAATTTCCGGCAGTTTTCCAAGACCGCGCCCGGAGAGCGCGGAGATGAAAACACGAGGCGCGTGCGAGGCAAGAGGAAGTTCCTCGATAAGTTTCTTCGCGGCCTCGTCGCCGGTTTTCTCCTTTTTCGGCGCGAGGTCCCATTTGTTTACGACGAGCACAAGCCCTTTGCCGCGTTCAAGCACCTGCCCGGCAAGGCGCTTGTCCTGCTCGGTCAGCAGGTCCTGCGCCTCAAGCAGCAGCAGGGCCACATGGCAGCGGTCTATCGCCTGATAGGCGCGCACGTTGGAGTAATATTCAAGCGCGGAGTTTACGCGGCTTTTGCGGCGCAGTCCGGCCGTGTCGAGGAAGCGGAATTTTCTGCCTCCGGTTTCGACGACAGAGTCCACAACGTCGCGCGTGGTGCCGGCTATGTCGCTTACCATCGAGCGTTCCTCTCCGGCGAAGGCGTTAAGCAGGCTCGATTTGCCGACGTTCGGGCGTCCGACGAGCGTCACCCGTATTTCGTCCGTGTCATCTTCAAATTCGGCGCTTTGGAGTTTCGCGGCGACCGCATCCATAAGTTCGGTAAATCCGGTGTTGTGTTCCGCGCTAACGCCGACGACATCGCCGAAGCCGAGCGAGTAGGCTTCGCCTATCATCGCCTCTTCCTGTTTTTCGCTGTCGAGCTTGTTCATCGCGACAATCACCGGTTTGCCTCCGCGGCGGAGTTTGCGCGCTATTTCTTCGTCCGTCGGCGTCACTCCGCTCTTTCCGTCTATGACGAAGATAACGGCTTCGCTTTCGTCAAGGGCAAGATCCACCTGTTTTTCTATGAGGTTCATGAAGGGGTGCTCCCTTTCGGAGAGTATTCCCCCCGTGTCCACTATGTAAAACTTTTTCCCGGCCCACTCTGTTTCGCCGTAGAGCCTGTCGCGCGTGACGCCGGGCTGATCGTCGACTATCGCGGCGCGTTTCCCTAAAATTCTGTTGAATACGGAAGATTTGCCGACGTTCGGTCTGCCGACAATCGCAGCTATCGCCATTGTAATTGCGCTCTCTTTTCTTTAATTTCTGAAGCTGTGTATCGGAGCCGGGATTCTGCCGCCCCGGTTCACGAAGGCGGAGCAGTCAAAGCCGTTTACCGGCATTACCGGCGCGTATCCCAGCAGGCCGCCGAAGGTGACGGTATCTCCCGCCGCTTTGCCGTAAACGGGTATGACGCGGACGGCGGTCGTTTTGTTGTTTATCATGCCTATCGCCATTTCGTCGGCGATTATCCCGGAGATCGTCTCGGCCGGCGTGTCTCCCGGCAGCGCTATCATGTCAAGTCCGACAGAGCAGACGCAGGTCATCGCCTCGAGTTTGTCGAGCGTCAGAGCGCCGGCTTCAACCGCCTCTATCATGCCGTGATCTTCGCTGACCGGAATGAACGCTCCGCTCAGGCCGCCTACGTAGGATGAGGCCATTACCCCGCCTTTTTTGACGTTGTCGTTGAGTATGGCAAGAGCCGCCGTCGTGCCGGGGGCGCCGGCGTACTCGAGCCCCATCTGCTGAAGTATTTCCGCGACGCTGTCGCCTACCGCTGGCGTTGGAGCAAGCGAAAGGTCGATTATCCCGAAAGGCACGCCGAGCCTCTCCGCCGCTTCGCGCGCGACAAGCTGGCCGACGCGCGTTATGCGGAAGGCGGTTTTTTTCACTGTCTCGCAGAGCGTCTCAAAGTCAGCGCCGCGCACATCCTCGAGGGCCCGCTTGACAACACCCGGGCCGCTTACGCCAACGTTTACGGCGCAGTCGCCCTCCCCTGTGCCGTGGAAAGCTCCCGCCATAAAGGGGTTGTCCTCCACGGCGTTGCAGAATACGACGAATTTGGCGCAGCCGAGCGAATCTCTCTCTCTCGTCAGGAAAGCCGTCTTCTTTATCACCGAGCCCATTTCTTTTACGGCATCCATGTTTATGCCCGAGCGGCTGGAGGCGAGGCTGACGGAGGAGCATACGCGCTCCGTCGCGGCGAGAGCCTCGGGAACGGAGTCTATGAGTTTCTGGTCGGCGGCGGATATTCCTTTCTGGACAAACGCGGAAAAGCCGCCGATGAAGTTGACGCCTACCTCCCCGGCGGCGCGGTCGAGAGTGCGCGCTATTTCAACGAAGCTCTCCGTCTCGCAGCAGGCCCCGGCTATCGCTACCGGAGTGACCGATATTCTCTTGTTGACTACCGGAACGCCGAATTCAAGCGCTATCTCGTCGCCGACGCGCACAAGGCTTTCCGCGCGCTTTGTGATTCTGTCGTATATTTTGCCGCAGAATTTTTTTTCGTCGGTGTCGGCGCAGTCGAGTATGTTGATTCCCATCGTTATTGTGCGGACGTCGAGATTTTCCTCCAGGATCATCTCGTTCGTGAGCCGTGCTTCGGATCTTGTTATCATGGCGCGCTATATCCTGTGCATGCTTTCGAAAATCTCTTCCCGCTGAAAACGTATCACGAGGCCGAGGCCGGCGCCCAGCTCCGCGAGCCCTCCCGCGAGTTCGCCGGGCGAACAGGACGCTTTCGTTATGTCGATTATCATCAGCATATCGAAGTAGTCTCCTACAATAGTCTGAGAAATTTCAAGAACGTTTACGTTTTTTTCTGAGAGGTAGGTGCATACGTTCGCGATGATGCCTACCTTATCTTTTCCGAGTACCGTGACCAGAGCTTTCATGTACATACCCCCAGTTAGTTGACGGGGGCGCCGCCGCGCCGCCGCGGAGGGTTTTTCCCTCAGTCCAGATATAATAATACAGAGGGGAATCCTTTTCCAGACATCGCTATGCCGAAATGGGGCGCGAGTATCGCGCCGAGCTCAGCGAAACGTTTTGTCCGCACCCACAGCGCGCCCTCTTCGTCGGACTGCCAGTAATCCATTCCCGCTTTGTCGAGCTTTTCCGCGATTTCGCCCGCGCATGCCCGCCGCGCCGTTATTTTGATCATCGGCACGAAAGGCGGCAGTTCAAGCTCGCGGCGCTCCCGCAGTTCGCGCGCCCAGAAATTTTCCCAGCCGCGTCTCAGCCCCTCCTGCCAGCCGAGGCCGGGGGCGCGGCTCTGCACCACGACGCGGCGCTCTCCGCCGCCGCGCCACATGGATTCCCAGAGCATGGCAAACGCGCGCGCCTTCGCGTCGTAACCGTCGGAGCGCGCTTCCGCGTCCGCGTCTATCCAGCCTATCGCCGAGGGCTTGAGCCCGCCGCAAAGCGACAGCAGTTTCCTTGTCCCGATAAGGAGCGCGCCGCCTTTGTACTGTTTCGCGAGTTCTTCCGCCCGCGGGATTTTTTCTTCGTCGTTCTGCATGAGCAGTACGCTGCCGAACCGGCCGCCGAGAGCGCCTCTTACACGTTCAAAGAGAGCTTCGAGCCCCGGGCGCGAGCCGCGCATCAGAAGACCCCCGCAGTTCGGGCACCGTTCGGGAAGCGCCGCGCATTCCCCGCACAATACACACCGCAGCCTGCCGCGCCTTTCTTCCCAGCGCATCGCCGAGCCGCACCTGCCGCATCGCGCGGCCCAGCCGCATTCTTCGCAGTACAGTTCCTGCGCGTACCCTTTGCGGTCGAGCAGCCACATCGCCCATTCGCCTCTGCCCCGCGCCGCCGCCGTTTCGCGAAGCAGAGGGACGCTTATCGGGAGACTGCCGCTGAGGGACGCGAACTCGGAGGAGCAGGCCTCTTTCATGTCGACGAACACAAGCCTCGCGCCGTTGTTTCTCGCGTCGCACCGCGGCTTTTCGGAGAGAAAAATTTTTGACGACGGCGCCGAGCCTCCGAGGATAAAGCGCGCTTTCGCGAACTCCGCGCGCTTGCCGAGCAGCGGCCGCACGTTGTAAACGGGGTGTTTCTGCGAGCGCCAGCCTCCCTGGTTTTCTTCGTCCATTATTATCGCGGAGAGACCGGCGAGCGGTACGAAAGCGGCCCCGGGCGGGCCGGCGATAAACTCCACGCCGCCGGCAAGAGCGAGTTTCCAGAGCCGCCAGCGCTTAGCCGGGCTGTCGGGCCACAGCGCGCCGCGCGACTTAAGGCCTTCGGGCAGACTCTCCCAGAAGGCGCGCGCCATGGCGGCCTCCGGAAACAGCGCGAGCGCGGCGCCGCCTTCCTCAAGAATCTCGGCGTAACGCCGCCATCTTTTTTCGCAGTCGGTGTGATATAAAAATTCCGCGGCGAAACGGCCGGAGGACCCGGCTTCATGCCGCTGCGGCAGCGCTTCGCGTGAAAAGAACTTCGACGGGAGCAGGGTTTTCATGGCAAAGCCCGTGCCGACGAACCAGGTGCTCCCGAACCATCGGACGAGCCGCCACAGCTCGGGAGGCAGCGGCGGGCGTTCGTCTATGACGCTCTCGATTTTTTTTATCCTGGCATCGGAGAAACCGCCGCCCGATTTCACCGTCACTCCCACTCTGACGCCTCCGCCAAGGGGAGCGGCTATGCGAAGTCCCTCCTCAAGCTCATCATCGCATCTGTAGGAGAGGGGCGTCCACCAGGGGGCGGGGAAAACAGCGTGGACAGACTGCATTATTTCCCGGCGAGAAGCGCCGAGACGGCGTCAAGCACACGCGAAGCGGATTCTTCTTTCGTTCCCGAGAAACGCGCCGGCGCCGCGCCGCGCGTCATTATTGTGACGGCGTTCGTGTCAACGGCAAACCCGGCGCCCGGAGCCGACACGTCGTTTGATACTATCATGTCGAGGTTCTTCCGCTCCATTTTCTCCAGCGCATTTTCTATGACGTTCTGCGTTTCGGCGGCAAAACCGACCAGTATCTGTCCCGCGCGCTTACGCGCGCCTAAAGCCGCCGCAATGTCGCGGTTCTGCACAAGTTCCAGCGTGAGCGTCTCTCTGCCGCCGCGCTTGATTTTCTGGTCCGCGCGCTCGGCCGCCCTGTAATCGCCGACAGCCGCCGCCTTTATTATGACGTCGGCGCTCTCCGAGACTCTCATGCATGCCTCGTACATTTCGTCCGCGGTGACTGTCTCCACTATATCAAGGCCGGCGGGACGGCGGAGAGACGAAGGCCCCGTTATCAGAGTAACATCAGCGCCGCGCCTCCACGCTTCGACAGCTATGGCATAGCCCATTTTCCCGCTGCTCGGATTGCTTATGAAACGGACAGGGTCGATATATTCGTGCGTAGGGCCGGCTGTGACGGCGACATGAAGCCCCGCGAAATCTTTTTTATCGCAAAGAGCGCGCATGACATAATCGTTTATGACAGCCGCGGAGGGCAGGCGTCCGCTGCCCTCGTACCCGCAGGCAAGAAGCCCGCTGTCGGGGTCAACGACTTCAGCGCCGCGCCCGCGAATGATTCTGATATTCTCTCGCACCGCTTCGCAGGAAAGCATTTTGCAGTTCATCGCGGGGAAGATCAGCAAAGGCTTTTCGTTGGCAAGCAGCGCCGCGCCGAGAAGCGTGGAACCGTCGCCGGCGGCGCATACGCGAAGCACGTTGGCCGTGCATGGCGCGATCACGAACAAATCCGCCCAGTCTGTCAGCGAAATGTGCGGTATCCGCCAGCCGTACTCCGGGGAGAGGAAATCGCGCTCGCGCCAAACGCGGCGCTTGCTCAGCGTGGAAAGGGCAAGCGGGCTGACAAACTGTTCAGCCGACTCTGTCAGTATAGTCTCAACTTCAAAGCCGAGCTTCACCCACCCGTGGAGAATATCCGGCGCTTTATAGGCGGCAATGCCGCCGCTTACGCCGAACAGCAACCTCTTAGGCTGCCGGGTCATTTCCCTGCTTCGGCTGGGGGGCCACGATACGGTAGGCCAGGCGGCCGTGAGTCACGTCGTCGACCGCCATGGAGATGTATTTCTCGTCCCCGTTCAGGCCGCGGCGTTCGCTGAGCTGGCGCGCCCGCGCCGAAACGACGAGCGTCAGTATGTATTTATTGGGAATGTCTCTTTCACGGTAGATTTTTTCAAGGTCTATATATATCATTGACGGCGTTCCTCCCTCTGTCTTCTTACAATATTTACGACTTCCTCGACGGTTTTTTCAAGTCTGTCGTTTATTACAACATGGTCGTATCTGTACGAGCAGGCGATTTCTCTTTCCGCGTTTCTGATACGCCGCTCCCGCTCCTCCTCCGGCTCGCTGCCGCGCCCTTCAAGACGGCGGCGCAGCTCCTCCATCGACGGAGGCTTGATGAAAACCGTCACCGCTTCCGGCATTTTTTCTTTTACTATGAACGCGCCCTGAACGTCTATTTCAAGCACGATGTCCGTTCCAGCTTCGAGAGCCGATTCCACTATGTCGCGCCTTGTGCCGTAGAGATGGCCGTGAACTTCGGCGTATTCCAGAAAATCGCCCGCAGCTATCCTGCGCCTGAACTCGTTCTCCGAGACAAAGTAATAAGTCTCTCCCTCTCTGTCGAGGCCGGGACGCGGTGCGCGGGTCGTGCAGGAGACGGAATATTTTATGCCGGAGAGCTTTTCGAGCGCGCGGCTCAGCACAGTTCCCTTTCCCACACCGGCGGGGCCCGAAAAAATAAAAAGGCTGCCCCTCATGCCTGCCGCTCTCCCTCAAAGCGCGCCGTCACCGTTTCCGGCTGTATCGCCGAGAGTATCACGTGGCGGCTGTCCATTATCAGTATCGAGCGCGTCTTGCGCCCCTGCGTCACGTCCACAAGAAGCCCCGCCTCGCGCGCTTCCTCTTTGAGGCGGCGTATCGGCGCTGAATCCGGGCTGATGAGCGCGACGACGCGTTCCGCAACCACCATATTTCCGAATCCCACGTGAAGAAGAGTCTGCCGCATGGCTATTCCAGATTCTGTATCTGCTCCCGCACGCGTTCCAAGGCTGCTTTCGCATCCACGGCAAGCCAGCGGATTTCAGCGTCCGCCACCTTTGAGTCAAGTGTGTTGACCTCGCGGTTCATTTCCTGCACTATAAAATCAAGTTTGCGTCCCGCGCTTTCGTCACTGTCGCCGGCGGAGCGGAATTTTGATATGTGGCTTTTAAGGCGCGCCAGCTCCTCCGCGATGTCCCATTTATCCGACAGCAGAACTATCTCCTGCATATAGCGCTGCTCATCCGGCTTCTCGCCGATTTTCTCAAGCGTTTCCGTGACGCGGGCTTTCATCGCCTCAAAGGCCGAATCGCGCGCGGGGCGCCATTTTTCCTCTATAAGGCGTGTAAGGCGCTCGACTTCCGCGAGGTGCGTCAGCACCTCGGCGCGCAGGTGCGCTCCTTCCGCGGCGCGCATTTTCTGCCATGACGCGACGCTTTCGTCCAGCAGTTTCTTAAAGGCCGCTTCCGCGTCCCGAGATTCATTCTCTTCGTCGAACTTCGGCATATCAAGCACTCCCGGGAAAAGAGCCACGCGCTCGACTTCGACTTCCGGAGCGAGGCCGAGGGCACGGCGTGCCTCCGCCATCTCGCCGCAATAGGCAAAGAGCGTTTCTCTGTTGACGCGTCCGGTTTTGAAGTCCTGCGCCCACAGCACTTCGACTCGAAGCTGGACTTTGCCGCGGCGGAACATTTTTCTGAGATTCTGGTGGAACCACGGTTCCATGTATGCGAACTCACGCGGAAGGCGCACCGAAATTTCCTGATAGCGGTGGTTCACGCTGGAAAGCTCCGCGCTTACTGTCCCCCACTTCGTCTCCGCCCTGGAGCGGCCGAAGCCCGTCATGCTTATGTACATAGAGAACCACCTTTCAAAGCGGACTAATCAGCCTTGTTATAATATATCCTCAGCGCGATTTTGCGCAACGCCGCCGGAAAAAATTCCGTCGATTTCGTCGAGCATTTCGTCAAAGCCCCGTCCGTCTGCCGCGCATACGCAGACCGCCCTCTCGCCGCGCGCTCTGAGTTCAATCGCCGTTTCAAAGGCGGCGGCGCCGCTTTTGTCTATCTTGTTGAGCACCACGAGACGGGGCAGGTTTCCGGCGCCGAGCCCGTTCAGCGTCTCAAGCACTATGTCTAGCGTGGAGACGGGGTCTTTGTCGGCGGAGTCAACGACAATCAGAAGAAGGTCTGCGTTCGCCGCCTCTTCAAGCGTGGCGCGAAAGGCCGCGATAAGTTCCGGTGGGAGTTTTCGTATGAAGCCGACAGTATCCGACAGCAGAAAGGGAGCGCGCGAAACCGTTTCGATTCTTCTGACGACCGTGTCGAGGGTCGAAAAAAGCTGATCTTTCGCCAATATGCCGCCGTCTTTTGAAAGGGCGCGTAGCAGCGTTGATTTTCCGCTGTTTGTGTAGCCGACGAGCGCCGCGAGCGGAACACCCCCGCGTTTGCGCCGTTCTCTGTTTTCGCCGCGCCTTCTTCTGACATCCTCAAGGCGCTTCGTTATGCTTTTTATCCTGAGTTCGAGCTTGCGCCTGTGGCGCTCAAATTCCGTTTCGCCGGGGCCGCGCGTGCCTATTCCGCCTCCCGTCCTTGACATCTGGCGGCCGAGCCCCTTAAGGCCGGGGATTTCATAGCGGTACTGCGCGAGTTCAACCTGCAGCTTGGCCTCTGCCGTGTCGGCCCGCCGTTCAAAAATTTTCATTATCACAAAGCCCCTGTCCCACACCTGAAGCCCTGTGCGTTTTTGAAGGTTGCTCTTTTGCGTCGGCGAGATAAAGTCGTCGACAACAAGATGCGTCACGCCGTTAAGCTCGGCGTATTCTTTTATCTCCTGCGCTTTGCCGGCGCCTATGAACGAAGCTGGGTCGGGCGCGCGCCTTTTCTGTATGACGCGTGCCGCCACGGGGACGCCCAGGTTTTTCAAAAGAAGCGCGAGCTCGTCAAGAGAGTCTTTTTCTTCCCCGTTTCCTATCGCCGCCGTCACGGCCTTCGGCGCTTTCGGCCGCAGGTCGCGCGCCGCTCGCCGCTGTCGGCTCAACGCGTCTCCCGCGCCTCTATCTCCTGCGCGAGCGAGGCGATAGCGTCAACGACCTCTTCGGCGCTCATCTCCGTGCTGTCGAGTATTACGCAGCCGAGCGCCGGACGCAGCGGAGCGATCTCGCGAGTCATGTCGAGGCGGTCGCGTTCTGTCACTTGCTTCAATATTTCGTCATAGCAGACCTTTTCGCCCCTTGCCTCGCGTTCCGCGCAGCGCCTCCGCGCCCGCTCCTCTGCGCTTGCCGTCAGGAAAATTTTAAGCTGCGCCTCCGGGAATACGACTGTCCCCATGTCGCGCCCGTCCGCCACAAGGCCGCCTTCGGCCTGGGCGCGCTGGAAGCCCAAAAGGGCGTCCCGCACCGCGGGCTTCGCGGCGTAGGCAGAAACGACGGCGTCTATTTTGGCGTCGCGTATCTTTCGGGTGACGTCTTCTCCGTCCGCCGTGATTTTTCCGCCGCATATTTCGATTTTGAGATTTTTCAGCGCCTCGGCGATTTTTGCCTCTTCTTCCGGGGCTATGCCTGTTCCGTCAAGTTTCCACGCGACGGCGCGGTAAAGAGCGCCGGTGTCGAGATAGGACAGGCCTGTTTTCAGCGCCACGGCTTTCGCCGTTGTGCTCTTCCCCGCTCCGGCGGGGCCGTCTATTGTGATTATTATCCTTTTGCTCATTGCCGTCCGATTTCCACCTTTTTTAACGGATTCTCGCGCGCCCCGTGAGGTCGGAGAGTTTCGACGCGCCGAAGCGGGATACAAATTCGGGAAGTCCGGCGCAAATCGACGCTCCGGCCGACAGGTCGGCGAAGAAAGCGCTTCCGGCTTCCACTGCTGAGGCGCCGGCAAGCAGCATCGCCGCGCAGTCGGATGCGTTTGAGACGCCGCCGCAGCCGATTACCGGTATTTTTACGGCCCCCGCCGTCTGCCATAGGGCGCGCAGCGCGAGCGGAAATACCGCGGGTCCCGACAATCCCGCCGCTGCGCGGTCGAAAGCCGGTTTGCCCTTCGCCATGTCCATTGCCATGCCAAGCCACGTGTTGGCGCACACAACCGCATCCGCGCCCTCCGCTTCCGCAGCGCGGGCTACCTCCGCTATATCCGCGGCCTGAGGCGTGAGCTTCACCCAGAGCTGCCCGCTCCAGGCCTTTCTCGCCGTTCGAACGGCAAGAGCCGCGTCGCGGCGCTTCATGCCCCACGCCATGCCGTCGCCGTCTGCATTGGGACACGAGATATTAAGCTCCGCCGCCGCGAGGCCTTTAACTCCCGAAAGCAGGCGCAGCGTTTCCGCCGTTTCTTCCGGACGCTCCATGACTACGTTCGCGACCACCGGGCGCGGACATTTCCCCACAAGCTCCGCGTAGCGCGCGGCAAATTCGGCCGCGCCGCAGTTTTGCAGGCCGATGCTGTTCAGCACTCCCGACGGAGTCTCCCATATTCTGACGCCGCGGTTCCCATCCCTCGGCGCCAGACTTATTGCTTTCGTGCAAATCGCGCCGATTCCGTCAAGTTTTTCGCCGCTCCAAAAAGCGCTGTCATAAGGCCACACGCCGGAAGCGGCTATGACCGGATACGGAAGTTCCAGCGCGCCTACGCGCACAGAGAGATCAACAGTCATCGAGATCCACCTCGTCCGCCCTGAACAGCGACCGGTCGACGCAGACTCTTTTCAGCCCCGACGTTGTTTTTACCACGCAGCCCATGCATCCGCCGCAGCCGCAGGCCATGCGCTTGTCGAGACTGAAATAAAGCCGCTGTCTGAAGTTTCCGCAGTGGCGCGCCATCGCCTTCATAAAGCCCGCGGGGCCGCAGCACCAGATCTCTTTGCCGCCGGGATCGCGCGGAAGAACCCTGAACATGGAGTCCCCGTCGCCGAAACTGCCGTCGTCGGTGAAAATTTTCGCGTCGGGGCATATTGCTTTGATTTTAGCGGCGAAATCCTCGCACCCCCGTCCCGGCATACCAACATAAAGCTCGGACGCCGCTCCGCGCTTGCGCGCCAAAATAAATCCGGCCGCGCCGACTCCGCCTCCGGCCGCGATCGCGCCGCGTCCCGCGGGGTACGGAACACCGACGAAGCCGCGGATTTTCAAAGACTCTCCCGCTTTCACGCGCGATAGTATCGCTGTGCCCTCGCCCGCCGTCATATAGCAGACCGAAATTTCGCCGCGTTCTGGCGAAACGTCGGCGACTTCAAAGGGGCGTCCGAGCGTTTTGGCCCCGTCGCGCGGGAACACCATCAGGCACTGCCCCGGCTCCGCGCCCGAGGCGAGTTCCGGCGCCTCAAAGGTCATCCAGAATATCCTTTCCGTCAGCTTCACATTCTCTTTAACCGGAGCGCCGTAATCTTTTACGCCGCGCGAACCGCAGCCACCCATCAGCACACACCGCTTTCACAGATTAACTGATAAAATATATTATGTTAGTGATATATTTTACCATTTCACAAGGGGACTCGCCCCGGAGGTAACGAGATGAGCTTAAAAAATCTTCTTCCCTGCGCGACGGGGGAAAAAATCTGCGACGCTGTGTTCAGAAACGCCGAGTTCGCCAACCTCTACACCATGGAGACGGAACGCGCCGACATAGCAGTAAAGGACGGCGTCATTGTCGGAATAGGCGGGGGCTGCGAAGGAGCCGAGGAAATCGACTGCGCGGGCGGCCTGCTCATACCCGGATTCATCGAAGGCCACATACACGTGGAAAGCACAATGATGGCGCCGCGGGCATTCGCCGCTGCGCTCGTCCCCCACGGAACGACGACGGCTATGGCCGACCCGCACGAGATAGCGAACACATGCGGCGTCGAAGGCGTGCGTTTTATGAAACGCGAAAGCGAAGGCCTGCCGCTTGACATATTCTACGGCGCGCCGTCATGCGTTCCCGCCTCCTCTTTTGAAACGCCCTTCGAGGAAATCGGCGCCGACGGTATCGCGCGGCTGCTTTCCGACGGCACCTGCACGCACTTGGGCGAGATGATGAACTTCCCCGGTGTCATTCTCGGCGACGGCGGCGTATGGGACAAGCTCGAGGCGGCTGAGGAATATGTGATAACGGGCCACGCGCCCGGGGTGAGCGGCGCGCACCTTTCGGCCTACCTGCTCGGCGGCGTCACTTCCGACCACGAATGCGGCACGCGGGAGGAGGCTCTTGAAAAACTGCGCCGCGGCATGTACATCATGATCCGCCAGGGCGCGACAACGCGCAACCTGAAAGAGCTGGCCCGGCTGCTGGCCGATGACCCGCGCCTCTGCGTGCGCTGCATGGCGGTAAGCGACGACATAACGCCCGCCTTCATACGGGAGCGCGGCCACCTGGACGGCTGTGTGCGCGAAATGATAGAATGCGGAGTTCCGCCTCTTGCGGCTCTGCGCGCCGCGACTCTCACTGCGGCAGAATATTTCCGCCTGTACGACCGCGGCGCCATAGCGCCGGGCAAAATAGCGGACTTCGCGCTCGTCGACAGCCTCGAAAGCTGCCGCGTGACGCGCGTCTGGAAACGCGGGCGTCTTGTCGCCGAAAACGGCAAAACGACGGTAAGCCTCGCGCCCGCCGTCATCTCTCCGCTTCCTGGGCAGGACAGGCAGGTAAAGACGCCGTCGCCCGGCGAGCTGAAGGTCCGTCTCGCCCCCGGCGATAAATATATCAACGCAATCGGCGTGACGCGCCACCAGGTCACGACCGAAACTGTCGCTGTCGAACCTCTCGCGGCGGACGGATGCGCCCGCGCGGATCCGTCGCGCCGTCTCGCGAAAATGGCTGTGGTCGAGAAAAACCGGGGCACCGGACGCTTCGCGCTCGGCTTCCTGCTCGGTTTCCCGATAGAGCGCGGCGCCGTCGCTTCCTCCGTAGCGCACGACGCCCACAACTACACCTGCGCCGGCATGGACGACCTGTCGATGGCCACGGCGCTTGCCGAGCTCGCGCGCATGAGGGGAGGGATAGTGGTCGCCTGCGGAGAAAAAATCTTAGCCGGCCTCGAACTGCCTGTCGGCGGCCTTATGAGCCTGCTCGACGCGGAGACAATTCTTGAAAAACTTTCTGTTATCGAAGATGCGGCGAAACAAATCGGCTGCCCCGGAACGGAAGCTCTGATGCAGCTGAGCTTTATGTCGCTCTCAGTCATTCCGAAACTCAAACTCACGGATCAGGGGTACTGCGACATAACGGCGGGCGGCAGACAGCCGCTGACTCTGCCGGAGAAAAACCAAGAATAAAAAACGGGGCGCGCCCCCCGTGGGACAAAAGAGGCCGTCTGCGCGGCCTCTTTAATTTTTTCCGGCCGGGGTTTATTCGCCGGACAGCGCGCGGGGCTCGAGCGTTCGCCACAGCTTCGGCGGCAAAGAAAGATCGCTTCCCGTCGGCGCGGCGGCGCGCCCGCCGGCTTTGCGCGCCGCCGCGCAGCAGCGGTCCCGCGCCGTCAAAGACACCCCGCCCCACGCTTTCAGCGGGATAAGTAATCTGGCTGACGTCGCGCTCTTTACCGCATTGGGGCAATGCGCGCCGTGGCCGCGGCACACAGCCCGCGCGGCATGAGCATGCGCAACGGAATTTTCGCGTCCGCCGCGAGGCGCTTGCCGGCAACGCTTCGGATGAAACTATAGTGAGTAAAGGTCAAGGTGATTTGTCTCTGATCTGACAGTGATGCCTAAAAGCGCCCCGTATATCGTCCCCCGCGGCCGAAAAACTTTCGCGACCGGACCCTGTTGCACAGACTCCGGCAGCGGTTCTTCAAAGTTCTCCGTCTTTCACTCGGCTCACAGCCTAGGATAAATTTAATTCGGTTATAAAAGCTCGGGCTCGCCATGCGGCAACTGCACCCGCCGGCAAAACGTCTTTTCAGCGCGACAGATAAGCTCCCGTCACACGGCCGGAGCGAAGGTACTCCGTTCAGTTGTGCCGGCGCGCGTCGCAAAAGCCCGGGGTTTCCAGTCCGGTCAGCTTTTCTCCGATTCCATGAATTTGCTCAGCGCCTCTGTCTCGCGTTGCCTGATGTATTCGCCTCTTTCCGCGCCGCTCAAACCTTTCGGGATATGCGCGCGCGCGGCGGATTTTACCACGGAGAGATATTCGCCGAAACGCGCGAGCCAATCGGGAAGTTTTCCGCGGTTGTCCGCCGCCGCGATGATCTGAAAATCGCGTACTGAAAGAGGAGCGTTTGCAAGAGCGCGCACAAGAGCGGATATTTCCGGGGGCGAGGCGGCGCGCGCGGCGCGCCCGCCCTCTTTTATAACAAATTCGGCGCACCGGCGCCAGCGCTTCGGAATTTTGAGGCTCTCCGCGATTTCCGAAAGCAGCGCAAGTCCGCAGGGCTCATGACCGTAACGGGGCCGCGGCATATCTTCCCGCGCTGTACCCTTGTCTATGCCGTGCAGCAGCGCGGCGAAAACCGCCTCCGCCGACGCGCCGCGGCGCGCGGCGAAAGATATAACATCCATTGTGTGCCCGAATGCGTCGCCCTCCGGTTTAAGACTTTTGCCGGACATTGCGGCAATCCACGGAAATTCAACGGCGAGGAGGCCGGCATCGGCAAGAGCGCGGAAATACAGGGACGGCGCGGAAGAGGCGAGAGCTTTCTGAAGTTCCGCGAATTTCCTTTCCGCCGGCTCCGACCTTAGCTCTTCGGCGCACTGCCCCATCAGACAGAGAGTCCGCGGCTCTATTGAAAAGCCGTATTCCGCCGACTGCCGCGCGGCGCGCAGCGCGCGCAGCGGATCTTCCGTGAAATGGCGTGAAACCGCGCGAATGACTTTCTTTTTTATATCTTCCGCGCCGCCGAAAGGGTCTATGAGCCGGCCGCCCTCGTCCGCCGCCATGCTGTTTATCGTCGTGTCGCGGCGCGCCAGATCGCGCTCGATGGTTATCGGCAAGCCGCACGTCGTCTCAAAACCGGCGTGTCCGCGCCCTGTCTTGCGTTCAAGCCGCGCGAAAGCCACATCGCACACTTCTCCGCCAATATCAAGAAGAAATACGGGGAAGGAGCGGCCCGCAGTCGTAGCGCCGGGGAAAGCCGCGCGAAAATCCTCTCTCGTCATGCCGCAGACGACATAATCGCGGTCGCGCGGCTCGCGCCCCATCAGCCTGTCGCGCACGGCTCCGCCGACAAGATAGGCTCTTCCGCCGTGTTCTTTTATTATTCTGAAAAAATCTCTCTCGTTCATGAGCCCCTATACAAAAACTGCGTTCCGCCCGCGCGCGGCGCGCGGAGCGAAACGCAATTCACAGCCGCCGTATGACAGCTGCGGCTTAATTGTCCATTATCTCTTTTTCTTTTTCGGCGAGAGCGGCGTCGATTTTCTTAATGAAAGCGTCAGTCTTGTCCTGCGCCTCTTTCTGATATTTCTTTAGGTCGTCCTCTGTTATCTTGCTGCTCTTTTCCATTTTTTTGAGCGCTTCGATCGCGTCGCGGCGTATGTTGCGTATCGCGACGCGGCCGTCTTCCGCCATTTTGTTGACCATCTTTTTAAGCTCGACGCGGCGCTGCTGTGTGAGTTCCGGCAGATTGAGACGGATTGAATCTCCGTCGCTCTGGGGCGTAATGCCGAGAGTTGAGCTCAGTATAGCTTTTTCTATCGCTTTCATAGCCGTTTTGTCCCACGGGGTGATGACTATCTGGCGTGCCTCCGGCACATTGACGCTGCCCATGTTTCTGATCGGGGTCGGCGTTCCGAAATAGTTTACCTTTATTTCTTCGACGAGCGCGGGATGCGCTCTTCCGGTACGGACTCCGAGCATCGCGCTCTTCAGGTGCTCCACGCTTTTTTCGCAGCGCGAAGAGAGTTCTTTCAGTATATTCTGAGGCATGCTGGTCACTCCTTATGATTTTGTTGTAACGGTTTATAAGATTATACCCTATCTCGATACAATAGAGCCTATATTTTCGCCCTCTATCAGCAATCTGCGCAGATTGCCTTTTTTAAGCATGTCAAAGACTATGATAGGTATGTTGTTATCCTGGCAAAGCGAGAAGGCCGCCGCGTCCATGACTTTAAGCTGCATATTCAGCGCTTGCATGTAGGTTATACGCGGCAGCTTTATAGCGTCTTGAAATTTCTCCGGATCTTTGTCATATATGCCGTCGACTTTCGTCGCCTTTATGACGCAGTCGGCGCCGATTTCAGACGCGCGCAGCGCGGCCGTGGTGTCTGTCGAGAAGTAGGGCGAACCTGTGCCCGCGGCGAAGATTACGATGCGGCCTTTTTCAAGGTGGCGAATCGCACGGCGGCGGACGACTGTCTCGGCTATCTGGCGCATCTCTATCGCGGACTGCACGCGTGTCGGCTGTCCCATGCTTTCAAGCGCGTCCTGGAGCGCGAGAGCGTTTATCACCGTACCGAGCATCCCCATGTAGTCGGCCTGGGCGCGTTCGATGTATTTGGTCTGCGCGCCTCTGATGATATTGCCGCCGCCTACGACCATCGATACCATTATTCCCTCTTTGGCGACTTCCGCGATCTCTTTGCAGATTTCGCGCACCGCATCATAATCGAGACCGAAACGGCCCCCTCCCGCCAGAATTTCACCCGACAGCTTCAACAGTATCTTGTTGTATTTGCGGTTCATGATGATCTCCTTTCGGCGCAATATTATTTTCCGTTATTAAAAAGGCGAGGGATCAAATAATCCCTCGCCTTAAAGTTTTTGCTTTGAGCTATGCTTCTATCGCGAAACGGGCGTAGCGGCGAACGACAATATTTTCGCCTATCTTGGCTATGTTCTCGATGATCAGGTCTTTGATTTTCACGTTCGGGTCGCGGATGTATTTTTGCTCGAGAAGGCAGTTTTCCTCGTAGAATTTTTTAATGCGGCCCTCGGCTATTCTTTCCAGCATCTTTTCGGGCTTGCCCTCTTCGCGGGCCTGAGCCATGATGACCGTCTTTTCGTGCGCCAGCACATCGGCGGGGACATCTTCCGGCTTGATGTACGCCGGATTGGCGGCCGCTATCTGCATCGCTATTTCATGTCCGAGAGAGATAAATTCGTCAGTACGGGCAACGAAGTCTGTCTCGCAGTCCAGTTCGAGCAGAACGGCGAGTTTCGCGTTACTGTGGACATAGGTGAACATACGTCCCTGCGCGGCGTTGCGCTCCGCTTTCTTCGCAGCCTTGGCGAGCCCCTTCTCGCGAAGGTAATCGCAGGCTTTGTCCATGTCGCCGCCGCACTCGACGAGCGCTCTTTTGCAGTCCATCATTCCGACGGAGGTGCGGGCGCGAAGCTCCGACACCATTGCAGCAGTGATTTCAGCCATGTCAGTTAGTCTCCTTCCAGCCCTTCTGGTCTGCCATCTCTTTAGCGCGGACTTTTACCTCGTCCGCGATTGCATCGTCTTCGTCTATAAGAGGAAGCGTTTCCGCCGGTTCCGTCGCGGTTTCCTCCTCTGCCTCCTCAACACGCGCGTCCTGTCCCTGGCGGCCTTCGATATAAGCGTTCGCCATGAGGCCGACGATGAGTTCTATCGCGCGTATGGCGTCGTCGTTGCCGGGTATCGGATAATCAATGACATCGGGGTCGCAGTTTGTGTCGACGATAGCGATAACGGGAATGCCCAACTTGCGGGCCTCAAGCACCGCTATGGCCTCGCGGCGCGGGTCTATGACGAAGACCGCGTCCGGAACATCGCGCATATCTCTGATACCGGATAGATATTTCTCCAGTTTTTCGCGTTCCTTGCGGAGTTTTGTGATCTCTTTCTTCGGATATTTGTTGATGCTCCCGTCCTCTTCCATCTGTCCGAGTTCGGTCATGCGCATTACGCGGCGCCGGATAGTCGCGAAGTTGGTGAGGAGTCCTCCGAGCCAGCGCTGGTTGATGTAGAACTGACCGGCTTTGAGCGCTTCTTCTCGTATCGGATCCTGCGCCTGACGCTTCGTCCCCACGAAAAGGACTGTACCGCCGGACTTCGCAATCTCGCGGACAAAGTCATAGGCTTTTTCAAGTCTCTTGACAGTCTTTTGAAGGTCTATGATATAAATCCCGTTGCGCTCCGTGAAGATGAACGGTTTCATCTTCGGGTTCCAGCGTCTTGTCTGGTGCCCGAAGTGGACACCGCATTCAAGAAGCTGCTTCATGCTTACTACATCCATGATGTATCCCTCCTGTTTTTTCCTCCACCCGCTTCCTCCGCCAAAGAACCCGTGAATACGGGAACCTCTTTCGCGTCGACGGATGTGCGTTGTACACACTTCTCAAGTATATCACAGCTTATAGCGGCGGACAAGGTTTGCGCTATATTTCAAAGGCTTTCAGCTTCTCCGCCGGCTCTTCTCTGCCGAAGCA
>CAYVEQ010000021.1:0-31399 GCA_964450835.1 uncultured Synergistaceae bacterium
TCTCTTTAATATCCGCGGACTCGTGATATAATCTCTTAAAACCGGGATGTAGCGCAGTCTGGTTAGCGCACCTGCTTTGGGAGCAGGGGGTCGTCGGTTCGAATCCGACCATCCCGACCACTTGCGGCGGATCACGGGGTTTCTCAAAGCCCCGTGTTTTTTATGCGGGGGCGAATTTACCGCGACTTATGGTGTATAAAAAAGTATTGTATGGTAAAATGCTATGGTTAAGCTGAGGCAGTCGTAATATCCGGAAAGGGGAAAATGAATTGAAGACCGAAATTTTATCGCAGGAAAAAAATGTTGTGGAGGCCAAGGCGCAGTTCACGGCAGAAGAGGTAAACGGAGCGATAGAAAATACATATAAGAAGATTTCCAAAAAAGCCGACATCAAGGGTTTCCGCAAGGGCAAAGTGCCCCGCAGAATGCTTGAACTCTACTTCCCGAAAGACGCGGCGTGCGCCGAAACTCTCGATGAGCTTGTCAGCGGCGCGATAGACAAGATGATAGAGGAGTTTGAGCTGAAACTCATAGCCGACCCGGATCTCAAGCCGGAGCCGCTTAAAGAGAACGAGCCGTACGAGTTCGCCGTGAAATTTGAGGTCGCGCCGGAAGTGACCCTTCCCGACATCGCAGAGATAGAGGCGGAAAAAACCGTCTACGATGTGACAGAGGAGATGGTCGACGGCAGAATAGCGAACATTCTCGACGCGCGCGCTGAAATAGTGCCGACATACGAAGAACGCCCCCTCGCCAAGGAAGACTATGTGTCGGTTAAGTACGACACATACGTGACCTTCGAGGACGGGGAAGAGAAGAAAGAGCAGGACGGCGTAAAAACAGAAATCTCTCTCAGCGCCGCGACTATCCGGCCCGAAGTAGCCGAAGCTCTTATCGGCAAAGCGCCGGGAGAAAAAGCTGTGATAGAATTTCCGAGCGAGGGCGAAGAGGCAAAAAAAGCCAAGGCGGTCAAAAGCCGCTGCGAGATAGAAATACTCGGCATAATGAAGAAAAACACGCCGGAGCTTACCGACGAACTCGCGTCGGAGATTACCCGCGGGGGACAGAAAACTGTTGCGGAATTCAGGGAAAGCGTCAGAAAGCAGCTTGAAACAGCGGCCGCGCGCCAGAGCGAGTCAAGCCTCAAAGATTCCGCGGTAGAGAAGATAACGGAGCTCGCCGAGGTTGAAATCCCCGAAAGCATGATAGAACGCCGGAAGGCATCTATGAGAGCGAGTCAGGCGGAACGTATCAAGCGCGAAAGCGATTTGAGCCTGGAAGATTATTTCGAGAAGAACGGAATGGACAAAGAGTCCTATGAAGCGGAACTTGATGCCGTCGCGAGAAGGACGGTCAAGCGTTCGCTTGTGCTCGAAGCGATAGCCGACGAGAACGACATCAACTGGACGCCCGACGAGCTTGAACGGGAAATCAGCACCATCGCGGTAATGTCCGGCGCGGAGCCTAAAAAGTTCCGGGAGTACATCTACGGCGACCGCGGCAGACTCTATGAAATCGCGGAAAGGCTGCGCACCCGCAAGACGATAGATTATATTGCGACGGCTGTTAAGAGCATGGAAGTTCCCGCCGAGAAAGAAAGCCGGGCGGAGCAGAGAAGCGCGGAGAGTCTTTGAAAGCATTTGACAGAAAGGGAGGAATACCGGAATGTCGTATTACGTACCGATGGTTGTCGAACAGTCGGGAAGAGGCGAACGCGCGTATGACATCTACAGCCGCCTCCTGAAAGACAGGATAATTTTCCTAGGCACGACCATAGACGACGCGGTGGCAAACGTCGTTGTGGCCCAGCTCCTTTTTTTGGAGAGCGAAGACCCCGACAAAGACATCTCGATTTATATAAACAGCCCGGGAGGCTCGGTATCGTCCGGGCTTGCGATATACGACACAATGCAGTATATCAAGCCGGATGTTTCGACAATTTGTATCGGCCTGTCCGCGAGCATGGGCGCCGTGATCCTCGCGGCGGGCGCCAAAGGCAAAAGGATCGCCCTCCCGAATTCCAGGATAATGATCCACCAGCCGATGGGCGGTATGCAGGGACAGGCATCCGACATAGAGATACATGCCAAGGAGATTCTCAGCGTGAGAGCTAAGCTGAACGGGATACTGGCCTCTCATACCGGCCAGCCGCTTGACAGGATAGCGGCCGATACGGACAGAGATCACTATATGTCTGCCGAAGAAGCCCAGCGGTACGGAATCGTCGATAAAATAATCGAAAAACGCTAGGGCCAGGTCATAAGAGGGGGTTCCGTACGGAGTCCCCTCGTTTTATTGCGAGGTGCCGGTTCGTATGTACGACAACGGAAATAAATCAAAAGACGGGAAAAAGAGCTGCTGCTCCTTCTGCGGCAAATCTCAGGAAGAGGTGCCGAGGCTTTTTCAGGGACAGCGCCCCGGCGTTTTTATCTGCTCTGACTGTGTGCACATTTGCAGCATAATGCTGAGAGCCGATTATCAGCAGCCGGGCGCGGCGGCAAAAAGCCCCAAAAGAGAGGCCGCGCCAGACTATGCGTCTCTGCCTGCCTTGGAAGACCTGCCGAAACCGATAGAAATAAAAGAATTTCTGGATCAGTATGTTATCGGTCAGACGCAGGCGAAAAAAGTGCTTTCCGTAGCCGTTTACAACCACTACAAAAGGCTGCAGAACCCGGCCTTTGACGACGACGACGTTGAACTGCCGAAAAACAACGTCCTTCTCGTCGGGCCGACAGGCAGCGGCAAGACGCTGCTCGCGCAGACTCTCGCGAAAATGCTGCGCGTTCCTTTTGCCATAGCTGACGCCACAACGCTTACACAGGCGGGCTATGTCGGAGAGGACGTCGAGAATATTCTGCTTCGGCTGCTGCAAGCCGCCGATTTTGATATTGAGTCTGCGGAGCGCGGCATAATATACATAGACGAAATCGACAAAATCGCCCGCAAATCCGAGTCCGTCTCTATAACGCGCGACGTCTCCGGCGAAGGCGTGCAGCAGGCTCTGCTTAAAATCATAGAGGGCACGGTGGCGAATGTCCCTCCGAAGGGCGGACGCAAGCACCCGACCCAGGAAGTAATACCGGTCGACACGAGCAACATCCTTTTCATCTGCGGCGGCGCTTTCGACGGACTGGAGAAGATAATTTCGCACCGCGTGAACGAGAAGCAGCTAGGCTTCGGCGGAGAGATCAATTCAAACCTTAACAGGCGCGGCGTCTCTGACCTGCTCAAAAAATCAGAGCCGGACGACTTGCGCGCCTTCGGCTTTATCCCGGAGCTCATCGGACGCCTGCCTGTGCTCGTCGCGCTCGAACCGCTCACGGAAGAGGCTCTCGTTCAGATACTGACGGAACCCAAGAACGCTCCGCTGAAACAGTACAAGAAGCTCTTCGAGCTGGAAGGCGTGGAACTTGAGTTTACCGACGAAGCCGTGCGGACTATCGCGCAGATGGCGCTTAAGCTTAATACCGGAGCACGCGGTCTCAGGACGATTCTTGAAAAATTTATGCTCGATATGCAATACGAAATCCCGAGCAGACACGGAAGCGTGACTAAGCTGACAGTGACTGAGGATGTTGTGAACGGCAGCGCTCAGCCTGCCGGGAAAACGGAGGAGGACAATGACGGAGCAGTATAAGACTTTGATATATCCGGTGGTGCCGATACGGGACATCGTCATATTCCCGGGGATCGTTTCCCCGCTTTTCATAAGCAGGCCGAAATCTCTCCGCGCCGTGGAGGAAGCTGCGGAGCGCGGACGCACGCTGTTTGTAGTCGCCGAGAAACGTCCATACGGCGAAGTGTTGGAGCCGGAAGGACTTTACAACACCGGAACAGTCTGCAAAATACTGCAGAACGTCCGTCTTCCCGACGGAACGCTGAAAGTGGTTATCGAGGGCGTCCAGCGCGCCGAAGTTAAAAAGTTTGCGTCAAACGACTCTTTCATGCTGGCATCCGTCTCGCTCATCGAGAATGAGCAGGTAGCGCTCACGACGGCTTTTCGCGCGCTCATGCGCGCCGTTCTCCATGAGTTTGAGGAAAACGCTCGCCTCGACCCCAAACTGCCGGAAGAAATCGCCCGCTCAGTGCGCGACATAGACGACCCCGCTGTGCTGTGCGACATCATAGCCTCCCACGGCAACTTTGAAATAGACGACAAACAGAAAATCCTGGAGACGGCAGGGACGCAGGAACGCCTCAAACTTCTTATGAAGCTGCTTATCAGCGAAAACGAACTGCTCGGATATGAACGCGATCTGGAACAAAAGGTGCGCTCTGAAATTGACCGCGACCAGCACAATTATTATCTGCGCGAACAGCTCAAAGTCATCAACGACGAGCTTGGCGAGGAAAATCCTGCCTCGGAGGCCGACGAGATGCTGGAGGCGGCAGCCGCCGCCGGAATGCCGGACGCTATATTGCAGAAGGTTGTCAAGGAAATAGGGCGTTTCGGCAAACTGCCGCCGCTTTCTCCAGAAGCGGCGGTCGCGAGAAATTATATAGAGACTCTGACAGAGCTTCCGTGGAACGTCTCGACGGAAGACAACCTCGACATAGCGAACGCCCGCAAGGTGCTTGACGAAGACCATTACGGCCTTGAAGATGTCAAAGATCGTATTCTGGAGTTCCTTGCGGTAAAAAAACGCGCGGGAGAGGATATGCGCGCGCAGGTTATATGCTTTGTCGGCCCTCCGGGCGTCGGCAAAACGTCGCTCGGAAGATCCATCGCGCGCGCGATGGGGAGAAAATTTGCCAATATTTCTCTCGGCGGCATGCACGACGAGGCGGAAATACGCGGACACCGCCGCACGTATGTCGGCGCTCTGCCGGGACGCATTATTCATAAGATAAAACAGTGCGGCAGCAAAAACCCGCTCATCCTTATGGACGAAATCGACAAACTGTCGTCCGATTACAGAGGCGACCCGGCTTCCGCCCTTCTTGAAGTGCTTGACCCGGAACAGAATAAGAATTTTACGGATAATTTCCTTGAGGTCCCTTTCGACTTGAGCGACGTGATGTTCATAACGACGGCAAACTCCGCATCGACGATTCCGCGCCCGCTGCTTGACCGCATGGAAGTCATCTCGCTGCCCGGTTATGTGATGGAAGAAAAGCTGAAAATAGCCAAAAAACATCTCATCCCGAGAATCCTGAAAGAACACGGCCTGACAGCCGAAGAATTTTCCGTTACCGACGCCGTGCTTAAAGAGATAATATCCTCCTACACCATGGAGGCCGGGGTACGCGGGCTTGACAAGCAGCTTTCAAAGGCGGCGAGGAAAATCACAGCGTCGCTTGCGGAAGGCGAAAAAGGGTTTGCGGGCGGACGGCTGACAAAAGAAAGGCTGCATGAGCTGCTTGGCGCGCCAAAGCTCTATGCCACAAAGATACCGAAGGGAGGCGCGGTAGGCACGGCTATCGGGCTCGCGTGGACCGAAACCGGAGGCGACGTGCTTCTTATAGAATCAGCCGTGATGGAAGGAGCCGGCAAATTGGCCTATACCGGGAATCTCGGCGACATAATGCAGGAGTCCGCAGTTACCGCTCTGGCTTATTTGCGCTCCAACGCGGACAGATACGGACTGTCGGATTTCGACTGGAATAAGAAAGATATCCAGATACACGTTCCCGCGGGCGCCACACCGAAAGACGGTCCATCGGCGGGAATCACTCTCGCTCTGTCTCTTTGCTCGACGCTTACCGGGCGTTCGATAGACACCTCTTACGCGATGACCGGAGAAATGACGCTGCACGGCAACGTGCTTCCCATCGGAGGAGTGAGAGAGAAGATACTTGCCGCGAAACGTCTCGGCATAAAAGATATTATCCTGCCCGACGACAACAAACCCGACGCTGCGGAGCTCAGCCCTTGGGTTTTGAAAGGCATGAAGCTGCACTATGTCTCGAATGTCTCAAAAGTATTCGAACTCGCGCTGAGGCCTGGTGAGTGACGTTATGGCGCTCTGGAAATCAGAGCTTTTATGTACGGCTTTCAACAAGAGCCAGCTGCCCGCGCCCGAAAGACCGGAGATAGTTTTTGTCGGCAGGTCGAACGTCGGCAAATCGACGCTGATCAACGCGCTGCTCGGAAGAAGGATAGCGAAGGTCAGCTCAAAGCCTGGCAAGACGCGTAGCATTAACTTCTACAATGTCGAGTGCGGGGAGGAACGCTTTTCGCTTGTCGACCTGCCGGGGTACGGCTACGCCGAGCGGGGGATGGACGAGCGCAGGAGCTGGTGGAGATTCATAGATGAGTACTTCGGTGAGGAACGGAATATCTCCTATGCTGTGCATCTCATAGATTTCCGCCACGGGCCGCTCGCGAATGACAGAGAGCTTACCTCGTGGCTTGACAGAATGGATATGCCGAGGCTCATCGTCTTTACCAAAGGCGATAAGATTTCTAAAGGCCGCCGCAAAGGGCAGTATAATACATTTGTGCGCGCGGGACTTGATTCTCTATTGCCGCCTTTTGTCACGTCGGGAGCAGACGACGGCGATACGGAAAAGCTGAGGGCGGGGATGGTTTCGATTCTTCGCGAAACCGCGCGTCTTGGCGCGCCGGACGCGCCGTGCGGGAAATAACCGGAAAAACGAATGCGCATGCCCGATGTTCCGGAACGGCCGGCTGTCGGGAATGTGAATAGAAATAACTCAGCCACTAGGCGAGTCTGTTGAGGAGGAAAACGGATGGATTCCGAGAAAACTCAGTTGGGTAAGAGTTACGATCCGGCGCCTATCGAGGATAAGTGGTATTCAAAGTGGGTCGAAGAGGGACTCTTCAGGGCCGACGCATCTTCTCCGAGGCCGGCATTTTCGATAGTCATTCCTCCGCCCAACGTCACGGGGTCCCTGCATGTGGGACACGCCCTGGACAACACGCTTCAGGATATACTGAGCCGTACAAAGAGAATGCAGGGCTATGAGGTTCTCTGGCTACCCGGCACGGATCATGCCGGCATCGCGACGCAGAACGTCGTTGAGCGGGCGCTCGCGGCGGAGGGACTTTCACGTCACGACCTCGGACGCGACGAATTTGTCAAAAAAGTCTGGGAATGGAAAGAGCTCTACGGCAGTACAATAATCAATCAGCTTAAAAAGCTCGGCGCGTCGTGCGACTGGAGCCGCGAGCGCTTCACAATGGACGAGGGCCTTTCGCGCGCCGTTCGAAAAATTTTCGTGCGGCTCTACAAAAAAGGACTTATTTACCGCGGCAAGTATCTAATCAACTGGTGCCCGCGCTGCCAGACCGCCCTCTCGGACCTCGAAGTCGAGCACGAGGATGAAGACGGCAGGTTCTACGAGGTGGCCTACAAGTTTGCCGACGGCTCAGACGGCGCGGTCGTCGTTATGACGACGCGTCCCGAAACCATCCTCGGCGACAGCGCGATAGCCATCCACCCGCGCGACGAAAAGAACGCGCACCTCGTCGGCAAAAAAGTCATCGTGCCTCTTGTCGGGCGCGTGATTCCCGTCATAGAGGACAATATGGTGGACCCGGAGTTCGGCTCCGGCTGCGTTAAAATCACCCCGGCGCACGACCCGAACGACTTCCTTGTCGGACAGCGCCACAATCTCGAGCAGATACAGGTCATCGACGGCAGAGGCGTAATGAGCGAAAACGCCGGAAAATACGCGGGCATGGATCGTTTTGCCGCAAGAGAGGCCATCACGGCCGACCTTGAGAAAGAGGAGGCTCTGCTCTCGGTCAAAGATCTGCGCCACTCCGTCGGCCACTGCTACCGCTGCCACACGATAATAGAACCGTACCTGTCGGAGCAGTGGTTCGTGCGCACGCGCACACTTGCGGACGCCGGCGTCGCCTCCGTGAAGGCGGGGAAAATCAAATACATACCGGAACAGTGGACGAACGTCTACTACCAGTGGATGGAGAATATCCGCGACTGGTGCATATCGCGCCAGCTCTGGTGGGGGCACCGCATACCGGCATGGTACTGCGAGGAGTGCGGCGAAGTGACTGTAGAGGAGAGCGCGCCCGAAAGGTGCCCGAAGTGCGGCTGCGCGCGCTTGCGCCAGGATGAGGACGTTCTCGATACCTGGTTCTCGAGCGGCCTCTGGCCCTTCTCGACTATGGGCTGGCCGGACGACACGGAGACGCTTCGCAAATTCTATCCGACATCTGTTCTCGTCACGGGCTTTGACATAATATTCTTCTGGGTCGCCAGGATGATAATGTTCGGCCTTGAGGCGATGAACGAAGTTCCTTTCCGCGACGTTTATATCCACGCCTTAGTCCGCGACGAGAAGGGCCAGAAGATGAGCAAATCGCGCGGAAACGTCATTGACCCGCTGACGATAGTCAAGGACTACGGCGCCGACGCGCTGCGGCTTACGCTCGCCGCCCTGACCGTTCAGGGACGCGACATATTCCTCTCCACCGAGAGAATATCCACCTACCGGCTCTTTATGAACAAGCTTTGGAACGCAAGCCGCTTTGCCCTGATGAATCTGGAGGACGCGGAGGCTGGACAGGAGATTGACGGGAAAGAGCTTCAGCTTCAGGACAAATGGATTCTCAACCGCCTGTCGCAGGTTTCATCGGAGATGACGAGGCTGCTTGACGGCTACTTCTTCGGCGAAGCCGCCCGCCTTATGTACGACTTCACGTGGGGCGAACTCTGCGACTGGTACCTTGAGCTCGCGAAGCCCGCTCTTCGCGGCGAGGAGGGCGTTTCACGCAGAAAAACTGTGCAGGCTGTCATGCTTGCGCTCTTTGAGGATGTTCTCAAGCTCATGCACCCGATCATTCCCTTCGTGACGGAAGAGCTGTGGCATGCCTTCCCCTTCGGCACTGACTTTATCATGCGCTGCGGATGGCCCGCGCCGAGACTTGCAGAAATCGACGAAAAAGTGCTCGCCGACATGAATTTTGTCCGCGATACGATTCGTTCCGTCAGAAACCTGAGAGCGGAGGCCCGCGTCGCGCCGCAGCAGACGATACCGGGAGTCACGCTCGCCGTGCATGACGCGGCCAAGCTCTCGCTGCTGCGCGAATGCGAGAAACAGATAAAACTGCTGACTAAAGCCGAGACGGTGACACTCGCGGGCGAAGAGTGCGTGAAACCGGAAAAGAGCCTTGCCTCGGTGATTGACGGCGCCCAGATTTATCTTCCGGTAGGCGACCTTCTTGACGTGGATAAAGAAATGCAGCGCCTCAGGAACGACCTGGCAAAGCTTGAAAAGGAGATCGAAAAGAACAGAGCGAAGCTCGCCAACGAAAAATTTGTCGAGCGCGCGCCGGCTGAAGTTATAGAAAAGGAGAGGAGCACGCTCGCGGATAACGAGGCAAAAACGGCGAGAATCAAGGCGAACCTTGCGAGCCTCGCCGAATGACCCGATGAACGGAAAAAGTAATTTTGAGCCTGTCGAATCAAAGCTGGCCCGGATGGCGAGCCCGGGCATACGCCCCGGACTCGCCCGCCTTGCGAGGCTTTTGAAAGAGGCAGGATTTCCGCAGGGAAATTTTCCCGCCGTGCATGTCGTCGGCACGAACGGCAAGGGCTCCACGGCGGCGGGGATTTACTCGGTCCTGCGTGCGTCGGGCTATCGCGCGGCGTTATACACCAGCCCGCACCTCGTGGATTTTTCGGAGAGGCTTGTCATCGACGGCGCGCGCGCCTCGCGCGCCGAATGGCTTTCCGCCGCAGGAGAGCTTGAGGCGATTATCGCGAAGACGCCCTTCTTCAAGGACAATCTGCCGACTTATTTTGAACTGGTGACGGCCGCCGCGATTATGATACTGTCCGCGCGCGGGCCGGACGTCGCGGTGTTTGAAGCGGGAATGGGCGGGCGGCTGGACGCGTCAAACATCCTGACCGGCGTGGCTCTCTCCGTGATAGTTCCTATCGGAACGGATCACACGGAATTTCTCGGCGGCACAGTCGAAAAAATAGCCGCGGAAAAATTCGCCGTAATGCGCGGGCGAACCCCCGCGCTTTTTTTCGGCGACGAGCGCCTGAACGGACAGTTTCTGGAAGCGGCCGCGCGGTGCCGCGCCGTCCCTCATATATTTACCGACGAATACACAATATCGGGGCAGTCATATTCTCTTGACGGCACCGTATTCACGCTCTCCTCTAAAGAGCGCCCGCGCGAATACTTCACGCCGCTTGTCGGTTCGTTTCAGGCGGACAACGCGGCTATGGCAGTCGCCGCCTCGCGCCTGCTCGCCGCACGCTTTCCGCGGATTACCGAAGATTCTGTCCGGCGCGGAATTTCCGCCACGGAGTGGCATGGGCGGATGGAGATTCTGCGCCGCTCGCCTTTGCTGATAGTTGACGGCGGTCACAATCCCCACGCGATGAAACGCCTTGCGGAAACGCTCGGCGTAATCTTCCGCGGGAAAAGCCTTTCTTTGGTGCTCGCGATGATGAGGGACAAGGATATTGATGGGGCGCTCTCTTTCCTGCGGTCTCTTGGCGCGGAAGTATTCTGCACAGAGGTGCCGGGGCTTGCGCGCTCGCTTGACGCGCGGGCCATGAGCGAGGCGGCGGCGCGCGCGGGGCTTTGCGTGCGCGGCGCATACGGCGACCCGGCGCTCGCGATAGACGCCGCTTCCCGCGGCGGCTTGCCGGTCGTCTGCTGCGGCAGTCTTTATCTTGTCGGTTATGTAAAGGGGCGCTTCAATGAATTGCAGGGGCTTCCGCCTTTATAAAACGCCGCGCGGCGCCGAACTGGAATTTGTAATGCCGCGCGAGCTTGAAGGAATATTTTTCGCGCGGCTTTTCGCGCGAGGGGAGCTTAACGACAGAGCGGAAGGCGACCCGTCGCGCCTGTGGGAAACTCTCGGCCGCGATTACGGAGCGAGGCCCCTCGTTGCTCCCAGGCAGGTGCACGGAGTTAATATTATCGGCGCCTCGCCGCTTGAGGCGCTTCCCTCAAGAAGCGAAGCGGACGGTGTGTTTATCCGTGCCGGGCGCGCGGAGCTTGCGAGCCTGCGCGTCGCCGACTGCGCGCCTGTCGTCGTCGCGGGGACGGAGCCTTCTTTCTGGATGGCGATTCTGCACTCCGGCTTCAAAGGCACGCTGCTCAATATAACGTCGGCCGCGTTTGCCCGCGTGAATGCCCGCGGCGCCGTGTGGGCGTGGATAGGGCCTCATATCGGCCCCTGCTGTTACTCGCGCCGCAGTGACGACCCGGCGTCGCTTGATGCGCTCGGCGCTTTCTCGGATAAGTGCGTGCGCCGCGAGGGCGGGCTTTATTTTTTCGACATAGGCGCGGAGATCGAAAGGCAGCTTGTTGCCTGCGGCGCAGATAAAAAAAACATCTTCCGCTACCGCGGGTGCACCGTATGCGAAAAGGAGCTTTTCTATTCGTATCGGGCGGGGGATAAGGAAAAAAGAAATTTTTTGCTGGCCGGGAGCGCCACAATCAGCGAAAATATGTGAAAATAATATAAAAGTATAAATGCGTTCCGGGAGTGAAGCACTGTGGATACTGTACGGGTAGGAGTCGTGGGCGTCGGTCATCTCGGCATGCACCACGCGAGGGTTTACACCGAGATACAGAACGCGACGCTTGTGGGAGTCGCGGATATCAACGAAGAGCGCGCGAGAGAGATTGCCGCGCCGCTCGGGGTAAACGCCTGCGGAAGTGCCGAAGAGCTGATTGAGAAAACCCGTCCGGACGCGATAAGCATAGTCGTAACGACAATGCATCATTACGAAGTGGCGAAGTTCGCCATGGAACATGGCGTGCACGTGCTTGTTGAGAAGCCGGTGACGCCCAGCGTAGACGAGGCGGAAAAACTGCTTAACCTCGCCGTTGAGAAGAACGTTCTGCTTCAGGTCGGCCATATAGAGAGATTCAACAGCGCGGTGCAGCACGCGCGCGAATTTATAAAAGACCCTTATTTTATACAGACGCGGAGAATAGGGCCGTTCTCTCCGCGCGTCACAGACGTCGGCGTGGTGCTCGATCTTATGATACATGACGTCGACATTATCCTTTCGATGATACATTCAGACCTTGTCTCCATCTCCGCGATAGGCAGCTGCATACGCACGCCTCACGAGGACATCGCCTCGGCGCAGCTCGGCTTCGCGAACGGCGCGCTCGCGCAGATACTGGTGAGCCGCGTCTCCGAAAAGCGTCAGCGCGTCATGGAGATAACCGAGCCAGAGCGCTACGTCACAGTCAACTACGAGTCGCAGGATATTACAGTGCGCCGCTGCGTGCGCCAGAGCGGCGGCGAGATGGTCGAGGTCATGGAACACCCTGTTTTTCCGAAAACAGAGCCGCTCAAGATGGAACTTCAGCACTTCGTCTCATGCGTGCGCGAAGGACGTCAGCCGATGGTCGGCATCAAAGACGGCAAGCGCGCCCTTGAAGTGTGCGTCGCCGCCTTAAGGCAGATACACGAGGGGAAACGTCCGGCGGCCTCCATTCTTCCGGCAATATAGAGCCGGGGGGCATGACATACGGCAAAATAAGCGTTATTATTTAGAGAGAGGAAATTTTCCTCTCTCTATTCTATATCCGCTGTTCGCGAAAGGGTGAGATGCGTTGCCCGGTTTTCTGAAAAACGTGCCTTCCGTAAACCTTCAGGCGCTTGTCGCGGTTGTCCTTTTCTGCGTCTCGCTCCTTCTTGCGCGCATGATAGCGAACATCATGTCCGGCAAATGGCCCGGCGGCGCGGGATGGGTAACCTACCTGCGCACGCTGCTCGGCTTCACATTCGCCGCGTCGATAGGCCTCGGCTTGTACAGCTTCGCGGGAATAGACGTTCTCTTCAAATGATCCGCTATGAGTAAAAACGGCAGTTCACCTCACAAAATAAAAACAGGGAGCGTTCGATCATCATGGACAAACTGTTAAATCGCGCTTTAGGCGGCGACGCGAGAGCGATAGGCCGGCTTATCAGTCTTGTGGAGGCGGAATCCTCCGAGTCAAAGGAAATTATGAAAGCCATATACGCGAGAACCGGACATGCGCACGTCATCGGCATAACCGGAAGCCCGGGCGCGGGCAAGAGCACCTTTGTCAACAGGCTGATTTCGCAGTTCAAGGCCGAGGGCAAGAAGGTCGGCGTAATAGCCATCGACCCGTCAAGCCCTTTCACCGGCGGCGCGATTCTCGGAGACCGTCTGCGTATGCAGGATCACGCTGTCGAAGAAGGCGTCTTCATCAGAAGCATGGGCTCGCGCGGGAATCTGGGCGGAATCAGCCGCGGAACGCACGAGGCCGCGCTTATACTGGACGCCTGCGGGTTCGACGCGGTTATCATAGAAACTGTCGGGGTGGGCCAGTCCGAGGTCGACATCGTGAAAATCGCCGACACCGTCTGCCTTATCCTCACTCCGGGAATGGGAGACGACGTGCAGATAATGAAGGCCGGCATCATGGAGATAGCCGACGTCTTCGTCGTCAACAAAGCGGACAAAGAGGGCGCGGACAAGGTGGCGGCGGACGTTCAGGTCATGCTTAAAATGATAGGAAGCCGCGAGTGGATTCCTCCCGTGGCCCTTGTTTCCTCGAACAAAAACACCGGCGTCGACCGCGTTAAAGAAATTATTCTGAATCACGCGAAATATCTCGGCGAAAGCTCCGAAGGCCGCCGCCGCCGCTACTCGCAGCTTGAGATGGAGGTCGAGACCATACTGCGCGGCGAGATTTCCGCGATAACGGAGCGGTCGTGGCGCGCGAAGAAGAGCGACGGACTCATGCAGTCGCTCTCGGAGCGCAGAACCGATCCCTACACTCTCGCCGGAGAGATAATGGAAAAAATTATAAAATAGAAAATTTTTTGACGGAGGAAGAATAAATGAAAATATCCATGGGAGCCGATCATGCCGGTTATGCGCTGAAAGAGGAGATAAAAACCGCGCTTATCGGAGCGGGACACGAAGTCATAGACTGCGGCACAAGCTCCGGCGGAGTTCGCGTGGATTATCCCGACTGGGGATTCCTGGCGGCGGAGGCCGTCGCAAGCCGCAAGGCGGAGCGCGGAATCCTAATCTGCGGAACCGGCGTGGGCATGAGCATAGTCGCGAACAAGGTCAGAGGCGTGCGAGCAGCTCTTTGTCACGACCATTTCACCGCTGTCATGAGCCGCCGCCATAACGACGCCAACGTCCTCGTCCTCGGCTCGCGGGTAACCGGCCCGGACGTGGCGGCTGAAATAGTCAAAGCATGGCTCGCCGAGCCTTTCGAGGGCGAACGCCACGCTTTCCGGCTTGAAAAAATAAGCGCTTACGAGAGCGCGGTCTCAAGTTCCATCGATTCGGCTCCCGCCGGAGGCCGCACCGTAGTCATCGACCATCCCCTTATCCGTCACAAGCTCGGGCTGATGCGCAACAAAGAGACTTCCTCCAAAGACTTCCGCGACCTTGTTCAGGAAGTGGCGGGCCTCATGGTGTACGAGATAACAAGGCATCTCCCGCTTGAAGAGGTTGAGATTGAAACGCCTGTCGCGAAAACGAGAGTCTTTACGCTCTCCGGCAAAAAGCTCGCCGTCATTCCCGTGCTGCGCGCGGGGCTCGGCATGGTGGAGGGTATACTGAAACTCGTGCCGAACGCGAAAGTCGGCCACATAGGCCTTTACCGCGACCCGGAGACGCTGAAGCCGGTTGATTATTACTGCAAACTGCCTGCGGATATTTCCGAGCGCGACATATTTGTCGTAGACCCGATGCTCGCGACCGGAGGCTCGGCGGCCGCCGCGATAAGCCATATCAAGGCGCGCGGCGGGAAGCGCGTTTCGCTTGTCTCTCTTCTCGCGGCTCCTGAAGGCATCGCGAGGTGTCATGAAGAGCACCCCGACGTTGATATTTATGTCGCCGCCGTCGACATCCGCCTGAACGACCACGGCTATATAGTCCCAGGCCTCGGCGACGCGGGCGACAGGCTATTCGGCACGAAGTAAGACGGAGGCGTTCTTGTTTCCCGTATATCTTTTTATGCTGATGACTTTTCTCTGGGGACTGATCGGCACGCCGATGGCAATCGCCCTTGCCGAGAAATTCAGGCTGCTTGACGTCCCGGGAGGAAGAAAAAAACACCGCAGCGTCATGCCTCGCGGCGCGGGGCTTGTCCTGTGGAGCGGGTATCTCGTGTGGGCGCTTTTCACCGGAAACCCGGGGGTTGAAGTCCCCTATATAGCGACAGGCGCCACGATGATATTCATAGTCGGCTACATGGACGATATGCATCCTCTGCCTCCGCTCGTCAGGCTGATCTTTCATCTGTTCGCTGCCGCGTGGGTCGCGGCTCCGCTGCCGGTGCCTCTGTGGCAGCGCGCTCTTTTTATATTGTGGATAGCCGGCGCCACGAACGCCTATAATCTTATAGACGGCATGGACGGTCTCTGCCTTACTATAACGCTCATAACCGCGCTGTGCGCCTTTCATGTCGGAGGCGCCGGCGTGTGGCTGCCTTTCGCGGGGCTTGTGTTCGGCGTCCTGCTCTGGAATTTCCCGCAGCCGCGCACATTTCTCGGCGACGGAGGAAGCACGCTTCTCGGGTATGTCTGCTCCTCGCAGCTCGCATGGAGCATTTTCCCGCACATATTCGGAACAGGATTTTTCCTTCTTTCCTTTGTGTTATTATTTCTCGGCGGAGTGCCGGTCGTGGATACGCTGGTCGCCATGACCAGACGGATTCTCACGCATAAATCTCCTTTTGAGCCCGACCGCGGACATGCGCACCACAGGCTGCAGGACGCGGGACTTCCGAAAGCGGCCGTGCTTGTCATTCTGGGCGCGGCGCACTGTTTCCTGCTCGGCTGCGGCATGCGCCTGCTGGGCCTGCCGCCCTCCGGCTTCTTTTAAATACATGGGAGGTTCCCTATGGATAGGAAAAAAATCGTCTGCGTTATAGGAACCCGCCCGGAGGCGATAAAAATGTCTCCGGTCGTAACGGCTCTGCGAAAGCAGGACGCTTTCGACGTCAGAGTGCTCGCGACGGGGCAGCACGCGGCGATGCTCGACCAGGTTCTGGACTTTTTCAAAATCACAGCCGACCGCAACCTCCGCGTAATGAAAGAGCGCCAGACTCTTGATTACGTTACGGCGTCGGTGCTCTCCGGAGCCGGAGAATATTTTGACATGGAGCGCCCCGCGGCCGTTCTTGTCCACGGGGACACCACGACTACATTCGCCGCCGGGCTCGCCGCCTTTTACCGCGGCATTCCGGTGGGACACGTCGAAGCCGGCCTGCGCAGCTGGAACATGAAACTGCCGTTCCCGGAGGAACTGAACCGGACTCTTGTCGATAAATTCGCTTCGTGGGGTTTCGCGCCGACGGAGCAGGCTGCGGATAATCTAAGAAAGGAAGGTATGCCGGAGGAGGCCATCAGCGTCACCGGCAATACCGTTATCGACGCGCTTTTCTATACCGTCGCCTCACAAAGCAGACCGGTAGGCGGCGAGCTTGCCGCGCTCCCCGACGGCGCGCCCTTTGTTCTTGTGACGGCGCACAGACGCGAATCGTGGGGAAAGCCGCTTGAGGAAATATGCTTCGCTTTGAAGGATCTTCTCGCGGCGCATAAGGAGCTGTGGATGGTCGTGCCGATGCATAAAAATCCGGCGGTACGCGAGATAATCTACAAACATCTCGGCGGGCGCGACCGCGCGATACTCTGCGACCCGCTTGACTATCCGGATTTTGTCTGGGCCATGAACAGGGCGGAATTTATTCTGAGCGACAGCGGGGGGGTGCAGGAGGAGGCTTCCGCGATTAAAAAACCGGTGCTTATACTGCGAGACGTGACTGAGCGCCCCGAAGCTGTTGAACGGGGAAGCGGCATCCTGGTCGGAGTGAACAGGCAGAAAATACGCTCCGCTTCTTTAAGACTGCTTGAGGACGCGGACGCGATAAACGAGATAAAACTGCGCTGCGCCGCGCAGCCGTTCGGCGACGGCACAGCCTCGCTCAAAATCGCCGGAATACTGAAGGAGAGTCTGTTGAAATAAATGGGTACGCACGCAGAAAAAAAATTCGCGGATAGAATGACTCTGACAGGCGGCAGGCCGCTTTCCGGCACGATAAACGTGCAGGGAGCGAAAAACGCGGCTCTTCCCGTCATGGCGGCGGCGATACTGCTGCGCGGGCAGAAGCTCAGCCTCGAATGTGTGCCGGATCTGTATGACATACAGACTATGTGCAGGCTTCTCTGCCATCTGGGCGCCGATGTGGAATTTGAAAACGGCTGCATGACGATAAATGTTCCCGACAAGATCGAATGCGAGACGCCTGCGGAACTGGTGCGCAAAATGCGCGCCTCCTCGCTGGTTCTGGGGCCCCTTGTCGCGAGGTGCGGACGGGCCGTGATGCCCCTTCCCGGCGGCTGCGTCCTCGGGAGCCGTCCTCTTGACTTTCACTTAAAAGGACTTGCTAAGATGGGCGCCGATATAGAGCTGAAGGCGGGAGCTGTCACGGCTACCGCGGGCCGCCTTAAAGGCGCTGCGATAACGCTGGATTTTCCCTCTGTGGGCGCGACCGAAAACCTCATGATGGCGGCCTCTCTCGCGGAGGGCACTACATTCATAGAAAACGCGGCGAAAGAGCCGGAAATATCAAATCTCGCCGAAATCCTCCGCTTGATGGGAGTTCAAGTAAAAGGCGACGGCACCGAGAACATCAAAATCACCGGAATGAACGAACTCCACTCGGCGAGCGGGGAGATAATCCCCGACCGCATCGAGGCGGCCACATATCTCATGGCGGGCGTGATAACGAAAGGCTGTGTCACGGTGCGCGGCATAGCTCCCGATTATCTTGAATCAGTCCTCAACAAGATGGAAGAGGCCGGGGCCGAGATAGACGTATTCAACGGAGAGATAAGCGCGCGCTGGAAAGGGCCGCTCCAGGGAGTCACGGTAAAGACAATGCCCTATCCGGGCTTTCCGACAGACACGCAGCCGCAGATAATGGCTCTGCTCACCCTGGCGAACGGCAACAGCGTCATATATGAGAGCGTGTTTGACTCGCGTCTGCTGCATATCGACGAGTTCAGAAAAATGGGAGCGAAGATAGAGGTTCAGGACAATATAGCGATCGTTACCGGCGTCGGCAAACTCAACGGCGCCGACGTCCTGTCGTCGAACCTGCGCGCCGGCGCGGCTCTCATCATGCTCGGCATGGCGGCGGAGGGCAGAACAACCGTGCGCGGGCTGGAGCATGTGTGGCGCGGCTACGAAGGGCTTGTCGGTAAACTGCGCTCGCTGGGCGCGGAGATAGAAATCGAAGAGCCGGCGGCGGAATAGATGGAGGCTCGCGCTGTTATCCCCGGCATAAGGACGTCGGCTTTCGTAGGTCCGGCTGGAACCGGGAAAAGCCAGAGGGCGCAGCTCGTGGCCTCTCTTGTCGACGCGGATTACATCATCGACGACGGCCTTGTCATACACAAAGGCAGCATAGTCTGCGGCAGGAGCGCAAAGTCGGAACGCAACCGCATAAGCGCCATAAGAAGGGCAATCTTTGAGTTTGAGGACCACCGCCGCGATGTCGTCTCGTTTTTCAGAGCGGCCGGTCCGTGCACGGTAATGGTCATAGCGACCTCCGACAGCATGGCGGTGCAGATTCTGAAAAAACTCGAGATGGCGCCGCCTGAGCGGATAGTTCACATAGAGGACGTTGCGACGCCGGAGGAAATAGTCAAGGCGCGCCGCGAGCGTTTCGGCAAAGGTCAGCACGTCATTCCGGTGTCTCATGTGCTTGTGCGGAAAAATTTCGCGGGAAAGCTCGTGGGGCAGCTGAGAGTATTCTGGAAATCCAAAGACAGACACGAGGGAGAGAAAACCATCGTCCGCCCGCCTTTCAGCTTCTACGGAGAAGTGCATATAGACACGCAGGCCATCGAACAGCTGACCGCCTTCATAGCTGGACGCACATCGCAGGTTGTCAAGGTAAACGAGGCGAAGGCTTCTCCCGGCTCGGGAGAGGCCCTCACTTTGGACATAAAGCTGACAGTGTCGCTGGGCGAGAAGAGTTTCATTGACGTCGCCGCTCTCGTGAGAGAGCGGATCGCGTCCAGCCTGCGCTACTTTACGGGACTCGACGTCAGAAGCGTGAACGTGGTGATAGCGGAGGTGGTAGTGTGAGCGGAGAAAAAGAGGTGCTTCTCAGGCTCTCGCCCGAGGAACGCGCCCGGGTGAAGCGGAAACTCTGGGACGAGGCGCGGGACAGGGCGCTTTCCTGCGCCGCCTGCTCTCTTGCCGAAACGCGGACGAAAGTCGTTTTCGGCGACGGCGACCCGGATAGCGCGCTGATGTTCATCGGCGAAGGGCCGGGAGCCGACGAGGACGAGCAGGGGCTTCCGTTTGTCGGGCGCGCAGGTCAGCTTCTCACGCAGATACTGAAAGCGGCCGGCATCAGCCGCAAAGAGGTTTATATAACGAATATAGTCAAATGCAGGCCGCCGGGAAACAGAGTGCCTTCCGCGGAAGAAAGCGAAATATGCGGGCGCCATCTGCAGACGCAGATAATGCTCATAAACCCGAAGCTCATCATACTGCTCGGCAATACTCCCGTGCGCTGGCTGCTCCAGACAAACGAGGGCATAACAAAATTGCGCGGCCGGTGGTTTGAATGGCGCGGCGCGGCGGTTATGCCGATGTTCCATCCGAGCTATCTTTTAAGAAACGCGAGCGCGAAAGAGGGAAGCCCGAAGCACCTGACATGGATAGATATTCAGGAGGTAAAACGCGTGTGGGACTCGGTGAAGCGCACCGGCGCGCTTGACTCATTGAAATTCGGATAAACCGCTGAAATGGATACAAAAAAACTCGGCCACGTCGCGATAATAATGGACGGCAACGGCAGGTGGGCGAAGTCGCGCGGGCTTCCCCGCATCATGGGCCACCACGCCGGCGTGAAAGCCGTGGAGCGCGTTGTGCGTGCCGCGAAAGAGCTGAACATTCCATGCCTCTCGCTTTACGCTTTTTCTACCGAGAACTGGAAACGCCCGCGCGGCGAAGTGCTCGGGCTCATGGGACTGCTGCGCTATTACCTAAGGTCGAAGCTGGAGGAGCTTTGCAGGGAAGAAGTCCGTCTGCGTTTCGCCGGCGAGCTGTCGGCGCTGCCGGAAGATATAGCGGCGATACTCGGCGAGGCGGAAGACAGAACGAAAAATTTCGGCGGCATGCAGCTTATCGCCTGTATCAATTACGGAGGGCGCCGCGAGATCATAAACGCCGTCGGTAAAATGCTTGCCGAGGGTGTGTCCCTGCCCGTGACAGAGGAGACTTTCGGAAAATATCTTTATCTCCCCGACGTTCCGGATCCGGATTTGATCATACGCACGGGCGGCGAGCTCAGGCTCTCGAATTTCTGGCTGTGGCAGAGCGCTTACAGCGAATATTACTTCACGGACAAATATTGGCCGGACTTCGGCTCGCAGGACTTGGCATCGGCTGTCGAAGACTACTATGAAAGGGAGAGGCGCTATGGGACATCTTAAAGAATTTCTGGATTCGGACCAAAACCTGCGGCTTCGCGCGTTCAGCAGCGTTTTTATCGTGCTGGCGATAGTCGGCGGGATTATACTCGGAGGCTTTGTCTGGAGCATCATCGCCTCTGCCGCCGCTCTGCTCTCGCTCTGGGAGTTTTACAAGCTGCAGGTGCCGCGCCTCCGTTTGTCGCCGCTTCTTGCGATGTTGTCGGCGCTCTTTATACTTTTCGGCGCGGCCGCGGGACTCATGGATCTTTCGGCGATACTCTGCGCCCTTTCCGCTGTCGCATTCGTCACGCTGTTCCTTGAAGTCATACGCCGCCAGGTGCTGGGCGAGAGCTACGCGCTTGCCGCTGTCGGCGCGAATGTCGGAGGCATAGCCTATATCGTACTGCCGTGGACATTCATGATGCTGACGCGGTCGCGCGAACACGGCGCCATGTTCCTTCTGACGCTCTTTTGTTGCACCTGGTGCTGCGATGTCGCGGCATATTTTACCGGGAGCCGCTTCGGGAAGACCCTGCTCTGCGGCAATGTCAGCCCTCACAAAACATGGGAAGGCTTCGCGGGAGGCGCCGCGGCAAGCCTGATGTGCGGTGGACTTCTTTCGCTGATTTTCTCCTTCCCTCCTCTGCCGCTGCTTTTGCTCGGCCTTCTGTGCGGAATAGCGGGACAGCTCGGCGACCTCGGCGAATCGGTGCTGAAACGCGAAGCAGGAGTGAAGGACACAGGCTCTCTCATACCCGGCCACGGCGGAATGCTCGACAGATTCGACAGCATTCTTGTGAACGGAACGCTTGCTTTTGTCATATTCGAACTGGTAGGATAGGCGATGGAGAAAATACGCCTTGCCGTAACGGGAGCGACAGGCAGCGTGGGCGGTGCGGTGCTTGATATATGCGCCCGTTTCCCCGAAATTTTCGAGATAAAGGCTCTCGCGGCGCGGCGCAGCGCGAAAAAACTCGCGGCTCTCGGCAGGAAGCACGGCGCAGAAATACTCTGCCTGACCGAGCCGGAGAATCCGTCGTGGGGCGAGGAGGGCTTCATCTGCCTGACGGGGGAGCGCGCGCTTGAAGATATGGTTCTTGACGGGCGCGTGAACCACGCGGTGTTCGCCTCTTCCGGCATTGCGGCGATAAAGGCTCTTCAGTGCGCTCTGCGGCGCGGGATAGACGTTTCTGTGGCGAACAAAGAAAGCATAGCGGTCGGAGGCCCGTGGGTGATGCCGCTTGTCGGCCGACGCAGTCAGCTGCGCCCCATGGACAGCGAGCACAGCGCCGTGTGGCAGTGCCTGCGGGATACTAAACGCGAGGAAATCTCACGCATATGGCTCACGGCTTCCGGCGGGCCTTTCCGCGATTTTTCGGCGGCACAGATGGAACGGGTGACGGCGGCCGAGGCGCTGCGGCACCCGGTATGGAAGATGGGAGCCAAGATAACCGTCGACAGCGCGACTTTGATGAACAAAGGAATAGAATGCATAGAGGCCATGAGGCTTTTCGATCTGCCCGCGGAGCGTGTCGGCGCTCTTGTGCACCCAGTGTCGCAGGTTCACGGCGTTGCGGAGTTTATAGACGGCACGGCGAAGCTGCTGCTTTCGCGGGCGGATATGAGACTTCCCGCCGCCGCAGCGATGGCGTGGCCCCGCCGACTGCCTCTCGCGGACCGGGGCTTCCCGCCTCTTGAGCCCCGCATGTGGGATCTGCGCTTCGGCGAGATAGACGAAAAACGTTTTCCCTGTTTTGCGCTCGCGCGGGAAGCGGGCAGAAGAGGAGGCGCTTTCCCTCCGCTTCTTGTCGGAGCCGACGAAAGCGCGGTGGAGCATTTTCTAAGCGGCACGATATCCTTTCCCGCGATAGCCCGCGTCATAGAGTCGGTCATGGAAGATTACGGCGGAGGGGCGCCCGTTTCTTTGGATGATGCGATAGCGCTCGTTGAACGCGGCCGCCGCGCCGCCGACGAAAAATGCGCGAAGCTGAGCGGAGGCCCGCGAAAATGATAAGCCTGATTTCTTTTCTGATTGTGATAGGAATATGCGTCATATCGCACGAGGGCGGCCATTTCGCGGCGGCGCGCTTCTGCGGCGTGATGGTACATGAGTTTTCGTTCGGCATGGGGCCGGTGATATGGCATAAAAAGAAAGGCGAGACGCAGTATTCTGTCAGAGCTTTCCCTGTAGGCGGCTTCGTGCGCCTTGAAGGCGAAGAGGGCGAAACGCCGGAACAGCCGGCCTGCTGCGGACCGGAACGGTCGCTCGCCAACAAAAAACCGTGGGAGCGCATTCTGATAATGGGCGCGGGCGCTTCCGTCAACATCGCGCTCGCGTGGCTTCTGACCGCGCTTTACCTGTCCGGCTTCGGCGCATATAACTTGAGCGCTCCGAAGCTCGGCAGCGTAATGGAAAACACCCCGGCCTTCGTCGCGGGACTCAAAAGCGGAGATATAATAAAGAGCATCGACGGCAAACCGCTTTCGGAGTGGGCCGATATTCAAAAAAACATCCGCTCGAAAGAAAAAAGAGGCGACAGGTTTGAAATAGTTGTAGAGCGCGGCGGGGAGGAAAAGCATTTCACTGTTGATATACCTCTCTCTCAGGCGCCGGGCGGGCGGCTGCTCGGCGTCCGGCCCCAGCTTGAAAAATATTCCTTGCAGCGGGCGCTTAGCGTATCCTTCGGCTACTCGTGGCGAATGAGTCTGGGAATACTTCGCAGCCTTTGGCTCACCCTTACGGGGAGAATAAAGGCCGACGTGACAGGGCCTGTCGGCATAGCGGCCATGGCCGGAGACGCCTTTGCCGGAGGCTTATGGAGTTTCGTGGCCTTCTTGGGAATGATCAGCCTCAACCTCGGCCTGCTGAATCTTCTCCCCTTCCCGGCCCTTGACGGCGGCCGCATAGTCTTTGTCCTTGTTGAAATAGTCACACGGCGCAAAGTTCCCGAAAAAATCGAGGCGATGATCCATTACGCCGGCTTCATGATACTCATCGCCCTGATACTGCTCGTCACAGGCAAAGATATATACAGGCTCATACATTGACGGAAGGTGAGACGGAATGGGAAGCGCGGTCTCTGTAACAATCGGCGGTCTGAAGATAGGAGGAGGCGCTCCCGTCAGGGTCGAGAGCATGCTGAAAAGCAGGCTGGCCGACCCGGGCGCGTGCGTTGACGAGATGGAAAGGCTCGCCGCCGCCGGCTGCGAGCTGGCGCGCGTCGCCCTGCCGGATACGTCGCTTGCTGCGGCTTTTGCCGTGCTCGTCAGAAAATCGCGTCTGCCGCTGATGGCCGATATACATTTCGACCACAGGCTCGCTCTCGCCGCAATTGACGCGGGCTGCGGGGCGGTACGGATAAACCCCGGAAACATGAGCCGCGCCGACGGCCTTGCCGAAACAGTGCGAGCGGCGGAGGCGAACGGTGTCGTTATACGCGTGGGGGCAAACGGCGGCTCCCTCGGCAGCTCGCAGCTGAAACAATGCGGCGGCGACAGGAGCGCCGCTTTGGTCCTCGCTGTCGAAGAGCAGCTGCGTCTGCTCCTTGACAAAAACTTCTCAAACATAATCCTTTCGGCTAAATCGTCGTCAGTCGCGGAAACAGTCCGCGCGAACGCGATACTCGCGGACAGATACCCCTTCCCGCTCCACATCGGGATTACAGAGGCGGGCAACGGCAACTCCGGGATAGTCAAGGGTGCGGCGGGCATAGCGCTGATGCTCGCGCAGGGCGTCGGCGACACTCTTCGGGTGAGCCTGACGTCTCCCGGCGAAGAAGAGGTGGAGACAGGCTACAACATATTGAAAGCGCTCGGACTCCGCAGCCGCGGCTGGGAGCTTGTAAGCTGCCCGACCTGCGGCCGCCGCCGCGTGGAAGTGGGCGAGCTTGTGGCGCGGCTTAAAAAAATACTCCCGCCTAATGCGGCGCGGGGGCTGGTCATCGCCGTAATGGGCTGTGAAGTAAACGGGCCGCGCGAAGCTTCCGCGGCGGACTTCGGCGTCGCCGGCTGCAAAGACGGCTTTATTGTATTCAAAAAAGGAGTTTTCGTGTGCCGCGCCTCGATGGAGAATTTTGAAAGGGTAATCAAAGACGAGCTGTCCGGTATCATAAACACATAAACTGCAAGACTGTGAAATATGCAGTGGCTTGCGGCGCGATCTGTTTTTTTCATAAAATATAACGTAACGCTGAAAGCGGCCCTTCCGGCGATTTTGCCGCGGCTGACGCCTGCTCGTAGTCACGGTGCGGCGTTGGGGTGGCGGCACGGCGACGGTCGCGCGGGTCGTAACATACACGCGCAGCTCAAACACGACGCGCATGCCGCGCGGCAGCGGCACAGAGACGCCTGAACCTGAAGCGCCTAAACCTGGACGCGTCGGCTCCGGGCGAATGGCCGTGCCGCCCGGTAAAGCATCTGTCGCGTCGCTTGAATAAACAATGAAAAAGAGCAATAATAATAAACCGTCAAAGACAAAAACACGAAGGGAGCAAACCAAATGCCTGTGAATCTTCGCAACCGCCACCTCATTTCTCTGAAGCACCATACGCCGGCCGAGATAGAATACCTTATCAGCCTCGCGGCAGATCTCAAAAATAAAAAACGTGCCGGCATAAAAGGCAGCCTGTTGGAAGGCAAAAACATCGCCCTGATTTTTGAAAAGCCCTCAACCCGCACGAGATGCGCCTTCACGATAGCGGCGCTCGACGAAGGCGGCCACGCCGAATATCTCGGGAAGAACGACATTCATCTCGGACATAAGGAAGACATCGCGGACACCGCGCGTGTCCTGGGGCGTATGTTCGACGGCATCGAGTTTCGCGGATTCAGCCAAAAAACAGTGGAGAATCTCGCGAAATATTCCGGCATCCCCGTGTGGAACGGCCTGACCGACGATTATCACCCGACGCAGGTGCTTGCCGACTTCCTGACGATACGCGAAAATTTCGGGCGTCTCAAAGGCATCCGCCTTGTGTACGTCGGCGACGGACGCAACAACGTCGCTAACTCGCTTATGATAGGCGCTGCCAAGATGGGGATGCACTTCGTGGTAGGCTCGCCGAAAGAGCTGTACCCCGACCCCGCGCTCGTGGCCGAATGCGAACAGCTTGCGAAAGAGTGCGAGTCCGGCGCGACAGTTACCGTAACGGACGACCCCATGGCCGCGGTCAAAGGCGCGGACGCGATATACACGGACGTTTGGGTTTCCATGGGCGAAGAGGCGAAATCTGCGGAGCGCAAAGCGCTTCTGCGTCCCTATCAGGTCAACATGGAGCTGATCCGCGCCGCGGGAAATGAAAACGTCATATTCCTGCACTGCCTTCCCGCGGTCAAAGGCTGCGAAGTTACCGAAGAAGTGTTTGAGTCACGCTTCGCGCGTCAATTCGACGAAGCCGAAAACCGCCTGCACACAATCAAAGCCGTAGTCGTCGCGAGCATCGGGAACCTGTAACGCGGCCGCCTTTACGAGGATATACAGAGAGCGCCCGCAGAGGCGCTCTCTGTATGCTGGCGCGTAAAATATCCGCGCGCGGCACAGCAACTGACGGCGCGGCAAAAGACGGACGCTTTAGCGCGAACCGGATCGGCAGCAGAAAATATGCGCGTTCGCAAGAAATCCCCGGCTCGCCGATTTATCTTAAATTTTCTAAAATGGCTGTGGCGTTAAATCAAAAGTTATGATATTATACTGCGCGTTGAGTTGCGGACATAGCTCAGTTGGTAGAGCATTAGCTTCCCAAGCTAAGGGTCGCGGGTTCGAATCCCGTTGTCCGCTCCAAAAAGTAAGCCAGCGTAGCTCAGTTGGTAGAGCAGCGCACTCGTAATGCGCAGGTCTCCGGTTCGAGTCCGGACGCTGGCTCCATTTCACGCCTGTTTTTCTTTCAAAGATATTTTCCTCCGCGGCAGTTATTGCAGCAATTTTCAAATCCGGCTTTGTAAATCTTTTGTGCCTTTGACTGCAAAACCAAGTTGTACCCCCTCCATCAGTTTTCCTGCTTGATTTTGCAATCAACCCTCGGGGCGGTCCGGTAAAACACGGCACGCGCGCTTTCTTGACAAGGGCACGGCGCGTGGATAGAATTGCGGTAAATTGGTTTCAGCCGCGGATTTTTTCAGAGAAGCCGCCGTTGCGGGCGGCATGATTCGCCTGCATGAAAAGAAGTGTCCCTTCAAAAACTTGCATACAGCTATGCTTTCTGCTAACGCGGCCGCCTTTATTTTTATTTGGATGAGGACGTGTTATTATGAAAGGCAGCAAAGATTACGGCTTCATGACCAGAGCTCTGCACGCGGGGTGGGATCATGACCCCGCGACCGGCGCGCTCGGACTTCCGATTTACGCCACGGCGGCGTATCAGTTCCGCGACAGCGCGTACGCGGCGAGACTTTTCAACCTTGAAGAAGATGGTTATACATATTCGCGTATAGTCAATCCGACGGTAAGGGCCTTCGAAGATACACTGAATTCTCTTGAAGGCGGTTCGGGAGCTGTGGCTCTCGCCTCGGGACAGGCGGCTCTCGCGCATATACTGGCAGCCCTCTGCGAAGCCGGAACGAATGTGGTGGTTTCACGCAAAGTCTACGGTGGCACTATTGCTTACCTGCAGAACGTGCTGTCGCGTTTCGGCGTCGAAACGATTCTTGTGGACGGAGATCATCCCTGCGAGGCGGACCAGGCAGCCAACGACGGCACGCGCGCCATATTTACCGAGATCATCGGCAATCCTACAATCAATGTAGCTCCGCTTGAGGCGCTCGCGCGTGTCGCAAACCGTCACGGCGTGCCTCTTGTCATTGACAACACTTTTGCGTCCCCAGCCTTGTGCCGGCCGATAGAGTGGGGCGCTAACATCGTGTTCCATTCGACGACAAAATATATCTCCGGGTTCGGCAACGTTGTCGGCGGAGCCGTTATAGATGGCGGCAATTTTGACTGGTCCGCCTATCCCGACAAATTTCCCTGCCTGGCCAGGCCCGATCCCGGCTACCATGATGTCATATTCACGGAACACTTCGGACGCTCGGCATTTGCGGAGAAGATACGCGCCTCTGTTGTCCGCGATATGGGCGGATGCATGTCGCCTTTCACCGCATACCTTCTGTGCCTTTCTCTCGCGACGCTGGGGCTGCGCATGAAGCGGCACAGTGAAAACGCCATGACGGCGGCCTCCTTCCTTGAACAGCATCCGCTGGTTGAACGGGTCAGCTATCCCGGACTTGCCGGCCACCCCCAGCATGATTTGGCGGAAACCTATCTGAAGGATGGTTGCGGCGGAATTATGGCTGTGGAAATAAAAGGCGGAGTAGAAGCCGGCCGCAGGTTTGTGGACTCCCTGAAATTGTTCCGACACGCAGCCAACCTCGGCGAGGTGCGCACTATAGTCACTCACCCCGCGAGCACCACGCATGCCCAGCTCTCGCCGGAACAGCGCAGAGCCGGCGGTGTTACTGACGGCTTGCTCCGCTTCAGCGTCGGAATAGAAGACGAGAAGGACATAATCGCCGAGATTGATAGGAGTCTTGCCGCGGCGGCAAGATAGAAATGCACGAGGAGCATTCATCAGTCTCGCTTCCGCGTGTCATGCTTCCGTCAGGCGCGTTCTTTGAAGATCTGACGCAGGCTTACGGCATGTACGGAGACGGTGACGAGACGATACTTGTCTGCCATGCCCTGACCGGAAGCTGGAAGCTCTCGGGCCCGAGGCGAGAGGGGGAGCCGGAACCCTGGTGGAACGCCGTTGTCGGAGACGGAATGGCGCTTGATACCCGGCGTTTCCGCGTAATATGCTTTAATAACTTGGCAAGTCCGTACGGAAGCACTTCGCCGGTTACGATAAACCGCGCGGACGGGAGGCGCTGGGCCATGCGCTTTCCCATCCTTTCACCCAGAGACGTGGCCTTCGCTCAGAAAGCGGCACTTGAGGCGCTGGGCGTCAAGCGTCTGCGCGCGGTGGTTGGCGGATCCCTCGGCGGCATGATTGCCCTTGAAGCGGCTGTTTCATTCCCGGATTTCGCCGGAAGCTGCGCTCTCATCGCCGCCCCGGACAGACTCTATCCGCAGGCGATTGCATTTAATGCCGTTCAGCGCCAGAGCATCATGGACGACCCGCAGTGGCGCGGAGGGGATTACACCGACCCGGGGCCGGTCAACGGCCTTGCGGCGGCGAGGATGCTGGCGATGATAACATACAAGAGCGAGCAGACGTTCACCAGTCGATATATGCGCGAAATGGCGAACGGCAACCAGGACTGCTGGGGAGGACAATTCCAGATAGAAAGCTACCTGCGTCATCACGGCGAGGAGCTTGTCAGACGCTTTGACGCTAACTGTTATCTTTATCTCACGCGCATGATGGACATGCACGACATCGGCGCGGGACGCGGGGGGCTGGACGCGGCTTGGAAGCGCTTCGCCGGCCGCCGTCTGCTTGGTCTCGGCATATCGAGCGATATGCTTTTCCCCAGCTGGCAGGTTGAAACAGCTGTGCGCGCGGCGGCGAAAAACGGCGTTGCCGCCTACTACGAAGAGATAGAGAGCGACAACGGTCACGACGCTTTTCTTATGGATTTCGATCAGCTTGACGATTACATTCGGGAGTTTTTATACGGGAATTAAAGCGCTGCCGGGTAAGGCAGAATTTTATTCCGTTACCGGCGCCGCGTTCTGACGTGCTGTTTCTTTACTTTGATTCAGCAGTTTTGCTCAGGATTTTTTTATTTCCGCCGGCGTGAAAACTCACACAAGGCGTGTGAAAGAACGCAACGAAAAATAAAAGCTCAGTTGATAAAATCAGCATGGGAGGCGCAGGAAGTTTAATTTTTTTGATTTTCCGCTGTAGCAAATGACATAGGGTTACTCTCTCTTGTACGAATTTATACCAAATTTGTACCCGGAGGCGATTCCTATGCTTCCCATTGTAAAATCTGTTGTTGACAGGATAAAAAAATGGCGGAGAAAGTGGAGTTGGCTGCCACACCTTACATTTTTTAGAGTATAACTGACTTTGTCGCATTCTTCAAGAAAACTTTGTATATTTCTTTGTGTCTCTTTTGTATCTCTCTTTTCCCCATAACCGTATTACCGGCTTATCTTTGTGCTATAAAAATGAACTTATTTGGGTTTATAGTTTATTTTATGAGGTATCTAAAAACTATCTAAAGAGTTAGGATTGTCAGAAGAGAGACAGTTAAGGGGCGGGAATGTATAAGTGTTCCCTCCTTTCCCCGTGCTTTGCGGCGGCAAAGAGAAAGGGATTCCTCGCTATGTTTTAGCCTCTGCAGGGCGAGAGAGATGGGATACGATAGCCGGTCTGCTTCGGAAGGTGGGTATATCCCTCCTGTGATGAAAAAGTGTCTCGTTCACATGCCTGTGTGAACAAGACGGATGTGTTCCCGTGGTTCAGTTCCGAGAGAGTGTTCAATTTGCCTGCAAGTCCAGTGCCGGCCGATAGGCGTTTCTCATCAGATCTATTTCCCCGCTTGGCAGCCCGCATTGTTTTGCATAACCGGCATATCCCGAAACAATACCGGCGCAGGAGACGATAAAATCATCAGCCTCCGGTAATGACAGCCCGAAAAACGGGGCGGCCTCCCGCAGCGCTTCTAAAGACAGATCCCTGTCTGTTCCGTTGTACAGCCCTGTACGCCGCAGCGGCGTATTCCCGGGGACAGGTGAAGACTCAAGATCAAACAACGGGGAGAGACAAAACGCGCTGCCTTTACGCAGGAAACCGTGGTTGCGCAAATGGTCGTCGATATTTGTAATCATAATGTTAAAAACAATTCTTTTCCACAGCTCTGCTTTATCCGTTTCAGGCATACCTGAGAACGCTTCGAGAGCTTCTAAAATCTCCATATATCCGTGCCGTTCCATATCCGCGGCTCCCAACAGGGTAAGCGCTGACATATATGGATAGCGTATATTGTTACCTTCTCCTCTGTCAAATCTTTGTGTCAGGAGGACAGACACAGATCCGAAGACGGTCTTTAGCCGCTCAAGCTTTGTGTCAGGCACAGACAGACCGCACTCTTTTGCCATGAGCAGATTCACGTATTCCCATGCCGGAACATCCCAGCCGTCATTCTTTTTCGAAAATTTTGCAAGCCACAGGCGGTCTTGATACATTACGGCGGCTTTAGGACGGGAGCCTCCCATTGAAGAGCCGGGGGCGACCAGCATACTGATTTCTTCTTCTGTTTCTTTATCATCTTCTCCGAATTTATACGCCGCCGCGGCCAGCTGCGCCAAAGTTATATGCCGCCGCCGGATTCCGGTATCGGACAGATATCGCGGCTGAAGCGGTCTTTTATTCCGTCCGCGAAGATAAAACCGCAGCGCGCCCATTCTCAGTTCGTCTTCAACCCCCAGCAGATAAAGCAAATCACCCGATTTATAGGTTTTGAATGTAGATTCTGTATCCCTGCCCAGCCGGCTGTGTCCTGCGTACCAGTCGATAAGCTGTCTTCCCCATCTGTCGGGCATGGCGTCGGTAACGAAGGGGAAGAGGGTGTCGGAGTAAACCCGGTTGTGCTCGTCTATATCAGGCTGAAGCCGGAAGAAAAGAGGATTCTCTGTCCATGACCGCGTGTAAGAGAACATGAAAGTATGCCCCTGCGTATCGTACCTTAGTATGCCGGCGCTGTGATCCTTCCCTTCTATAGAAACGTCTATCCTGATGTCGATTACAGATTCCTTGTTTCGCATAGTCGTCTTCTCACCGGTTTAATCCGGCTGTTTTTCCGAATCTCTTTTTCTTATTTTAGCGCGCTGTAATACCCGTGATTTCAATCGTGGGATACACAGCACCTGTATATATTGAACCATGTTTCGTTCACATTCTACATTCTCAAGTGTGAACAAGACAAGACACACAATGGAATTGCCGTATAAACGGCAATTCCCCTGTCAAGGATATATCAAAAATCAAAGAAACGGCGTTGACAAAAACTATATTTTAATATACAATACTAATATATTAAAGTTAAAGGAGGTGAAAC
>CAYVEQ010000022.1:0-3148 GCA_964450835.1 uncultured Synergistaceae bacterium
GTTTTTTTGTTTTCAGCGCTCTTGTCACTCCGAAAACATCGGGGTAGAGAGATATCTCTCGCCGGTATCCGGCAAGATGGCGACAATAATCTTTCCCTTGTTTTCTGGACGTTTCGCAATCTGGGTGGCGGCGAAAACAGCGGCGCCGGACGAAATGCCCACGAGCAGGCCCTCTTTGCGCGCAAGCGTTCTGCCGGTTTCAAAGGCGTCCTCATTTTCCACCGGTATGACTTCATCGTAAACAGAAGTATTCAATGTGTCGGGTACAAAGCCGGCGCCGATACCCTGTATCTTATGCGGGCCGGCCGTTCCTTTGGAGAGAACCGGAGAGCCGGCTGGTTCTACTGCCACGACTTTTACATTTGGGTTCTGCGACTTTAAGTATTCCCCGACGCCTGTCACAGTACCGCCCGTGCCGACACCGGCGACAATGATATCTACCTTGCCGTCTGTGTCCTGCCATATCTCGGGACCCGTTGTCTCGCGATGCACCGCGGGATTGGCGGGGTTGGTGAACTGGCTTGGTATGAAGCTGTTGGGTGTCTGCTTCGCAAGTTCTGTGGCCTTGGCGATGGCGCCCTTCATGCCTTGAGCGCCGTCGGTCAGGACGAGTTCGGCGCCGTAGGCTTTCAGAAGATTGCGGCGCTCGATGCTCATGGTTTCGGGCATAGTGAGAATGATTTTGTAACCTCTTGCCGCGGCTACTGCGGCAAGTCCGATGCCGGTGTTTCCGCTGGTCGGCTCTATGATAACCGAGTCAGGCTTCAGCAGCCCCTTGGCTTCGGCGTCGTCAATCATTGCCTTGGCAATTCTGTCCTTGACGCTGCCGGCCGGATTGAAGTATTCCAGTTTTCCGTAGATGTCTGCCTCGAGAGAGTTGTCTTTCCCGTAGTTTGTGAGCTTTAAAAGCGGCGTCGCGCCGATCAGATCCGTGATTCTTTCATAAACTTTCATTATGGCTGCTCCTTTACTGTCTTATAGTTTTATCGATTGAGATGAATATCTGCCGCGTTTAATCCAGACTTTCAAGAATGGCGACATCGTCCGAAATAATTTTGAGCCGGCATAGCGACACTCCTTTCTATTAAACCTATCGGTTATATAGGTATTATGACAGCTCTTTTTTGATTTGTCAATCCCGTCAAATGAAAATTTTGAACGCCTTTCTTTAATATATAATTGTGAATCGGTTGACAGGAATGACGTGGGAACATATCATAAACTTATGAAACCGATAAGTTTTCCTGCATATTCTTTTGATTTTGATGCTCATATCGAGGGGGCAGGACGGATGAAAATGAACCCGAATGACAAAACTTTTGATGCTTTCCCGCAATATTGACACGCGAGGCGTCCTATGAACACTTTGAAGTTTATAGAAGAGCTTTCGGAAAGACGCGACCTGCCCGATGATTCGCTGAAGCTCCTGTTGCTGAGCGAAGATTCCGGCTCGTATCTCGCACTGGAGGCGGATAAGAAACGGAGGGCCGTTTACGGGGACGAGGTCTATATCCGCGGGCTGATAGAATTCTCCAACTATTGCCGGAACAACTGCTACTACTGCGGCATCCGCGCGGGCAACGGCAGCGCCACGCGCTACCGCCTGAGCAAGGAAGAGATCCTTTGCTGCTGCGAAGAGGGATACAGCCTCGGCTTTCGCACCTTTGTGCTGCAAAGCGGAGAAGATGCTTATTTCACCGAAGCCGTGATGTGTGACATCGTTTCAGCCATCCGCGGCCGTTTCCCTGACTGCGCCATTACCCTTTCCATCGGCGAGAAGCCGAAGAGGCAATATCAGGCGTTTTATGATGCCGGGGCCAACCGGTATCTTTTGCGGCACGAAACGGCGGACGAAAAACATTATAAAATGCTTCATCCCGAAAATATGAAGCTCGCCAATCGAAAGCAGTGCCTTTACAATTTGAAAGAAATCGGTTATCAGGTCGGTTCCGGGTTCATGGTCGGCTCGCCCTATCAAACGGCGGACTGCCTGATTGAAGATATTCGCTTTCTTCAATCGCTTCAGCCGGATATGATTGGAATAGGACCCTACATTACACACAAAGAGACGCCTTTTGCCGCTCATCAAAGCGGGACGCTCTCTTTGACGCTGCGGCTCATCTCCGTTTTGCGTCTGATGTTCCCCTATGCCTTGATTCCCGCGACTACCGCGCTCGGAACGATTCATCCTCAGGGACGCGAGTTGGGATTGAAAGCCGGAGCCAACGTGGTTATGCCTAACCTGTCGCCTGTTCGCGTGCGCAAACTGTACGAGCTGTACGAGAACAAAATCTGTACAGGCGAGGAGGCGGCGCAGTGCCGGGGCTGCCTTGCGCGGCGTGTGGAGGCCGCGGGTTACCGTATCGTTACGGCTATCGGGAACGTGAAAAAGGAATCGCCCCATGCGTAGCAGAGCCGTTATCGCCATGAGCGGCGGCGTGGATTCCAGCGTCGCGGCCTATCTGATGAAAGAGCGCGGCTATGACTGCATCGGGGTGACGATGAAGCTCTTCTACAATGAAGACGCGGGGCTTGAGAGAGAGCATACCTGCTGTTCTTTGGAAGATGTCGAGAATGCCAGAAGCGTAGCCAACAAGCTGGGGATCCCGTATTATGTGTTCAATTTTTCCGATCGGTTCAAGGAGAAGGTTATTGACCGGTTTGTGGCCGCCTATGAAAACGGCGCGACCCCCAACCCGTGCATCGACTGCAACCGTTATCTGAAATTCGACAAACTGTACCGCCGCGCGCAGGAATTGTCTTACGACTATGTGGTGACAGGGCATTACGCGCGGATAGAACAGGACGCGGAAACGGGACGGTACCTTCTCAAAAAATCAGCCGACCCTATAAAAGATCAAAGTTATGTGCTGTACGCCATGACACAGGAACAGCTTGCCCATACTTTGTTCCCGTTGGGAGCCAGCCGCAAATCGGAAGTGCGGGAAATCGCGTTAAAGCAGTGCTTTATCAACGCGAAAAAGCATGACAGCCAGGATATATGTTTTGTGCGAAACGGCCGTTATCCGGACTTCATCGAACATTATACCGGCCGCAAATATCCGCCCGGCGACTTCGCGGACACCGATGGCAACATCCTTGGCAGACACGGCGGAATTATCCGCTACACCATAGGGCAGCGCAAAGG
>CAYVEQ010000022.1:3248-6887 GCA_964450835.1 uncultured Synergistaceae bacterium
ATATGGTTAATACAAGCAGACTTATTGACTCTTTTCGGGAATTGACGTCGATAGACAATTCCTCTCTTCATGAAAACAAATTATGCGGCAGGATTAAAGAAAAACTTTCCTGTATGCGCATATCTTATCAGGAAGATAGCGCGAACGAGAAAATCGCGGGTGACTGCGGCAATTTGTACGCCTATATCGCCGGAACCGGCTGCAGCGCTCCGCTTTTGCTTTCGGCGCATATGGATTCGGTGGAACCTGCCTGCGGAAAGAAAATGATAATCCGTTCCGACGGGAAAATAACATCTGACGGCACAACCGTACTGGGAGCAGACGATATTTCGGGCGTCTGCGCGATATTGGAAGCCCTCGCTTCCGTTACGGAATCGGGTTTAAGGCACAGGCCGATAGAAGTGCTTTTCGATGTTGCCGAAGAGACATACTGCGCAGGGATTCAACAGTTTGATTTCTCCAGGATTAAATCAGAAGAGGCGTATATTTTTGATTTGAGCGGCCCGGTCGGCACCGCCGCGAATCAGGCGCCGTCGATTATTTCTTTTCGCGCGGACTTCCACGGCCGTTCGGCGCACGCGGCATTTTCGCCCGAAAAGGGGATTCACGCGATAAAAGCGGCGTCCGACGCGATCGCGTCTGTCAAGTGCGGCAAGGTAGGCGACAATACCGTAAATATCGGAACGGTCCGCGGCGGCAGCGCAGATAATGTCGTGCCGGATTATTGTTTCTTCACAGGGGAAGTGCGCGGCTTTGATGACGCAAGCGCGAGAAAGCGGCTGGCGGAAATCAGGCAAACGGCGGAAAAATCGGCGGAAAGCTGCGGCGCGTCTGTCGAGTTCGGTACGAAAACGCTTTGTTCGGCTTATCACGTGCCAAAAACATCCCCTGTCGCGGCGCGGTTTCAAAAAGTTTGCGACGCTTTGGGTTTTGACTGCAGGATTGAAGCTACATACGGCGGCAGTGACAACAATCATTTTTTCAATCACGGAATCAGCGGCCTTGTTGTCGCCTCCGGCATGAACAATTGTCATTCATGCGAAGAGTACAGCAGTATAGCCGAGCTTGAAAAAGCGGCGCGGCTCGCCGAAGCTTTAATTCTCTCTGAAGATTAATCAATACGGGGTTCTGCCCGGAATGGAGCAGCAGCTATGGCATCTTGGGAAAAGTATCGGATTATGCTGGAAAATTTGCGCTCTTTAGGGAGCGTCGCGGTCGCCTTTTCCGGAGGCGTCGACTCTACATTTCTGCTTTATGCCGCGCGTGAAGCATTGGGAGACAGCGCGGTCGCCGTTACAGCGAAGTCATGTTCTTTCCCTGAGAGAGAACTGAACGAGGCGAAGGCATTTTGCAGGAAGCACGGCATCAAACATTTTATCTGCGAGTCCGAGGAACTGGATATTGAAGGGTTCCGGCAAAATCCTAAAAATCGCTGTTATCTGTGCAAGCGTGAATTGTTTGAAAAAATATGGAAAATCGCCCGTCAGAACGGAATCGGCGCTGTCGCGGAGGGTTCCAATGCCGACGACAGCGGAGACTATCGCCCGGGGCTGATTGCCGTACAAGAGCTCGGCGTCAGAAGCCCGCTGCGGGAGGCGGGATTTGCCAAGGCTGAAATCCGGGAGCTTTCCAAAGAACTGGGCTTGCCTACATGGGACAAGCAGTCCTTTGCCTGTCTTTCTTCCCGCTTTGTATACGGGGAGACAATCAGCGAAGAAAAACTTTCGATGGTTGATAAGGCTGAGCAGCTTCTGCTGGATTCGGGATTTCGTCAGGTCAGGGTCAGGATTCACGGTAAAATCGCCCGTATCGAGATACTGCCGGAAGAATTTGAAAAACTGTTGGCTATCAGGGAAAATGTTTACAGACAGCTCAGGCTGTTCGGTTTTTCCTACGTCACGCTCGATTTGCTCGGCTACCGGACCGGCAGCATGAACGAGACTTTAGAAGAAGTGAAGGACGGCGAAGCATAAACATGGCATTTTCTAAAGAACAGGCGGAAAGATACTCACGCCATTTTGTCCTGAGGGAAATCGGCGTATCCGGACAGAAAAAACTGCGGGAGTCCGAAGTTCTGGTAATCGGCGCGGGAGCGTTGGGCAGTTCTTCGATTCTGTATCTGGCGGCGGTCGGTGTCGGCACGATAGGGATTGCCGACGGCGACACGGTCGACCGTTCCAATCTCGGACGTCAGATAATCCACAGGGAAAGCGGCATCGGCCGCTTAAAAACCGAATCGGCGAAGCAAACGGTTTTCGAAATCAATTCCGACGTTACTGTAAATCTGTATTCAGAACGGCTGACGCCGGATAACATTCGCGACGCGATCAAAGACTATGATTTTATCATTGACGGTACAGACCGGTTTGAATCCAAGTTTTTGATTAACGACGCATGCGTTCTTGAGAAGAAGCCCTACTCTCATGCCGGCGCCGTTCGCTTTGAGGGGCAGACAATGACTTATGTGCCCGGCCGCGGGCCTTGCCTGCGCTGCCTCCTTGGAAATGTTCCGCACAACGCGGCCACATGCTCTGAAGTCGGTGTGCTCGGAACGATTCCCGGAATGCTCGGCTGTGTGCAGGCGACCGAGGCGGTCAAATTCCTGCTGGGCATCGGCGATCTTCTTGTGGGGCGTGTGCTGCGCATCGACGGGCTTAAGATGCTGACGCAGACAATCAGCATAGGCGAAGCGTACGCCGATTGTCCCGTTTGCGGGGAACATCCCTCTATCCTGTCTCTCGCCGACAACAGATCGGAATATGAAGCGGCCTGCTATTCCTGTTCACTGCCGAAAAAATAGGATATTCCCATGATGCGGGAAATGGATATATGCGACTATGTTAAAACGCGCGCAGAAGGCGATGTCATTGTCGACCTGCGCAGCGAAATCATGTATCGTTTCGGTACAATCCCCGGCGCAGTCAATATTCCGATAGAGCGTATCGGCGAACTGTATCAACTTCCCCAAGAGAAACCGGTTTTTCTGTTCTGTCAGGTGGGCGAGATAAGCGGACAGTTTGCCGAACTTCTTGCGGACGCGGGATACGACGCCTGCAATCTGACGGGCGGCTATAGAGAATATCTGAGGCTCATTCTGAATGATTGCAAATGCGACAGTCAGTAGCGCGGCAATAAGAGGGCGACAATATAATATATAATAGGTACATTTTCATTTTGTTACGCGCTTTCAAGGCGTTTTTTTTAGCCATCAGACCGGCCTCTTGTTTTATCCGTTATCAGATCTGAGAGCGGCATGCATGTATAATTAAACACGCTATGCCTGCCCGTGTGCTACGTTCTCTGACCCCGTGCCAGCTTCTGTAGCCCGCGCGGCTCTTTCGGCCTGCTCGCCGGTATCTGTGTCCCTCCTTTATATGAGATATTATCGAGATTCATTACGCAGATGGACTGTTTCTGTTTTTTCAGCGCTTCTGGGGCTTCAGGCAAACCTTTTTTGACGAACTTGATTGTACGCTATTCAAAAAACTATAATAAAACCAGACGGGTATGGCGAGCGGACATTGAATGAACTTATGCAAAATCCGGCTGAAGCGTGGGCCGAAAGCGGACGCATTTCAGCAAACCGCGTTCTTTATGAAAGCCGGGATGAGCATAGGGGTGCCCGCAAACCGAAGGTGC
>CAYVEQ010000022.1:6987-30416 GCA_964450835.1 uncultured Synergistaceae bacterium
CTGTACGCTCAGACTATGGCGGAGCGCGGGTTTATGACTATCGCATTTGACCCGTCTTTTACCGGGGAGAGCGGAGGCGAGCCGCGCTATATGGCGTCGCCGGACATCAATACCGAGGATTTCCAGGCGGCGGTGGATTTCCTCTCAGTGCAGGAAACGGTCGATCCGGAAAAGATCGGCATCATCGGTATCTGCGGCTGGGGCGGAATGGCGCTCAACGCTGCTGCTTTGGATACCCGCGTGAAAGCAACAGCGGCCGTGACCATGTACGACATGGCCCGCGTCAACGCAAAGGGATATTTTGACGCAGAGGATTCCCCGGACGCCAGATACGAAAAGAAAAAAGCCATGAACGCCCAGCGCAATATCGATTTCAGGTCCGGCAGTTATGCGCTCGGCGGCGGCGTGGTCGATCCGCTTCCCGATGACGCGCCTTTCTTCGTGAAAGATTATTATGACTACTACAAGACAAAACGCGGTTACCATCCGCGCTCTCTCAACTCCAACGGCGGCTGGAACGTAACCGGCTGCATGAGCTTTTACAATCAGCCGATTCTGCAGTACTCCAATGAGATCCGCTCTGCCGTCTTAATCATCCACGGGGAAAAGGCGCACTCATGCTATTTCTCACGCGACGCATTCGCCGCCATGATAAAAGATAATCCGTATGCGTATAACAAGGAACTGCTGATTATCCCCGAAGCCGTTCACACCGATCTCTATGACGGCGGCGGGAAGAACGCCATCCCGTTTGATAAGCTGGAAAGATTCTTTGCAAAATATCTGAACGGCGGGGAAGACGCCTTATGATGAAAAAACTGTTCGCGGCTGTTCCGGTGCTGTGCTGCCTGTTCGCGTTTACGGCGTGCGCAGGCAGCGGAGCGGGCGTATTTGACCTTGAAAAGAAAACAGTGCTGCTGAACAGCGGTTATGAAATGCCTGTCGTCGGGCTCGGCACTTACAGTCTTTCCGATGAAGAGTGCTACAGCTCCGTGACCGCCCTGCTTGAGGCGGGCGGCAGGCTTATCGACACCGCATATATGTACCGGAACGAGGCGGCGGTGGGCAGGGCCATTCGCGACTCCGGTGTGCCGAGAGAGGAGATATTCGTTATCACGAAAATCTATCCCGGGCTGCAATTTTCCGACCCGGAAAAGGCCATACAGGACGCGCTTGACAGGCTGAATATAGGATACATTGACATGATGCTTCTGCATCATCCCGGAGAGAACGATGTGAAGGCATATAAAGCGATGGAACAGGCCGCAGCGGACGGGAAGATACACTCTATCGGGCTTTCCAACTGGTACGCGGAAGAACTCGCAGACTTTCTGCCGCAGGTCACCGTCACCCCGGCGCTGGTGCAGAATGAGATTCACCCGTACTATCAGGAAAACGATGTGATCCCCTTCATTCAGAAAAAGGGCATCGCAGTACAAGGGTGGTATCCCTTTGGAGGCAGGGGCCATACAAGTGAATTGTTAGGCAATGAAACTGTCTCCGCCATCGCCGAAACGCACGGTGTGACGCCGGCACAGGTCATCTTGCGCTGGAATCTGCAAAAGGGTGTGGCTGTTATTCCCGGTTCTTCAAATCCCGATCATATCCGCGAGAATCTTGACCTGTTCGGCTTTGAACTGACGGACGAGGAAATGAAGGCAATCAACGCGCTGAACCGTGATGAAAAACACGACTGGTACTGAGCGCGGCTTTGAAGAGCCGAGCTCAAACCGGACGGCGGGGGTATATTCTTGGGCAGAGAATTTCAAGCAACAGACGGGATGTCTGCCATGAAATACACGAAAGAAGAACGGCTCAGACATAGGACGCTGGGCATACAGCAGTTAATTCACCAAATGCCGGGCCGCGGAGGAATATGACATCCGCGTTCATACTGTCAAAGGTTGCATGCTCTTTTACAGAAATTCAAACAGTCTTCCGGCGCGTGCCGCGTGCTTTTGCCTAAAACGCGTGGGGCTGGCTCTTCTGGGCGCGTCCGCAGTATTTGCCCTCTTTTGTAAAATTTCCGCGCTTTCAGGCGCGGCTATTTTTTCATCAAGATGCGTCTGTCGCCGACGCGTCTCGTTATCCCTTTGCTGTCAAAGTATTCAAGGAGCGGCAGCGAGTATTTTCTGCTGCTGCCCGTCGCGTCTCTCACGGCGGCGAGGGTGATGTCGCCCTCCAGCGAAGCTATCTTGTTCATAAAAGCCGCCTCTGTTTCGGGCAGAAGGAGAAAGCCGCCCGTCACTATCGCGAGTTCTTTTTTCTCGCGCAGGTACGAGAGTACGCGAGTCATCTGTTCCGGCGTGAATGAAAGCGCGGCCCGCGCCTCTTCGATAGTAGGCATCGCCCAGCCTTTCGTGAGGGCGAAGGCGCGAAGAGCAGCCACTTCTCGGGCGAAGGCCTCCTCGTCGAAAGGCTCGAATCCCGGCAGAGCGGCGCGGTCGTCGGCGAATTTTATTATCCCGCGCTTTGAAAGCAGAGGCAGAAGCTCGCGTGCCAGTTTAGCGCCGCTGTCGCCGAGTGTCTTTGCGCACTCGTCTAAAGGCATTCCTTTGCGCTCGGGGTGAGCCTTGTGGAACAGTTCCAGCGCGTCGCGCAGCGCGGCGGCGAGCTCTTCGAGCTTCGAGCTGGAGATGAGCGTCGTCTCCGCTCCCCGCGTCACGCCAATCTCGCCGCGCGCCTCGCAGGGAGATACCGCGCGCATCAGTTCCGTAGGGGTTATCTCGTTCATTCGCGCCGCTTCCGCCGCCGTTATGATTTCTTTGCGGTCAATGAGCGCCGTTATTCTTTCTTTAAGCGGGGGTTCGGCGGTGAGTTTTTCCAGAAATTTTACGAGGGCGTTTTTCTCGCGCCTGTTTTTCGGGCGCTCGTCAGAGGGCATCAGTATCCGGCCGCCCGCCGACGTGACAAGAGGGCTGTAAGCGCGCAGGATGAAGCGGCTTTTCATCGAGGCGACTACAGGCTCCTCCGTTATGATCTGCGCGATCGCCTTTTCGCCGGGAGGTATCTCTTTTCTGTCGAGCAGAGATATTCTGGCGGCGGTGTCTGCCGTTCCTAGGTGCAGTCGAAAGCGCTGCCAGTGTTTGAGAGGCTCCGCATCTTTCAGCACTTCCACGCTCGCGTCAAGACAGCGCGACGGTGTGAAACGGCCTTTCGCCGCCACGACGTCGCCGCGCCGCACCTCGTCCAGAGCGACGCCGGCAAGGTTCGCGGCGGTGCGCTGTCCCGCCGTCGCGGTTTCGACTGGCTCGCCGTGCACCTGAAGCGAGCGTATTTTGGAGATTTGCCCTTTCGGCAGGATTTCCACCTCGTCGCCCTCGTGTATTTCGCCGTTTATCGCGGTTCCTGTTACTACGGTGCCGAAGCCCGCGATATGAAAGGCGCGGTCCACCGGCAGAAAGAAGGGGCCTTCGCGGCTTTTGCCGGCGGCGTTCTCCGTCATCTCGCGCAGTTTTTCCACAAGCTCCTCTATGCCCGCGCCGGTCGCTGCGGAAACGGGGACAATCGGGCGGTTCTCGAGGAATGTCCCAGAAAGCAGAGCCTTTGCGTCCTCTATCGCCATTTCGAGAGTTTCGGCGTCAACGAGGTCCGTTTTGTTGATTACCGTCAGTCCTTCTTTGACGCCGAGCAGCGACAGTATCGAAAGATGCTCGCGCGTCTGCGGCATTACGCCGTCGTCCGCCGCTATGACGAGCATCGCGGCGTCTATGCCGGCCGCGCCCGCCGCCATCTGGCGTATGAATTTTTCATGTCCCGGCACGTCTATTATACTGACAGTTTTTCCGGACGGCAGTGTGAAGGGGGCAAAACCGAGCTCTATCGTCATGCCGCGTCTTTTTTCTTCGGAGAGGCGGTCGCAGTCGACGCCTGTCAGCCGCTTTACGAGAGCCGTCTTCCCGTGGTCGATGTGTCCCGCCGTTCCTATTACGAAAGGATATTCCAAGAAAGCCATGTTACATTTCCTTTCCGCACGCGGCGGGAAGAATTTCCGAAAGCGCTTCGATTATCCATTTGTCGTCGCCGCGGCGGAGCGTCCTCATGTGAAAGAGGACTCTGTCTTCTCCTGCGCCGGTTATCACGGGACGGCGGGAGCGCCGAAGCTTTTCTGCGAGCTTCCCGGCGCTTCCCATCTCCGGCAAACGCAGAGCGACGGCCCAGCCGCGCAGCTCCGACTGCGGGAAAGAGCCGCCGCCCACGGCATCGGCGACCGGCGCCGTTTCGACGACAACGTGTCTTAATCCGCTGTCCTTGAAGAAATCTTTGAGTCTGCGCGCGAAGCGCTGCGCGGCGGCGCGAAGCTCATCCTCCGGCTTTAATATCATTTCTATTGTCGGTATCGAGCCGTATTCGCCGCGCAGGTAGAGACGGAGGGTCGCCTCGAAAGCTGCGAGCGTCATCTTGTCGACGCGCAGGGCGCGGAGAAGCTGGTTTTTTTTGAGTTTCTCTATGAGTTCTCTTTTGCCGACGATTCCGCCTATCTGCGGACCGCCGAGAAGTTTGTCGCCCGAGAATGTGACGATGTCGCAGCCGGCTTTCAGTGACTGCGCGACTGTCGGGTCGCTTTCGCAGGACAGCCCCGCCGCGTTTAAGTCGGCGAGCATTCCGCTGCCTAAGTCCTCCATGAAAACAAGGCCGCGCTCACGCGCCAGCGAGGCCAAGTCCTCTCTGGGCACCGAGCAGTGAAATCCCGTCACGCGGTAGTTGGAGGGGTGGATTTTAAGCAGCATGGCGCAGTTTTCGCCAATCGCGGCCTCGTAGTCGCGAAGGTGCGTCCGGTTCGTGGTGCCGACCTCTATCATCTTCGTGCCGGAGAGGGCCATTATGTCGGGAATGCGGAAAGAGCCGCCTATTTCCACAAGCTCGCCGCGCGAGACGACTGACTCGCGCCCTTTGGCAAGAGAGGAGAGAGCAAGCACGACGGCCGCCGCGTTGTTGTTTACGACAAGCGCCGCCTCCGCTCCGGTGAGGCGGCGCAGGAGCCATTCGACGTGGTCGTTCCTCTGCCCGCGCGCGCCCTCTCCGAGCGAATATTCGAGGGTGTTGTAGCCTCCCGTGACGGAATTTACCGCTTCGATTGCGTCGCGCGCCAGGAGCGAACGGCCGAGGTTTGTGTGTATCACGACGCCCGTCGCGTTTACGACCTTGCGGAGGCTCGGGCGCGATTTTTCGTCAAGCAGGCGTCTCGCGTCGGCGGCCACCGTCGCCGCGTCGAAGGACGTATCCCTGTCACGGATTATCTTAGCCCGCCGGTCGGCGAGAAGTTCCGAAAGCAGCGCCTTTACCGTCTCATGTCCGAGCTTCTCATCATATCGGGCGACGCGGGGGTCTTTGAGCAGCCTGTCCATCGAGGGGATGTTTCTCATTATCTTCTGTATCTCGTTGTCCAACGGAACTCCTCCCCTAATCTGTATTGCGTTTTTATTTTATATGAAAAAAGTGCGAACGGGGCGCGGCGGGGCTGTTACAGAAGCTCTTCCCAGAGACGGTTCGCCACGCGCATTCCGCTTTTTGTAAACCGCAGGCCGCGAGCGTCGGAGACGCAGAGGCCGCGCGGAAAGCCGAGTGCTGTTTTCTCGACGCGCGCAAGCTCTCCCGCACCGAATTTTTCTGAAAATTCACCGCGCCTTATGCCTTCTGCGGTGCGGAGCGCGAGTATCGCGGCCTCCGACGCGCGTGTCTTCGCGTCGAGCGTTTCGCTCTCGCACACCGGAAGGTGCCCTTCTTTCAGCACGGCGGCGTATTCGTCAAGCGAAGCGATGTTTTTTGTTCTCGTCCCGCCGATGAAACCGGCGGCGGCAGGCCCGACGCCCAGGTATTCGCCGTAGCGCCAGTAGTTGAGATTGTGGCGGCTTTCTTTGCCGGGACACGCGAAGTTCGCGATCTCGTACTGTCTGAAGCCGCGGCGCGGCAGGTACCACTGCGCGAAGCGGTAGTGCGGGTAGCCGTCGGGCAGGTTTTCGCGCGGAAGGCGCTCCCACGGCGTACCTTGTTCAACGGTAAGCTGGTAGAGCGAAATGTGCGAAAGGCCGAGGCGCGTCGCCTCGTGCAGCGTGCGGCTCCAGTTTTCGACGCTCTGGAAGGGCAGGGCGAAGATAAAATCGGCGCTGACGGAAAAGCCGGCGGCAAGAGACGCCGAAACCGCCTCGCGCGCGCGGGCCGAATCGTGCAGCCGCCCCATCATTTCAAGCTCGGCATCGTCGAAACTCTGCGCGCCGACGCTGACCCGCGTCACGCGCCAATCGCGCCACGAAAGAAGGTGTTCCGCCTGCAGAGAGTGAGGGTTTGCCTCTACCGTCACTTCGGCGTCGGACGCGAAATCGAAAAATTCTTCCGCAAGGGCGATCAGTTCGTCGAATACGGAAGGCGGCAGAGCGGTCGGCGTGCCGCCGCCTATATAGCATGTGTCGAGAGTAAGCCGCCCGAGGGCGCGGCTTTGCAGCGTCAGCTCGCGCCGCAGCGAATCAAGCCACAGCTTAAAATCGCCGGGGCGTGGCGGCGCGCTCTCAAAGGCGCAGTAACTGCACTTGCGGAGGCAGAAGGGAACGTGAATGTAGAGCGAGCGGCAGAGCGGCGGTCCTGTGCTGGAAGCGCCGCCGCTTTGCGCGGTGTCTTCGCGCTTTATCGCGGAAGCGGGGATTTTATTTGTCATCCGACTTCGTGACGTCGACGAAAGCCAGAAAAGCCTCCTGAGGTATGGAAACGCGCCCCACCTGCTTCATCCGTTTTTTCCCCTCTTTCTGCTTTTCGAGCAGTTTGCGCTTGCGTGTGACGTCGCCTCCGTAGCACTTCGCGAGCACGTCTTTGCGAACCGCTTTTATGTTCATGCGCACGATTACCTTCTTGCCGATAGCCGCCTGCACCGGGACTTCAAAGAGCTGGCGCGGAATCAGCTCTTTGAGTTTGCCCGCGACGGCATGTCCTCTGTGGTAGGCCTGGTCGGCGTGGCAGATGAAAGAAAAGGCGTCGATAGGCTCTTCCTGAAGCAGAATGTCGACCTTCACGAGATTCGCTGCGCGGAAGCCCGTGTGTTCATAGTCGAGCGAGGCGTAGCCGCGCGTGCAGGACTTCAGCCTGTCGTGAAAATCGAGTATAAACTCCGCGAGCGGCATATCGTATGTTAGGCGCACACGCTCCGGCGTGATGTAGTCCATCCCGGCGTAGCTGCCGCGCTTTTCCTGACAGAGCTGCATCGCTGCCCCGACGAACTGCTCCGGCATGAAGATCGAGAGCCTGATGTAAGGCTCTCTGATTTCCGCAATCCGCGCCTGATCGGGAAAGTCGGAGGGGCGGTGAGCCTCTATTGTGCCGCCGTTTGTCAGCGCAATCTGATAGACCACGTTCGGAGCCGTCGCCACTAAGTCTACGCTGAATTCGCGGCTTAAACGCTCTTTCGCTATTTCCATGTGAAGCAGCCCGAGGAAGCCGCAGCGGAAGCCGAAGCCGAGCGCCGCGGAATTTTCAGGCTCGAAACTGATGGCCGAGTCGTTTATCCGCAGTTTCTCAAGGGCGTCGCGAAGCTGATTTATATCCTTGCGCTCGACTGGGTAGAAGCCGCAGAAGACCACCGGCTTTACTTTCTTGTATCCGGGAAGAGGAGACGAGGCGGGGTTTGCCGCGTCCGTGACTGTGTCGCCTACGTGAGCCTCCTCGCTTGTTTTCATGCCGGCGCAGATGAAACCGACCTCTCCGGGGCCGAGGGCGTCCACTCTCACCATCCCGGGCTTGAATACGCCGACCTCGTCGATTTGATAAACCTGCCCCGTCGCCATAAAGCGCACGGACTTGCCCGCCGCGAGCAAACCGTTGACCACGCGCACGTAGCAGATGACGCCTTTGTAGTTGTCGTAAACGGAGTCGAAAATCAGAGCCTGAAGAGGCGCGTCCGAGTCTCCCGCCGGCGCGGGAACGTCGCGGATGATGCGCTCGAGCAGCTCGGGCACACCCTCGCCGGTCTTCGCGGAAAGCGGCACGGCGTCGCCGGCGTTGATCCCGATTGTATCCTCAAGCTCTTTTTTCACCTGTTCGGGACGCGCGGAAGGGAGGTCTATTTTGTTCAGCACAGGTACAAGCTCCAGATCAAGGTCGGCGGCCAGGTAGCTGTTTGCCACTGTCTGCGCTTCCACTCCCTGCGAGGCGTCGACTACGAGCACCGCGCCCTCGCACGCGGCGAGCGACCGCGAGACCTCGTAGGAAAAGTCTACGTGGCCCGGCGTGTCTATGAGATTCAAAATATAATCGCGCCCGTCCGCAGCTTTGTAATTCATTCTGACAGGCACGGATTTTATCGTGATGCCGCGCTCACGCTCCAGGTCGAGCATGTCGAGCAGCTGGTCCTTCATGTTGCGTTTGTCCACCGTGCCCGTCGCCTCAAGCAGACGGTCGGCGAGCGTCGACTTCCCGTGGTCGACGTGGGCGATGATGCTGAAATTTCTGATGTTCTCCGGTTTCATAAAATTACTTCACTCCCCGCGAATCCGCTTTGTATTTTATCCGATAAAACAAGACTGCGGCAATATCAGCGGCGGCATGTTAAAATAAAAAACAACCGCCTGTGAGCGGCGATGAAATTTTTTTGAAGGCTTTGAACGAATGACGGCAAAAAGAGGCTTCACACATAACACCGATATTGGACAGAATTTCCTGACAGACCGTTCCGTAGCGGCATACGCGGTAAAGCGCGCGAATATCACGGAAAGCGACGTTGTGCTTGAAATCGGGCCGGGCGGAGGCATATTGACGCGCGAGCTGCTTGCGGCGAAGCCGAAGGCGGTCTATGCCGTCGAAGTTGACGAGCGGCTGCGGCGCGGCCTCGAAGAACTGACGGAGCGCGACGGGCGGCTCAGTCTTTTCTGGGGCGACGCGGTGCGCTTTGACTACGGCGCGCTGCCAGAGGCGCCGACAAAAATCGTTGCGAACCTGCCGTATCATATAACGACGCCGCTTTTGTGGACCTTTCTCGAAAAACTTGCGCCCGCCGCGCTGAGACTGATGCTTCTTATGGTGCAGCTTGAATCCGCCGAACGCATTGCCTCCCCGCCGCGCGGAAGGGCCCGCTCTCCCGTCGGCGTGACGGTGGAGGCGATGGGCGGCGCGGAAATCCTGCGCAAAGTTCCCCCGCAGGCCTTTTTCCCCAGGCCGCGCGTCAATTCCGCTCTAATCGAAATAAAAACAGAAAAAAACAGAAATCTCGCGAACGACGGAACATGGCGTGCGCTGCTCGCTCACTCTTTCGCCAAGCGCCGCAAGACGCTGGTCAACAACTGGAGCGCGGGCTGCGAAAATATTGACAGATCACGCGCGCTGGCGTTGCTTGAAAGGCTGGGCCTTCCGGCCACGGCGCGGGCGGAGGAGCTGACGCTCGAAGAATGGTTCTCGCTCGCTCAAGAGGCGGATTTCCGCATAAAAGGCGAAGGAGGCGTGCGCGATGCGGAGGAACTTTAACGACGTTATAGTGTCGCGGAAGGACAACCTGCCTGTTGACTGGAAGGCGCTGTCGCCCTCGGGGCGCGTCATGGTGGAAATCGGATTCGGCAACGGCGAGTTCCTGGAATATCTGGGACGCGCGAACCCGGACAAGCTTATTGTCGGCGTGGAGGTCTCGCAATGGTGCGCCGGAAAGGGGGCGCGCCGCGCGCTCGAGGCCGGGCTCACAAACATTCGTATAATGCACGGCGACGCGCGCTTTCTTCTGCGGCGCTGCTTCGCGCCGGAGAGCGTCGAAAAGGTCTACATGAACTTTCCCTGCCCGTGGCCCAAGACGCGCCATGCGCAGAGACGGGTGACCGTGCCGGCTTTCGCCGGCCTTATCGAGTATCTGCTTGAACCGGGCGGGAGTTTCGAACTCGCGACCGACGTGGAATGGTACGCCGAGGAGACGGCGAAGGCTTTTGCCTCGTGTCCTTCTTTCCGCGCTGAGGCGGCGGTGAAAAATCCGCCGCGCCCTTACGTCACCAAATACGAAAGAAAATGGAAGGCCATGGACAAAGAGACGTGGCTGCTCGTGATACACAAAGAAGGCGCGCTCGCCGCGACGCCCGAAAAAGAGGAGGAGTGGCCGATGGAGGGAGAAGCCGAGACTAAAAAAAGCGTGAAAGAAGTTCTTGAACTGCTGCGAGGCGCCGAGGGCAAGGGCGTCGGCGGCGCGGGTCACTGGGCTTTCCGGGAGTCCTTCCTCTCCGGAGAGGGCGTCGGCCTTCTGCTTGTCATAACGGCGGACGAGGGCTTCGAACAGCATTTCTATCTCAAAGTGCTGCCGAACCCGCGCGGAGTTACCGTAAAAGTAGATTCCTCGGGGCATCCTTACAGGACGCCGGCCGTGCGGGGCGCGCTGCGAAAAGCGCTCGCCGCAGCCGGAAACTGACAAAAGACAGACGCGGCTGGTTTTCGCGCGCCTTGAGGCACAGGCCGCCTCTCCCGGAAAACGGCGCGTTTTTCCGCGGCGCCGCTATGTACAGCGGCGGTTCGCGCGGCTATACTTTTCATATAAAGAGAACGGGAGTGGGGCGGCGTTGAAAGAAATGAGGCCCACGTCAGGCAAGGTCATGCTGGCGCTTTTCAACATACTCGGCGACATAAGCGGGAAAAGTTTCCTCGACCTTTTTTCGGGAAGCGGACGCGTCGCCGCGAACGCAAAGCTCAAAGGCGCCTCTCCCGTCGTGGCTGTCGAGTGCGACCGCTCGCGGCACGCTGTCATTGCCAAAACTGCGCCGTCCGGCGTGAAATGTCTGCGCGCCGACGTCCGCCGCGCCGTCCCTAAGATGGCGAAAAACGGGGAACGGTTCGACATTATCTTCTGCGACCCTCCCTACAGCCTGGGCTGGGGAAAGGAGCTGCCGGAACTCATAGCCGCCAACGAAAGTATCCTGGCGGAAGGCGGCGTCTGGATATTCGAGCGCGCGGAAGAAGAGGAGCCGACTTTGTCTGTCTCGGGCAGATGGAGGCGCGAGGACAGAAGCTACGGCGGCACGGTACTGAGTTTCTACACAAGGAGGAAGGACGATGATTAGAGCCGTCTACCCCGGCTCCTTCGACCCGATAACGAACGGCCACATATACATATCGGAAAGAGCCGCCGCTCTCTTTGACGAACTTATCGTCGCGGTGCTCGTCAACCCGGAGAAAAGCTCTACCTTCAGCGAGGAGGAGCGCCAGATAATGGCGAAAGAGGCGCTGGCCTATCTCCCGAACGTGAAAGTCAGCTACTTCAACGGCCTGCTCGTCGACTTCATGAGACAGCAGCAGAGCCGCATAATAGTCCGCGGACTGCGCGCGCTCTCAGACTTCGAGTACGAGTTTCAGCTCGCGCAGATGAACCGCCAGCTCGCGCCCGAGATAGAAACTTTCTTCATAGCGACGGACGCCAAATATTCATACCTCTCAAGCCGCGGCATCAAGGCCGCGTTCAGGTTCGGCGGCGCAGTGCGCGACATGGTCCCGCCCGGGGTCTACCGCAGACTGCGCGAAAGAATACGCCGCGGAGAAAGCGGCGGAAAATAAAAAAACGCGGCTCCGCGGCGCGGAAGCCGCGATTTTTTTTCGCGCTGCGGCGCGCTTTCGCGGCGAGCATTACGCCATAATCACGCGGCGCTTTCGCTCCTCTCCGAATTTCCCGTCAGGCACAAGCTCCTCCCATAACTCGCAGGCAAGCAGTTCAAACCTCGCGCACTCGGCCGAATAGCGCGAAAGGCGGAAAGCCTGCCCGTACGTTGAAACGATCGGCAAAGATGCCCGGCTTTTCATCTCACGCATGAGAGCGCGCCCCGTGCCGTTCATGGCAAGGGGCCTTATATAAGGAGGGCCTACGCGCTGCAAGGCGCGGTTGAACCAGTGGGGCAGGCCCAGCTCGGCGTGCAGCGCGGCGCGCCTCAGCCGTCCGGCGGGATAGCGTTTCGACGTGCATCGCTCAAGCCATTCCTCAAAGCTGTGCGAGGAAAGAGCGGCCCCGCGCATCTTGTATTCTATGCCCTCCGAGATTTCCGCGATGCCGCGCAACTCCTCAGGCGAAGCGCGAAGCAGGGCCGCGCGCAGCAGTTTCCAATAACTTTCATAACCCAAGCAGAGACGCCCGTCCGCAAGAGCGCGCGCGACGACGCAGGCCGAAGGTTCCGGTATCGCGGCGAAGGCCTCGGGCGCGCGGTTTTCGCGCAAAGCGCGGCGGATTGCCGTCGCGCTTGATATTTCCTCAAGCTCGGTGCTGTTGTAGGCTCCTCCGGTTCTCTGTATGGCAAGGGGCGAAAGAGCGTAATTTTTCTTTTTTACGCGAGCCATGTAGGAAAGCGCCAAACTGTTGTTGCTCCCCGCGAATATCCGCGCGCTTCCTGGAATCGTCTCCTCAGCGGCGCGGGCGCGCGACTCCGCGAAAGAAAAGCCGAGCGCCAGATGTTTTTTCAGCGACTGCTTGAAAGGCTCTGGCTCTTCGAGTATCATATCAATGGTACTGTCTGTCAGGCAGGACGGGTCCTCGGCGCCGAAAGAGATGTGCGTCACGACGTTCGTCGCTGCCAGTATATCAACCGCGCCGCCTGAGAAGACTCCTGCGTTGTGAGCCGAGAAAAGGACGGGGAGCTCGAGGATCAGGTCCGCACCGCAGGTGAGCGCCGCCTCGGCTCTTGTCCATTTGTCGGCGAGGGCGGGTTCGCCGCGCTGTACGAAATCCGACGACAAGACGACCGCGACGGCTCGCGCCCCGCAGGCTTCGCGGGTTCTTTTTATGTGGAGCAGATGGCCCTTGTGAAAGGGATTGTATTCGGCGACGATCCCGGCGACGGGATTCAGCATAAAATTTTTCACCGTCCTTTCCTCTAATAGGATAACACAGCGGCGGTGCGATAAATTAAGGGAGGCAATCCGGTTCCAATGAAAATTCTTGTTCTCAACTGCGGCAGCTCTTCACTGAAATATCAGCTAATCGACATGGACGAGGAGAAAGTCCTTGCCAAAGGACTCGTCGAGCGTATCGGCATCGAGGGTTCGCGCATCAAGCATACCAAGACAGGCCTCGACGCGGTAACGCGCGAAGTGCCGTTCGCCAATCACTCCGCCGCCATCAAATACGTGCTCGACATTCTTGTCGATCCGGAACTCGGTGTTCTCAAGAGCCTCGACGAACTTTCCGCGACAGGCCACCGCATCGTTCACGGCGGTGAGAGATTCACGAAATCCGTCCTTGTCACTCCGGAGGTCATAAGCGGTATCGAAGAAGTCATCCCTCTGGCTCCTCTGCATAATCCCGCGAACCTCATGGGCTTGAAGGCTGTTATGGACGTTCTCCCCGGCAAGCCGAACGTCGTCGCCTTCGACACAGCCTTCCACCAGACGATGCCGCCCAAAGCATTCATCTACGGCATCCCCTATGAATATTATGAGAAAGACGGCATCCGCCGCTACGGTTTCCACGGCACGAGCCATGGCTATGTTTCGGCCAGAGCAGCCGAAATACTCGGCAAGGATATTAAAGAACTGAAAATAATCACCTGCCACCTCGGCAACGGAAGCTCCGTCACGGCGGTCGACGGCGGAAAATCCGTAGACACATCGATGGGCATGGGCACCTGCGAAGGCGTAATCATGGGCACACGCTGCGGCAATATAGACCCTGTCGCGGTACTCTCGCTTATTGAAAAGACAGGCGACGCGCAGAAAGTCAGCGACATACTGCACAAGAAATCCGGTCTTCTCGGCGTCTCCGGCGTTTCAAGCGACCTCCGCGACGTCGAGGAGGCGGCGGGAAAAGGCTGCGAACGCTCGAAGATTGCGCAGGATATACTGATTACCGGCGTTAAGAAATACATCGCCTCCTACGCCGCGGAAATGGGCGGAGTCGACGTGGTGGTCTTCACCGCCGGCATCGGCGAAAACGGAATCTCCTTCCGCGAGGCCGTCTGCAAAGACATGGAATTCATGGGCATCAAAATCGATCCGGCCAAGAACAACTGCCGCGGCAAAGAAGTCGTCATCAGCGCGTCCGACTCCAGGGTAACGGTAATGGTGGTGCCGACAGACGAAGAGATGGTAATCGCCCGCGACACAAAAAGATGCGTGGAGGAAGCCGGCAGATAGTAATGTCCGAATATCTTGAATCTGCTCCGAAAAGCTGGAAATGCAGACTCGTATTGTCCGCCGTTCCCCGCGACGGCACGCCTTACGAGGATGAGTTCGTCCTGCCTTTCGACATCGCGGTCAATTACTGGAACCAGATATACAGGCCGATGTCAGGCCTCGCGGTGAAAATCACGGCATTTCGCACGGAAGGGCGCGTGGCGGCGGAAGTTTCTGTCGATACCGAGGTCGAAGCGCCCTGCGCACGCTGTCTTGAGCCTGCGAAAAGCCGTATAAGCGGCAGTCTTCGCTACCTGTTTTCGCTGCGCCGCGACGAGCAGACAAAAGACAAAAACGACGGAACACAGGACGGGGAAGAGGAAATAATACTTCTTGACTCATGGGAAGACGAGATAGACCTTTCGCAGATGGTGTGGGAGACGCTGGTGACGGCGCTCCCCGCCACACTGCTCTGCTCGCCCGACTGCCGCGGTCTCTGCCCGCGCTGCGGCGCAAACCTGAACAACGGTCCCTGCTCCTGCAAATCGGACGGACGCGACCCCCGGTTTAACGTTCTGAGGAAATTTATGGCGAGTTAAAAAATAAATACTGCAAAAGATTCCAAGCGGTGATATAATTGCCAAGTTGACATTATGTACCGGCGAAGATTTAAGGGGGGAAAAGACAATGGCAACTCCAAAAAGGCGAGTATCCCACTCCCGCACACACAACCGCAAAGCCCACTGGCTCGGTTCGTTAGACGCTCCCAGCCTCACGACGTGCAAGCACTGCGGCGAGGTCATAGAGACTTACCGCGCGTGCCCGGCCTGCGGCTACTACAAGGGCCGTCAGGTTCTCAAAATCACAGAAGAGAAGAAGAGCGCCGAATAAATTTTTTCAGACAGACTTCCGTCTCGCGGCCAAAGCGCGCGCGTTGGCCGCGGCCATTTTATCTTCCCTCCGCGTTCCCGATCGACCCGAGAAAATTTCAAACAAAAAACCTTCCGCGCTATTGACAAAGAGGCGGGATTATAATATCTTGGCTGATGTTAAGAGTTGCTCTTAACACGAGATTGTTTTTAGGAGAGAACGATGCGTTCAGAAAGCAGAAAAAGGCGCCACAGCCAGCTCTTAAAACTGATAGAGACCGACCCTCTGCTCACCGACGAGGAAATCTCATCAAAACTCGGAGTGAGCCTAAGCACCGTGAGGCTTGACAGAGGACTGCTCGCGATACCCGAGCTCCGCGAAAGGACTCGCGCCATGGCGGAGCATGCCTCGCGCAGGCTGAAGTCTTTGCGCGACGACGAGGTCGTCGGCGAGCTTCTCGGGCTTGAGCCGAACAACTGGGCGCTCTCCATTCTCCAGATTGCACCGGAAATGGCTTTCAGAAGAACGGATATGGCAGGCGACTACTACATCTACGCGCAGGCCGTCTCTCTTGCCATCGCGACGATAGACGCGGAAATGGTCGTCTCCGCGGCGGCTCGCCTGAAATACAGCCAGCCCGCCTACATCGGAGAAAAAATAATAGCGCGCTCAAAGGTCGGAACGCATAAAGGCAATAAATACGTCGTGAGCGTTCACTCAAAAATCGGAGAGAGAGAGATATTCGTAGGGCGTTTCGTCGTCGCCGCGATAGATAATCACAATGACGAAAAAGTGGGGAACGGGAAATGCTGATAGCGCTTGACGCCATGGGCGGCGACTACGCCCCCGACGAGCCGTGCAAGGCTGCCATCGGGGCTTGCCGCAAAGACCATGAGCTCTCGGTCGTGCTGGTCGGGGACAGCGAGAAAATAAAACCGATAATCGACAATGCCGACGCTTCCGTCCGCCCGCGGCTTAGCATAGTCCATACCGGCGAAGTGATAACGGGAAGCGACTCGCCGTCGCTTTCGATACGCAGAAAAAAGAATTCCAGCCTTGTGGTCTGCTTTAACATGGTTCATTCGCGCGAGGCGGACGGACTTGTTTCCGCGGGCAGCACCGGCGCCATAGCGGCAGGGGCTGTGCTCCTGCTCGGGCGCATCCCCGGGATAGACCGCCCCGGGCTTGGGGCGGTGCTTCCGGTGCTTAACCGTTACACTCTGCTGATGGACGTCGGAGGCACCGTGCGCTGCAAGCCTGTGAATCTTCTTCAGTTCGCCCAGATGGGCGCCATATATATGAAGCTTTTCAGAAAAGTGGAGAATCCGTCGGTCAGGCTTCTCTGCAACGGCGAGGAGCTGACGAAGGGCGACGAGGTCATTTCCGCGGCGCGCGAGCTGATTGAACGGACTAAACTGAATTTTCAGGGGTATGCCGAGGGCAAGGACATTCCGCACGGAATTTCCGACGTGGTTGTCTGCGACGGATTCACGGGCAACGTGGTAATAAAATTCGGCGAAGGACTCGGAGACCTGATCAAGAGTCAGCTGAAAGAAGAATACACTCATCATTTGCTTCCCAAAATCGGGAGCCTTTTCATGCTGCCTGCGATGAAGCGCATTATGAGCCGTTTTGACTGGGAACGCTACGGCGGATCGCCGGTGCTCGGCGTCTGCGGCAGCGTCGTGAAGGTTCACGGACGCTCCCGCGCCAACGCGATAACCAACGCGATTACCGGCGGAGCTGATTTTATAAGATACAACGGAGTCAACAGGATACGGGAAGAGATAGCGAAAGGCGCGGAGGGAAAGAATGATTAACGGATACCCCGTCAGGATCGCGGGAACCGGGAAATATATCCCGGGCAATGTAATGACCAACTTCGACTTGGAAAAAATTATCGACACGAGCGACGAATGGATCAGGACACGCACAGGCATAAAAAAACGCCACTTTGCCTCGGCGGATGAGAAGTGCAGCGACCTTGCCTGCAAGGCCGGCCTCGCGGCTCTTGAGGACGCCGGGATTCAGGCCTCAGACATCGACCTTATAATCGTCGCGACAGACACGCCTGACACGATATGTCCCTGCACGTCCTCGAAAGTGCAGGATTTGCTCGGCGCCGTCAACGCCGGCACTTATGACGTGATTGCCGGATGCACCGGCAGCCTAACCGCGATGTTGACGGCGATTGGCGGCATAGCGAGCGGCCTGTGGAAAAACGTCCTTGTCATCGGGGCGGAAGTTTTTGCCGGTATTCTTGACTGGACAGACCGCACATCATGCGTATTGTTCGGAGACGGCGCCGGTGCCGCGCTGCTTTCGCGCGCGGAAGAAGGACGCGGCCGTTTCCTTTCGGGCGAACTTAAAGCCGACGGCTCAAAGTACGGGCTTATCACCATAGACAAAGAAGAGGGACACAACGGCCCCGTCCTGCGTATGCACGGCTCCGAAGTTTTCAAATTTGTCAACCTCCGCCTGCCCCCGTTTATAAAGAACTTTTGCGACGAGTCCGGAGTGAAGCCCTCCGAAATAGGATTCTGGGTGCTGCATCAGGCGAACACGAGGATCATAGACAGCCTTTTCAAAAGACTCGGTGTCTCGACAGACCGCACCTTGATGAATCTCGAGGATTACGGCAACACGTCCGCGGCGTCGCTTATGGTGACGCTGGATGAGGCGATGAAATCCGGCTGTATCAAGAGCGGCGAAAAAATTCTCTTTATAGCTTTCGGCGCGGGGATGACGCTGGGCGCGTTGTTATACGAAGCATAAGGAGCGGATACGGAATGTTCGAAAATAACGCGGTGACAAAACTTCTTAAAGTCAAATATCCGATTATACAGGGCGGCATGGCCTGGGTCGCGGACGCGGACCTCGCGGCCGCGGTCAGCAACGGCGGCGGCCTCGGCGTTATCGCGGCGGCCAATATGCCCCCCGAGCTTCTCGAACGCCAGCTCCTGAAAATAAAAACCCTCACTGGCAAACCTTTCGGCCTGAATATAATGCTGATGTCGCCGACTGCCGGCGACGCTCTCGAACTCGCCGCGAAATACCGCGTTCCGGTTGTCACGACGGGCGCGGGTCAGCCCGGCAAGGTTATCGAGAGGCTCAAACCTCTCGGGACAATTGTTATCCCGGTAATCGCCGCCGTGTCGCTTGCCGAACGCGTGGAAAAGCAGGGGGCGGACGCGGTTGTCGCGGAAGGCATGGAGTCCGGCGGGCACATCGGAGAAACGACGACTTTCAACCTTGTTCCTCAGGTCGCGGACGCCGTGAAAATCCCCGTTATAGCGGCGGGCGGCATCGCGGACGGGCGGGGCGCGGCGGCGGCTTTCATGCTCGGAGCGAGCGGCGTGCAGATGGGAACGAGGTTCGTCTGCGCCTCCGAGTGCAGCGCCCATATCAATTACAAAGAAAAGATCCTTCACGCTAACGACAGAGCCACGGCGGTGACGGGGCGCTCGCTCGGACACCCCGTGCGCGCTCTTAAAAACAAATTCACCAGACAGTTTGATGAACTCGAAAGCAAAGGAGCGTCCGCGCAGGAGCTTGAAGCATTCGGCGCAGGGAAGCTCCGCCTCGCGGTCGTTGACGGTGATTCCGACACGGGTTCTTTCATGGCCGGGCAGTCCGCCGGTCTGGTCCGCGCGATAGAGCCGGCGGCCGCCATCATAGACAGCGTGGTAACAGAGATGAGTTCCATACTTTCAGAATCGGAGAGATATATGAAATGAAATACGCGATAATATTTCCCGGGCAGGGCGCGCAGCGCCCGGGCATGGGAAAGGACGTCCGCGATAAATATATCGCGGCAAGGAGAATTTTCGACGAAGCAGACGAGGCTCTCGGTTTTTCGCTGAGCGACATAATCTTCAACGGCACGCCGGAGCGGCTTGCTCACACCGAGATAACGCAGCCCGCGATACTTACGGTAAGCGTGGCGATGTTCCGCGCTCTCGAACAGGAGCTCGGCACCGCGGTCGAGCCCTTATGCATGGCGGGGCACAGCCTCGGGGAATACACGGCTTTGGTTGCGTCTGGCGCGATTTCGGTAAAGGACGGGGTTCGCCTTGTCTGCAAACGCGGCGCGCTGATGCAGAACGCGGTGCCTCTCGGAGTAGGCTCGATGGCCGCGGTCATCGGCCTCGAACAGCAGACGGTGCGCGAAATCTGCGCCGAGGCGGCGCGGGGCGAGGTATGCCAGGCTGCGAACATCAATTCAAAAAAACAGCTGGTCATATCGGGCCACGCGACGGCTGTGGCACGCGCTGCCGGGATCATCGAAGAAAAATACGCGGCGAAGGTTGTGCCGCTGCGTGTGAGCGCGCCTTTCCACTGCGAACTTATGCGTCCTGTGGCGGACGAGCTGAAAGAAGCATTTTCGGCAATCGAGTGGCACGACCCGAAATTCCCTATAATAGCGAATGTCACGGCGCGCCCCGTGCGCAAGGCGCGGGAGATACGCGAGGCGCTCTATTCCCAGACGTATTCGCCTGTCCTCTGGCTGCAGTCGGTGCTTGAAATGGAAAGGGAAGGCGTAGCGGGGTACATAGAGCTCGGCCCGGGGAGCGTCCTTTCGGGGCTCGTCAGAAAAATCTGCAACGGGAAACGCCCCATAGCGGTATCGGACTCGCGGGAGCTGCTGTCCGCGGCGGAATACATAAGGAGCGGCGCCAATGCCGGATAAAAAGGTAGCGATAATCACAGGCGCGGGACGCGGAATAGGACGCGCGACCGCCCTCGCGCTCGCCGCTCGCGGCTGCGCCGTAGCGGTGAATTATAGCCGCTCGGAAGCCGCCGCCGGCGAAGTCGTAAAAGAGATAACGGCGTCGGGCGGGGAAGCATTCGCTGTTAAGGCCGACGTCTCAAACGCTGCCGAAGTCAAAGAGATGTTCAAGGCGGTAACGGAAAAGCTCGGCCCCGTGAACATTCTGGTCTGCAACGCTGGAGTCACGCGCGACAGCCTGCTGATGCGCATGAAAGAATCCGACTGGGACGAAGTGATAAAGACGGACCTTTCCTCGCTCTACTACTGCGCGAAGGAAGCCGTCCGCCCGATGCTTAAAGGCCGCTGGGGACGCATTGTCGCCGTATCTTCGGTCAACGGGCTGCGGGGAAGCGCCGGGCAGTGCAACTACGCGGCGGCAAAGGCTGGCGTCGTGGGCTTCGTCAAAAGTCTGGCGCGCGAAGTCGCCTCGCGCGGCGTCACGGTCAACGCCGTCGCGCCGGGATTCATCGAGACCGACATGACCGCCGTTCTCCCCGACGACGTCAAAGAGCAGTTCATCGCCGCGATTCCGGCCGGCCGCGCAGGAAGACCGGAAGATGTGGCCGCCGTCGTTGCCTTTCTCGTCTCGGAGGACGCGGCCTATCTGCAGGGGCAGGTCATCGCCGTCGACGGCGGCGTGACAATGCAATAGTGATAAAGTTCCGCCGGAACTTTTGATAAACGAAAAAAAAGACTGCAAATGCAGCAAAGGAGAGAGTTGCAATGAAAATGGAAGAAGTACAGGGCAAACTTAAGGAAATCGTAATGGATCGCCTTAACGCCGAAGAAGATCAGATCAAGCCGGAGGCCTCTTTCGTGGAGGATCTCGGCGCGGACTCACTCGACATCGTAGAGCTCATCATGGGAATCGAGGAAGAGTTTGACATCGAAATTCCCGACGAGGACGCCGAGAAACTCACCACAGTCGGCGAAGCGATGGAATACGTCAAAGTGAAGCTCGGGGTGGAAGACTAACCACGGCCGTGAAAATCGGGGGACTGCCCGCGCGGTCCCCTCTTGCACAGGGAGGGAACCTATGACGTCAATGAATGACAGAAGAGTGGTAATCACGGGCTGCGGCGCCGTCACCCCGATCGGGATCGGAAAAGAGGAATTCTGGAACGCCCTTGAGCGCGGCGAAAGCGGCGTGGATTATATAACGCTTTTCGACACGGAAAAACACAGCGTCAAGATAGCCGCGGAAATTAAAAATTTCAATCCGGAAAAGTGGCTCGACAGAAAAGAAATCCGCCGCACCGACAGAGTGCTGCACTTCGCGGTCGCCGCCGCGGAGCTTGCCGCCGCCGACGCAGGGCTTGACATGGAGTCGCTTGACAAAGAAATGTTCGGTGTCTACGTCGGAAGCGGCGAGGGCGGCATCAACACGATAGAAGAAAACTCCCGCCTGCTTCACGAAAAAGGGCCGGGCCGAGTCAGCCCCTTTATGGTGCCTATGATGATAACAAACATGCCGGCGGCCTACATAGCGATACGTTTCGGCGCGAAAGGGCCGAATATGGCGGTCGTTACAGCCTGCTCAAGCGCGATTCACAGCATGGGGGAAGCGTACAACTGCATAGTTCGCGGCGACGCGGACATCATATTAACCGGCGGAGTCGAGGCGGCGGTAACGCCTCTCGCGACGGCGGGCTTCGCCTCGCTGAAAGCCCTTTCCACGCGCAACGATGCCCCGTCGCGCGCCTCGCGCCCGTTCGACGCGGGACGCGACGGCTTCGTAATAGGCGAAGGAGCGGGAATACTCGTCTTTGAAGAATACAGCCGCGCGAAAGCGCGCGGCGCTCACATATACGCCGAGGTTAAAGGCTACGGCCTTTCATGCGACGCGCATCACATCACGGCTCCGTCGCCCGACGGCGACGGAGCCTACCGGGCCATGGCCATGGCGCTTCGCAAGGCCGGCTGGAAGCCGGAAGAGATTGATCTCATCAACGCGCACGGCACATCCACCCCTCTCAACGAGAAAATGGAAACAGCCGCGATAAAGCGCCTCATGGGAGAGGCCGCGGACAAAGTCATGGTGCAGGCCACAAAGTCCATGATCGGCCACTCGCTCGGCGCGGCAGGCGCCGTCGGAACGATAGCGGCGCTTCTTGCCTTTGAACGTGGAACCGTTCATCCCACGATAAACTACGAAACGCCCGACCCGGACTGCGCCCTCAACGTGGTGCCCAACAAGGCGGTAAAGGCGAAAGTCGACAGAGCCATCGTCAACAGCTTCGGCTTCGGCGGACACAACGGCGTCATAGCGCTTGAAAGATTCAGATAAGCGCGCACATATGAATGAGAATAACGGGCGCGAACGGGAGCTTCGCGCCTTTCAGTTAAAACTCGGCTACGAATTCAAAAACGCCGGGCTTCTTACCGAAGCGCTGACACATTCCTCCTACGCCAACGAACAGGGCGAGCCGGCCAACGAACGGCTTGAATTTCTCGGAGACGCCGTGCTCGAACTCGTCGCGTCATCCCTGCTCTTCGCCGCTCATCATGATTCTGGCGAGGGCGAGCTGACGGCACTGCGCGCCCGCCTTGTCTGCAAGAGCAGCTTAAACAGCTGGGCGCGCGAAAAAGGGCTGACGTCTCTCATGCGCCTCGGCAAAGGCATAAAAGCCGTCACGGATTCAATGGCGGCGGACTGCGCCGAGGCTCTCTTCGGAGCCGTATTCCGCGACGGCGGCTATGAGGCCGCGTTCGGCGTCGTATCGCGCTTCCTCGAAGAAAGAGAAATCGCGGCACGCGGCGCGGAAAAAGATCCGAAATCCGAACTGCAGGAATATCTGCAAGGCAAAGGGGCAAGCGCTCCCGTTTATACGACGCTTGAACGGCGCGGCCCGGGACACGAAAGCCGCTTCAAAGTCAGCCTCGCCGCGGAAGGCGGGTTGAGCGCCGAAGCGTGGGGCGCCTCCATAAAAGAGGCGGAATTCAAAGCCGCCAAAGCCGTTCTTGAAAAACTGCGCGAAAAGCGGTAAGTGACCCGTAACGCCCGAAAGACGACAGCCCGCGCGAGGCAAGCGCAGAGGCTTCGCGCTCATTAACGTGTCCGCGCATCCGCCGCTATGATGCCGCTGCTCTCGCTCGCGCCTGACTGCGCGCAGAAAAACGCGGAAGAAAACATCGCCGCCTCACGCCGCCTGCGCATAGAAAACGTGCCGGCGCAGGCAGCCGCGGCGGCCGAGGCTTGGTTTTAAGAAAACAGGGGCGAAATCGCGCGCGGCGCCCTGCGCGACGAAAGACGGCGGCACGTCCCGGGGCTGCTGCATAAAAATCACCGTTACGGAAAAAGAAAACAGCGACTGCAAAACCTCCTCCGTCGTCAGCATGAGAATGAAAAAATCCGCCTCGGGTGCGCTTGAGACGCACAGAGCCGGAACGGTTGAATAAAGCGAAAGCCGGAGCCTCGCGCGAGACCCCGGCTTTTTTCGTATTGCGTGAACGCGCACGGCGCCGCGCCCTGTCCGGCGAAATCGGACGCGGAATAAATTTCCCGCATCGAACGCGTTTGCGGCACGCCTCTTCCGTCTGAAATTTTTTCAATGCCTTGCGGCGCGCGAAAGCGCGGCAACAGACACAGCCTGCGGAACGTTTGCGCGCCTGTGCACTCTTCGCCAGTCGTCCGGCGCGCGGCAGGCGGCAAAAAAGCGCCGTTCGGGCGGTCCGCGCCGTCTGACGGCCTCGGCGCGGCCGGGTTCGGCCTGAGAGTCCGAGCGGCCCGCTGAAATTTTTTTATGAG
>CAYVEQ010000023.1:0-13193 GCA_964450835.1 uncultured Synergistaceae bacterium
TCGTCCGATCGATGCGCCCGCCGGTGCAGCGGCCCGGCGCGGATACCGTTCGTCCCCTGTGCGGGGGTGAGATCACCATTAGAGGAGGTATTTATTATGATTAAAACGTTCGTCCCCTGTGCGGGGGTGAGATCGGTACGCCGCGTCAAGCGTGCCAGCGGTTATGCGTTCGTCCCCTGTGCGGGGGTGAGATGTCCAATGGATTTTGACGCATTTTGTGAAAAAACGTTCGTCCCCTGTGCGGGGGTGAGATCTCGCTATGGTGTTTAATGATGCTCTCCGTGACCGTTCGTCCCCTGTGCGGGGGTGAGATAATATGATAATGCTTTAATACAATAAAGTAGTGCGTTCGTCCCCTGTGCGGGGGTGAGATATGTTATCAAAAAAGCAGCTCTTTGATATAGCGGCGTTCGTCCCCTGTGCGGGGGTGAGATTGTACGAAAATAACAAGGCAGTGGTCTATAAGGCGTTCGTCCCCTGTGCGGGGGTGAGATTCTACGGCGATACCAGAGACTTGCCGAGACGGCCGTTCGTCCCCTGTGCGGGGGTGAGATACACACGCAAAAACAGCATTAAAGAGGATATAGCGTTCGTCCCCTGTGCGGGGGTGAGATAGCAAGAGCGGTCTAAGGGCCTATGTGACGCTGCGTTCGTCCCCTGTGCGGGGGTGAGATTAAAAATCGTTAATTATGACAATGATTTATACTCGTTCGTCCCCTGTGCGGGGGTGAGATTACAATTTACTATAATTCAAATTTATTATAGGTCGTTCGTCCCCTGTGCGGGGGTGAGATACTAAATCGTTTAATGATTCAGCGCCGGGCGAAACTGCCGCCGGACGCTGTGTGAATCAGCTTTTGCAGTCTTTTTAACAGAGCTTTCAAGCTGCGTCCCCAGAAACGGGGAATGTTCAATTTCATTCATTTTCATTCATTTTACTCTATCACAAGCTCCTCCGCTCCGCAACGGCCTTTTCCCTGGGAGAACACGCTCCGCCGGATATATTCAGGTTCCGCCGTGAACATATTCAAATGAACGGCTGCCGCGAACTTCCCGTCTGCAGCGTCTAAAATTCAATTTGTTTTTTGCAGCCGGCCCGTTCTTTTACTGTTCTTAAATGATATAATAGTTCGCAAGGGCTAACTTAGCCGTTGCTAACACAATCTAAGGGGGGTTGCATATGAGACCGGATTGCAAAAACTGCCTGCTGGTGGCCGCCGGTGTCGCGCTGGGCATAGGAGCGTATGCGCTGGTTAAGAGCGGCAGTTCGAGGAGAGCCGCCGTCAGGGCGCTTGCGAAGGGCATCGAGCTTCAGGAAAAAGTAGCCGGCGCAGCCGAGAGGGCGAAGGAAGCCGTCTCTGATACCGTGGCGGAAGCGAAGGCCGTCGCCGACGAAAGGAAGGGCCTTTAGCCCGGCGAGCGGAGCCCGTATTTCATTTCGGAAATGCGGGCTCATTTTGATTGCGGGGAATGATTTATGGAATTCAGGATAATTCACGAGCTGCCGGGGCGTGTCCGTCTGAGGACGCCCGCGCGGACGTTTACAAAGGACGAGGCGCCCGCGCTGTGCGCGGTCATCGAGGCCCTGCGCGGCGTCAGAAAGGCGAGAGCCTCGCACCTTAGCGGCAGTATTCTTATATATTTTGACCGGGAACAGAGGGACGGGATACTGGCGGCGGTTTCGCTGATGACGCGCGACAGTTATGACGGAATAGAGATGCCGAGCCCCGGAGCGCCGCTTGCCGCGACGCTGCTGCGCACAGCCGCGGTCACGGTTCTGCGCATGACCCTGCTCCCCGTGCCGTTGAGCCGCGCCGTCTGTGTCTGGCACGCCTCCTCCTATGTCCTGCGCGGACTGAAAGCTCTTTTGCTCTCCCGGCGCCTGAACGTGGAGGTACTTGACGCCGCGGCGATTTCGAGCGCGATACTGCGCCGGGACTTCACGACGGCCGGCGTGATAATGACTCTGATGGCGCTCTCCGAGGAGATGGAGGCATGGACGCGGCACCGCTCAAAGGAGGATCTCGCGCAAAGTCTCGCCTTGCGCGTGGACAGCGTCTGGGTCAAAAGAGACGGAGCCGAGAGAGAAATACCGTTCTCCGAGCTTCGCGAAGGCGATATGCTGACGGTACGCTCCGGCTCCGTGATTCCCGCCGACGGCACCGTGGTTGAGGGAGAGGCCGTAGTCAACCAGTCCTCGATGACCGGCGAACCGCTCGGCATAGTGCGCCGCGCCGGCGCCACAGTCTACGCGGGCACGGCCGTCGAAGAAGGCGGCATAACGATAGAAGTCACCGCGGCCGGCGGAGCCACGAGAATAGATAAAATAATCAGGGTGATTGAAGAGTCCGAGGGGCGGAAGGCCGAAGTGCAAAGCCAGGCCGAAAAGCTCGCCGATTCGATTGTTCCGTTCAACTTCGCGCTCGCTGCGATTGTCTGCTTTTTCACGCGCAGCCCGGAGCGCGCCGCGTCAACGATAATGGTCGACTACTCATGCGCGATCAAGATAGCCACTCCTCTCGCGATACTCTCCGCGATGCGGGAAGGCGTCAGAAACGGGATTCTTATAAAAGGCGGAAAATTCATAGAAGCCATGGCCTGTGCCGATACGGCGGTTTTCGACAAGACCGGCACACTGACGGAGGCCGAGCCGCGCGTTGTGAAAGTAGTGCCTTTCGGAGGGAGGAGCCGCGAAGATGTGCTCCGCCTCGCCGCATGTCTTGAAGAGCATTTCCCCCACCCGATAGCGCGCGCCGTCGTGCGCAGAGCCGCGGAAGAAAACCTGCGCCACGAAGAGGAGCACGCGGAAGTCGAATACATAGCGGCGCACGGGATAGCGTCGAGTCTGCGGGGCGAGAGGACGATAATCGGCAGCCGCCATTTCGTATTCAACGATGAAAACACGGCCTGCGGCGGCGACCGGAAAGCCGCCGAGGCCGCGGAGGCGGAGCGGCACTCTTTGCTTTATCTTGCGGTAGGCGGCGAATACGCCGGCATAATCTGTATCGACGACCCGCTCAGACAGGACGCGCCTGCGGTCATATCGGAGCTTAAGGCGGAGGGTCTGAAGCACGTTGTCATGCTTACCGGCGACGGCGTCCGCGCCGCCCGCATGACTGCCGCCGAGGCGGGCATAACGGAGGTCCGCGCCGAAATGCTGCCGCAGGACAAGGCGGAATATGTCAGGGAGCTGAGCGCGGGCGGCCGCCGGGCAGTGATGGTAGGCGACGGGATAAACGATTCGCCTGCGCTGTCCGAGGCATCGGTGGGCGTCACAATGAAACACGGAGCCGACATAGCGCAGGAGGTCGCCGGCATTGTCCTGCTGGACGAGAGGCTTGACGGGCTGGCGGACGCGCGCAGGATATGCTCGCGGACAATGCGGAAGATAAAGACGAACTACATCGCGATAGTCGGCGTCAACACGCTGCTTATCCTGCTCGGCCTCACGGGCCGCATATCGCCGCGCGCCTCCGCGATACTGCATAACCTTACGACGCTGCTTGCCTGCGCATACGGGCTCTCGCCCGTAATGAAACACAAATCTGAAAAATAAATTCTGTATTGAGCGTTACAGGCCGTATAGTGTTATATTATAGTTCTATCGCAACACAGACATTATACGGGGGTGGGACTGCCTATGGACAAAAGCGAAGTGAAGCGGCTGCTTTGCGAGGCCGTCGATTCCGTGAAGGAACAGTCGAAGGCATTAGCGGACGAGATAGCGTCGCACGCGGAACTCGGTTTTTCTGAAACGCGCACTTCCGAAAAGCTGGCGGAGGCGCTCGGCTCTCTCGGTCTTGACGTGACGCGCGGCCTCGCGCGCACGGGGCTTCGCGCCGATATTAAAGGCGGCGCGGAAGGGCCGAAGGTCGCCTTAATCGGCGAACTCGACGGCATCGTCTGCCGGCAGCATCCGCTCGCGGACAAAGAAACCGGCGCGACTCACAGCTGCGGGCACAATCTCCAGTTAGCCGCGCTTTACGCGATGGCTTCGGCTCTCGTCAGGACGGGGCTGATGAAGGAACTCTCCGGTTCCGTCGCCTTTCTTGGGGTGCCCGCCGAGGAGTTCATAGAAATCGGGCGCCGCACGGAGATGCGCGGCCGGGGCGAACTTGTCTACTACGGAGGCAAGCAGGAGTTCGTCCGCCTCGGAGTGATGGACGACATAGACATGTGCATGATGGTGCACGCCGGCGACGACGCGCCGGATCCGGGTTTCACGGTGCCGGACGGCGGGAACGGCTTCCGCGTCTTCACGGTCGGGTATGAGGGCAGGCAGGCCCACGCGGCGGCGGCCCCGCACCTGGGAGTGAACGCGCTCTATGCCGCGGTGGCGGGGATCAACGCCGTCAACGCTCTGCGCGAGACATTCCGCGACGAGGATCACGTCCGGGTGCATTACATCATCACAAAGGGCGGGGATTCCGTAAACTGCGTGCCGGACGACGTGCGCCTCGAAGGCTATGTCCGCGCCGGCAGCGTCGCGGCAATCGACGAGACTTTCATGAAAGTCGTGCGCGCCTTCAAAGCCGGCGGCGAATCTCTGGGCGCGAAATGCCGCGTAAGCAGCATAGCGGGCTATCTGCCGCTTAACACCAGCGCCGGGCTTAACGGAATATTCGCCGACAACGCAGACATAACGGTCGGCGCCGGCCGCGTGAAACGCGGAACATATTTCGCGGCTTCCACCGACATGGGCGACCTCGCGCACATCATGCCCGCTATACACCCGTCGGGCGGCGGCACGGCCGGGGCGCTGCACTCAAAGGAATTCAAGGTCGTCGATTTTGACGCGGCTGTCGCCGCTCCCGCCCGCGTTATGCTGATGACTCTGGCCGACCTGCTTTACGGCGGCGCGGAGCGCGCAAAAGAAATCCTCGCGAACTTCAAACCCGTCTATACGAAGGAAGAATATCTGGCCGCGACGGACAGCAGATTCTTCACCGAGTAATAGAAAAAATTTATTTCAAGGAGGAGTCTTTATCATGGATATTGTCGACAGGGCGATACGAAACTGGAAGCTGCACGTGCTGGCGCTGCTCCTTACAGTCATCGCCGAACTTATCGGCGCGAAGTCCTTTCATGTGGGACCGGGGACTCTCGTTCTTGTGCCGCTGCTTTACTCGTTCGCTCTCGGCGCCCTCTGCGGGCTGCCGAAGCTGGGGATTCTGAAGCGAAGCGATATGTTTGAGGCCTCGTCGCTGGTCGGCGTCACATTCTTCTTCCTGATGGCGCGCTACGGCACGCTCGTCGGGCCGAATTTCTGGAAAGTGATCGAGTCCGGCCCCGCTCTCGTTCTTCAGGAGTTCGGCAACATCGGGACGGTTTTCTTCGGAGTGCCGATCGCCGTGCTGCTCGGCCTCAAACGCGAGGCCGTGGGCGCCGCCTTCTCGAACGCGCGCGAGCCTAACATAGCCATCATCGGAGAGAAATACGGCCTTGACACGCCGGAGGGACGCGGCGTAATGGGCGTCTACGTGACGGGGACGGTTTTCGGCGCGATCTTCTGCAGTCTGCTAAGCTCCCTTATCGCCTCGACCGTTCCTTTCTTCAGCCCGCAGGCGCTCGCCATGGCTACGGGCACTGGAAGCGCCGGCATGATGACCGCGGCTCTCGCGCCTCTTACGCAGATGTACCCCGACATCAAAGACGAGCTTACGGCGCTCGCCGCCGCGAGCAATATGTTCTCCGGCCTCGACGGAGTCTATATGTGCGTCTTTCTGAGCCTCCCGATTGCCAACTGGCTTGTCCGCAAGATGGGAGTCAACGAACCGCCGAGCGTCCCTGTTAAGGCGGGCGCCGCGGAAGGGAGAGAAAAACAATGAAGTACAGTCAGATGGCGGTTTTCCTTTTGATATGCGGCGTTCAGATCCTTATAGGCAACTGGGTCGGCGCAAAGGGCTATTCGGGCGGCGCCGCGGCCGCGGCTCAGGCTTTCGCCGCCGCCGTTCCCGGCTTTCTCGTGCTGCTTGCCATAATCGCGGGCGGGGTTCTCATCGCCCACATCATACCGTGGAAGGGGCTGCCCGCCGTCGCCTATATCGTGACGCTCGGCTGCATCGTAACGGTTCCCGGCTTCCCCGGCGCAGAGGTGATGACCGAGTACGTTTCCAAAATCAGTTTCATCGGGCTCTGCACGCCGATACTGGCCTACGCGGGGCTTGCCGTCGGCAAGGATATCGACGTGCTCAAAACCCAGGGATGGAAGATAGTCGTCGTCGGGCTTTTTGTCTTTGTCGGCACTTTCATCGGCTCCGCGATAATCGCGGAAATTGTCCTGCGTTTCATGCACTGACGGAACGCCGCGCAGTCTACGAAACTCAAAGGCCGCCCTTTCGGGGCGGCTTTTTTCGCGCCTTTGCGTGTCCGCGCGCGGCTACGGAAACGGCCGTAAATCCGCGCTTTCGCGCGCGGCGCGGGCTTCGGCGCGTCTTTCTTCTGCCGCCGGAGGAAACGCCGTTATTGTGAAAGCAGCGGCTCCGGGTCGAAGAATATACCCCGCCACACCGTCGCGAAATGCAGATGAGGCCCGGTCACGCGGCCGCTTTTGCCGGAGAGGCCGAGCGTCTGCCCTGCTTTCACGCTCTCCCCCTCTTTTACCGAAATCTCGGAAAGATGGCAGTAGAAGGTGGAAAATCCCGCGCCGTGGCTGACGCAGACGCATTTCCCCGCGAAATAAAAATCTCCCGTCAGCGTCACGACTCCCGCCGCCGCCGCCTTCACGCGCGTGCCGACAGAGGCGCGCATGTCGACGCCTCCGTGACGGCCGCCGAACTTGCCGTTGAACCAGCGGCTTTTGCCGTAACGCGACGTGAAAACGCCCGGCACGGGGCGCGTGAGCGGAAGCGCGGGCGCGGCTCCGGCGTATGTGTCAAGGAGCGCGCCGCGGGTGCGTTCAGCCTCGCGGGCGATACGTTCGCGCGCCTCGGGGGGCGCGGAAGCCTTCGACGGTTTCACTGTGAGCCGCTCTTCCGGGTAGCCGTGCGGGAGCAGCCTCACGCGGTGCGGCAGGCGCTCTCTTTCGCCGCGCGATGTGAATGCGACGGAAAGCTCCTCTTCGCGCGGCTCCGGGTTCTTCACGTCGCTGCCGAGCAGAGCCGAATAGACGCCGTCTTTTCCCGCCGCAAGCGGCGCCTCCCCGCCGAGCCACGCTACGGAAACGTCCGACAGCTCCTCGCCGCTCGTTTCCACGCGCACAAGAAATGGACGGCCGATTCTCACTTCGGACGGCGCTTTCAGCGTCACGTCGGCCGCCGCCGGCAGCGCCGCCAGAATAAGCGCGAGCGCCGCCGCGTGAATTTTTATGAATGCCGCGCCTTTTTTCATCGGGATCGCCTCCGCCGCGCAACTCCGGTATATGATAGCCGGCGGCGGAAACCGTGTCAAACGGGAGCGGCTTTGTATTATATTTCGCGCCTTTTTCAGCGCCTTTCGCGCTTTTTGCGCCGCGTGCGGTATTATATAATCGGATTACGGAAGGGGCGGCGCCGCGCTCTTCCGAAGGGAGGCGGAATGAGTGAAGAAATCTTTCTTTTTTGCCGTTGTCATGTTTTTAACGCTTTTTGCCGCGGACGGGTGCATCGCCGCAGAAAAGGTAGCCCTCATGCTCGACGGGGCGGACCCGCAAGCGGCTCCGCTCGGCTTCAACGCTCTGTGCATCGACGGCCTCGACAGGGCGCGCAAACGCTACGGCAAAAAAATAGAGACCGGGATATACAACGCCCGCGACGACAAAAGCGCGCTCGAACCTCTGCTCCGCAAGGCGGCCTCGTCGTCGGACCTTGTTATAGTAACCTCCGCGTCCTATATCCCCGCGCTTGAAAAGATAAAAAAGGAATTTCCCGGCTGCGCGTACGTTCTCTTCGACGACAAAGGCGCGGAGGGCATAATAGGCGTCGTCTTCCGCGAAGAGGAGGGCGGCTTTATGGCGGGCGCGCTTGCCGCGATGATGACCGCGGCCGGAGAGTGCGAACGAATCAACGGCGCCCGTGTAATAGGCATAATCTTAGGCGAGGATGTGCCGCCGACAAGACGCCTGGAGCTCGGTTACAGGGCCGGAGCGCGTTACATATCGCCCGACGTCCGGGTGATTTGCGAATACACCGGGAGTTTCACCGATTCCGCGAAAGCCGCGGAAGCCGCAGGAAAGATGACATCGCTCGGCGCGGACGTGATTTTCTGCGCGGCGGGGCAGGCCTCGTCGGAAGTCATAAACGGAGCGGAGGCGGGAGGTTTCTGGTGCATCGGCGCCGACAGCGAGCTTGAGAAGGAATATCCCCGCGCGGTGCTCGCGAGCGTCGTCAAAAGAAGCGCGCTTGTCGTGATGCGGACGATAGAACGGTACATGGAGGACGCTCCGCCGGCGGGCGGCAGCATATCTCTCGGCCTCGCGGAGGGCTGCGTCGATTTATCGACGTGGACGCGCGAAGCGAAGAACGGCATTCCTGCCGACGTGCGTGAAAAGATAGACGAAATAGCGGAAAAGCTGCGCGACGGACTGATTGTAATAGACGCGAGAAGCTACGGCGGCGTCGGCGCGGACTGAAGGCGCCGCCGGTAATTGCGGCGTGCCCGCCGTTATAGTAAACTCTTTGCAAAAATAAAGATAATCTGGAGCTGATACTGATGCTGCATTGCGGAATTATCGGACTGCCGCTGAGCGGAAAGAGCACTGTTTTCAACGTCATCACAAGAGCGGGAGCCGAAGTGAAGCCCTACGCCGGAGGCAAGACCGACCCGAACAGAGCCGTCGTTCCCGTTCCGGACAAACGTTTTGACGCGCTGGTGAAAATTCACTCGCCGCGCAAAGAAACGCCCGCGCAGGTGGAGTTCGTGGACCTTGCCGGACTTTCGCGCGGCGCCGGCAAGGGAGAGGGGCTTGGCAACGCCTTTCTTTCTTTCGTCGCGGACGCGGACGCTCTGATACATGTCATACGCTGTTTCGTCAACCCGGCCGTCGAACACCCCGAGGGAAGCACCGACCCTGTGCGCGACTGGGATATAGTCGACAACGAACTTATCTTCCGCGACCTCGGAGTGATAGACAACCGCCTTTCCAAACTGCGCGCGAAGAAAAAGCTGACGCCGGACGAGGAGAGCGAAAAAGCGCTGCTTGAAAAATGCTACGACTGCCTGATGGAGGAAAAGCCGCTCTCCGCCCTGGAGCTGAAGCCCGAAGATAAGCGCCGGCTTCGCGGCTTCGCTTTCGTAACGTCGAAGCCGCAGATAATTCTTCTGAATTTAAGCGAAGATCAGAACGAAAAGAGCAGAATCCCGAAGTGGGATGAGCTTGAAAAGCGCGCGGACGAGCGCGGCGCGACTCTCTGCACGCTCTACGGAAGCCTTGAAATGGACATCCTGGAACTTTCGCCGGAAGACGCCGGGGAATTTACGGCGGGGCTTGACATCGCGGAGCCGGGACGCGAGCGCCTTATCAAGGAGGCATACCGTCTGCTGGGGCTGATCAGTTTCTTCACATGCGGCCCGGACGAGGTGCGCGCGTGGACGCTGCGCAAAGGCGAGAACGCCGTCGACGCGGCGGGCGCGATACATTCGGATCTGGCGCGCGGCTTCATCAGAGCGCAGGTCGTGGCTTTCTCCGATTACGCGGCCCACTCCTGCTCATTCGACGAGTGCCGCAAGGCCGGGCTGCTTCGCCTTGAGGGGAAAGATTACGTCGTAAAAGACGGGGACATGATAGAAATACGCTTCAACGTATAAAAACCGTCTGGAACGCGCCGCCTTCACGCCGGAAGGGCGGCGCGGCTTTTTATTCCGGCGCGGAACGGAGGCGCTTGATGAAAATATTCATAAGCTCGGACATGGAAGGCTCTACCGGCGTCGTGAGCGAGGCGCAGGTTACTGCGGGGCGGCCCGAGTACGCTTTCGGGCGCGCGCGTCAGCTCGGCGACCTGCGCGCGGCGGTGCGCGGCGCCATCGCGGGAGGCGCGTCCTCCGTCGTCGTCTGCGACGCGCACGCGTCTATGACCAACATCGACATATCGGAGTTCGGCGGCGCTGTGCGGATAGCGAGCGGCTCGCCAAAGGCGCTCGGCATGACGGAGGGAGCGGAAGGCTGCGGCGCGGCTTTCTTCGTCGGCTATCACGCGATGGCGGGAACGGAAAAGGCGGTGCTGGATCACTCATTCGACCCGCGCACGATTTACAGCCTTTCGGTAAACGGGAGGAAAATGGGCGAAACCGGGATAAACGCGCTGATTTGCGGCGCGCTGGGGCTTCCGGTGGCCTTTGTGTCGGGCGACGACGCCCTCTGCGCCGAGGCGCGAAGCCTGCTCGGCGAAGGAACGAGGCTCTGCTCCGTCAAAGAGGGGCTCGGCCGCGGAGCCGCTCTCTGCCGCTCTCCCGAAGAGACGGAAAAGGAAATCTTCGCTCTCGCGAAAGAGGCGGCCGAAGCCGCGTCGGGCGGCTTGCTCACTCCCCTCCTCATGGAGGCGCCCTACATTCTCGAAATATCTTTCATGAACACGCTTCAAACCGACGCCGCTGCCCTTATTCCGGGCGCGCGGCGGCTTTCGGGCCGCTCTCTGCGCTTTGAGTGCGACGAAGTCTTTGAACTGCGCCGCGCCGTCCGCACCGCTGCGGAAACGGCGAACGCCGCGCGGGACGCGTGGTAGATGAGATACATCGGCCTTGACGTCGGCGGCCACACGATAACGGCGGGCGAAGTGGCTTTTTCGGACGAATCCGCGCGCCTCCTGTCCTCCGTGACCGTCGGGGCGCCTTCTCCGCGTTCGGCCGGGGCTCTCGTCGAGCGGACGGCGGAGCTTGCCGCGCGTTTTGTCCGCGACGGCGAAGAGTGTTTCGTCGGCGTCGGCCTGCCCGGCTTCGTCGGGAAAGAGCGCGCGGCCGTGGCGCGGCTGACCAATTACGAAAAGTGCGACGGCCTGCCTCTCGGCGATATGCTCTCGCGGCGCCTTTCTCTCAACGGCGCGCGCGCGGCGGTCGGGATAGAAAACGACGCGAACTGCGCGGCGCTGGGCGAAGGCATGGCGGGCGCGGCCCGCGGCATGAAAGACTATGTAGTGCTGACCTTAGGCACCGGAATAGGCGCGGGAATCGTGGCGAACGGCGGACTGCTGCGCGGCGCGCACGGAATGGCGGCGGAGTGCGGCCACATGGCGCTTTGCGAAGAGGAGCTGTCATGCTGCGGCTGCGGCGGGGCCGGGCATCTGGAAGAGGCAAGCTCCGCGGACTGGCTCGAACGGCGCGCGAAGGCGGCGGGCCTCCCGCCGGATTTCAAAACCCTCTGGCTGGCGCGAAACGAGCCGGACGTCCGCGCCATCATCTCGCCCGCGATGGAAACTCTCGCGCGCGGCGTCGTTTCAATCGCCGTCACGCTCGACCCCGAGGCCGTCATACTAAGCGGGGGAATGAGCCGCGCCCCGGGCCTCGCGGAGGAAATCGCCTCGCGCGCGCGCAAGTACCTCCCTTCGCCCTTTATTCACTGTTTCACGCTGAAAAAATCGCGTCTGGGAGGAGATGCCGCAGTAATAGGAGCGGCATCGCTATTTCGCGCGGAAGTCCGTTAGCCGCTCTTTTTGCGCTTTCGCCGCGGCAAAGAATTGCATTCTTAACAAAAAAATGCTTGGATCTATTCTCGGCAAAGCCTTTCAACTCACATCTAAGGAGCGTTCGCAATGCTTATACTCACAAGAGAAGATATTCTGAAAGTTTTTTCCATGCGTGACGCCATCGAGGCGGATAAAAAAGCCTTCGTGCTGCACACGGAGGGCCGCGCCGCCGTGCCGCTCCGCATAAACATAGACAACGAGCCGCGAAGCGGACAGATTATGTTCATGCCGGCCTATGTCGGAGGCGCGCTGAATGCCGGCGGCGTCAAAATAGTATCCTGCTTTCAGGGCAACAGAGAGAAGGGGCTGCCCGTCATTCCCGCGACGATGGCGCTCATAGACGGCGACACGGGAGTCGTCTCCGCGATGCTCGACGGCACGACGCTTACCCAGCTGCGCACAGGGGCCGTCGCGGGCGCCGCGGCGGAGCTGCTCGCGAACGCGGACGCTAAAGCCGGCGCGCTCTTCGGAACGGGCGGGCAGGCGCCGGCGCAGCTTGAGGCGCTTATGACGGCGCGCGCCCTGGACGAGGTGCGAATCTTCGACGTGCTCGAAGGACGCGCCGAAGCTTTCGCGGCGCGGTATGAGGAGCTCGCCGCGAAATTCGGCACGAAGCTCGTACCGGCGCGCTCCTCCAAAGAGGCCGTCGAGGAAGCGGATGTCGTGACAACCGTAACGACGTCGCGCGAGCCGGTATTTGACGCCGCAGATATAAAAGAGGGCTGCCACATCACGGCCGTCGGCTCTTACACGCCGGAGATGCGCGAGCTGCCGGCGGATCTTTTCGCCCGCGCATCGCGCATATTCGTCGACAACAGAGAAGCCGTCTCCGCCGAGGCGGGCGATTTCATCATAGCGGAGCGCGAGGGAAAATTCTCGCCCGATATGATTTCCGGCGAGCTTGGCGAGCTTCTGCTCGGCCGCGCGAAGGGACGCGCCTCCGAAAAAGAGATTACAATCATGAAAACAGTCGGCTTTGCCACTCTCGACGTGGTGGCCGCCGCCGAGATCGTGCGGAAAGCCGGGGCGGCGGGCGTCGGCACGTATGCGGCGCTGTAACCGCGGCGCGGCTTTTCGCGTCCGGCCGTAAAATGTATAATAAAAAGACGGGGCTCGGCTCCCGCACTGATTTTTAACACGGAGGCGCCGCCATGCCGGAAAACTGCCACTCGCAGCTCGCGCCCTTCATTCCGCTCGCCGGGATGCTCAAAGAGGCGCACGGGCCGGACTGTGAGATAATGCCGCGCGACTTAACGGACGAATGCGCGGGTATAACCGCCTCGGCCGACGGACATCTTCCGGGGCGCACAAAAGACTCGACGGTCTTCGGTTTTGCCCGCTTTCTTACGGCAAGCCCGGAGACCAGGGAACACGGCTATATCGCCGACTGCCCGGCGGAGGCGGGCGGCGGGCGTTTCGTGCGTCCGGGCGTCCTGCCGGTTCGCGGCGAGGGACGCGCGCCTGCCGGTATGCTCTGCGTAAACCGCGATACGACGGAAGCGCGCTTTCTGCCTGACGAAGCAGCCTTCCTCACCACTGCGCGCCCGCTCCCGTTTGAGGGCGCGCTGACGGAACATTCCGGCGCGCGGGGGGACGGGG
>CAYVEQ010000023.1:13293-18107 GCA_964450835.1 uncultured Synergistaceae bacterium
GAACATTCCGGCGCGCGGGGGGACGGGGCTTCTTTCACGGCTGAGGCGAGTCGGCACGCCGGCTCCCCTCCGGAGTATCCTACGGGCGCCCAAAGACGCCGGCGCATAGCGTTTCCCGGCGGTCCCGGCTTTTTCCGCCTCAAAGGCTCAACCGGCCGCCTCGCGAAAGAGACGCGGAAAAGCCGCCGCACTCTCCGCGCCTGCCTGCGCGCGGCAAAGCGCGCCCCTGCGCGGAAAAAGGAGAGCGCCGGACAATGAACAGCCGTCTGCGCGACCTTTTTGAAATACACCTGGCGGTCGTGCTTTTCGGGCTGACCGGTATTTTCGGCAAATTCATCAGCCTTCCGGCGCCTCATATCGTGCTCGGGCGCGTATTCTTCGCCTCCGCGTCGATGGGGCTTTTCTTCTTCGTCAGGAAAAAAGACGTGCGCCTTTCGGGCAGGCGCGAGTACGCCGTCATCACGGCGCTCGGCGCTCTGCTCGCGCTGCACTGGACATCGTTTTATCTCTCCGTGAAGCTCTCGACTGTCGCGATAGCGGTGCTGACATTCGCCGCCTATCCGATATTCGTCACATTTTTCGAGCCGTTCCTCTTCCGCGAAAAACTCAAGGCCGCCGACGTGCTCGCCGCTTTCGTCATGTTCGGCGGCGTGCTGCTCATCGTGCCGGGCTTTGACGCCGGGGCCGCGATGACGGCCGGAATGATATGGGGCATGGTGTCAAGCGTCGCCTACGCCGCGCTGTCGCTGATGAACAGAAAATTCGTCGCGCGCTACGACGGCGGCACGGTCGCCCTTTACGAGCAGGGAACGGCGACATTGTTTATGGCCCCTGTCCTGCTCTTCGACAGGCCGGCCGTTACGGCAACCGACTGGGCGCTGCTCGCGGTCTTGGGCGTCGTTCTGACCGGCATAGCGCATTCGCTCTTTATCAGCGGCATGAAAAGCGTGCGCGCGCAGACGGCCGGCGTTATAGCGAGCCTTGAAAGCGTGTATGGAATCGCCGTCGCGGCTCTCATGCTCGGCGAGTTTCCTTCGGCGCGCGAAGTCGCCGGGGGAATCGTGATTTTAGGCACGGCTCTCCTTTCGACGCTGCGTTCATCAAAAGAGTGCGCGTCAAAGAACAGCGGATAAATAAATTAGGCGGCGGCGCGCCGGTTGCCGGAGCGCCGTTTCGGCAAAACAAAGACGCGCCGCTTTTGCCCGCGGCGCGCCTGTCGTTGTCGTTTATATAAAACTTCTCAGCGCTCTTTTATCAGCTCTTTCTCTCCCGCGCGCAGTCTTTCCACGAAACGGGCGAGCCTTGTCATAGCCTCTTTCAGCTCTTCGACGGAATAACAGTATGATATCCTCACGTGGTTTCTGCCGGATTTGCCGAAGGCTAACCCAGGGACAACCGCGACCTTTTCCGCCTTCAGCAATTTTTCGCAGAACTCGTTTGAGTCCATGCCGAACTCCGAAATATCGGGAAAGGCGTAAAAAGCGCCGTAAGGCTCGAAGCACGGCAGGTTCATCCCGGAGAAAGCCTCAAGAAGGAAGCGGCGGCGCCTGTCGTAGGACTTCTTCATCATCTCGGTGTCGCGGTCGCCGTTCCTCAGAGCGGAGACGGCGGCGTACTGGCTCATTGTCGGCGCGGACATGATGCAGAACTGGTGAATCTTCAGCATGTACCGCATCAGCGGCTCCGGGGCGCAGACCCAGCCGAGCCGCCAGCCGGTCATCGCGAAAGTCTTTGAGAAGCCGTTTATCACTATCGTGCGCTCGCGCATGCCGGGCAGAGAGGCGATGCTGACGTGCCGCTCTCTGTAGCAGAGCTCGCTGTAAATCTCGTCGGAGATTACAAGCAGGTCGTGTTTCAATATAACCGGGACAAGCGCTTCAAGGTCGGCGCGCTCCATTATCGCGCCTGTCGGGTTGTTAGGGTAAGAGATGAGCAGGGCCTTTGTCTTCGGCGTTATCGCCGCCTCCAGCCGCTCCGGCCGCAGGCGGAAGCCCGTCCCGGCCGTGAGTTCCGCCGTTACGGGCACGCCGTCCGCAAGCAGCACGCACGGCTCGTACGACACATAGCCCGGCTCCGGAAATATAACCTCGTCGCCGGGGTTCAGCGTGGCGCGCAGAGCAATGTCTATCGCCTCGCTGCCTCCCGCCGTGAGTATGATTTCATGCCTTGGATCGTAGATGAGGCCGTACTTGCGCGACATAAAATTCGCAATCTCGCCGCGCAGCTCCGGCAGCCCCGAGTTTGAGGTGTAGAAGGTGCGGCCCTTCTGCAGCGAGTATATGCCCTCTTCGCGGATGTGCCACGGCGTGTCGAAGTCCGGCTCGCCGACGCCGAGCGAGATAACGTCCGGCATCTCGCACGCTATGTCGAAGAGGCGGCGTATGCCGGAGGGTTTGATTCGCTTTATCTTGTCGCAGATAAAATCTCTCATGGCATCATCATGACGCGCTGGTCTTTTTTCTGTTCCGCGAAAGTGGTGCCGTGATCTTTGTAGCGGACGAGGACGATATGGGTGGCGGTGCTCTGCACCTCCTCCATGACGGCGAGGCGCGTGGCAACGAAATTCGCTATTTCCTTCATCGTCGCCTTTTTGAGGATTACCGTAAAATCGTAAGCGCCCGACATGAGATAGAGCGACTCAACCTCCGGGTACTGGTAGATTTTCTCCGCGATGCTGTCATAGCCGCGTCCGCGCTGCGGCATGACTTTCAGCTCGATGAGCGCGGAGATTTTTTCGTCGTCGGTCTTGTCCCAGTTGACGAGCGCGTGGTAGCCGCAGATGATGCGTTCCTTTTCCATCAGCTTTATCTCTTTCTCCGTCTCCTCGAGGCCCAGGCCGAGCATCACGGCGATGTCCTTCGGCGTATATCGCGCGTTTTCCTCAAGCAGGCGAAGTATCTCTTCTCTTTTGTTGTTTTCCATCCGTTACCCTCCAAATCTAAGCGGTACGGGGCTTTATTTTGAGACCAAAGCCGGCGCGCGTCAAGCGCGAATATCGGCGTTCGTCACGCGCGGGTTTTGCGGCGGCGTGACATGCGCCGGGTGCAAAAGGCGCTCGTTTGAAAACCGCCCGTCTCTGTGCGGAACGGGGAACGAGACGCGGCATTTGTCGGAAGGGAACACAATCGCCGGAGAACGTGCCGGCCGATGAAGAGGCGGCCGTCTTCTATCCGCCCGGAAAGAGAACGAGAAACGCATTGTCACGCGCATACTGCGGAGCGGCCCGGAAAGCGGTTTGGCTCTTTTTCGCGAGTTTTTGAAACCGTAACCGGACTGTCAGGCACGAAAGCCTGTTTGACCGCCTCTGTCCATCACGCGGCAGGACACGAACGGGCGCCGCGGCGGTCTGCATCGAGCCTTCGTTCGCAATATTCCCAACGCGGCGGCTTTTCCGAACGCACCCGGCGGCGCCTCTTTCTCAATTCCGCGCCCCGCGCCGTGACGATTTCCCCTTCGCGCCGCCGGAGAACGCTCTTTTGCGTCTCGGCGATCTCTTTCTTCGGCCGTTTTCCGTGCCGCAGCCCGATTCCCGCCCGCGGTCTGAGGTGCGGCTGTGTTTTCGGCGTCTTTCTTATTCACGCTCTGCGTGCAATGAAGTACGCTCCTTCGGGTACTAAAAAGGCGGCCCCGTGTCATGAGGTCGCCTTGTCTTTAATTTATAATTTGAGGGCGGCTCCGCGGAAAGAGGCGCACCCCCGCCCGGGAAATATGACTCTCAATCGCCGCCGCCCTCGTCGTCTTCGTCATCGTCCTCGAATTCCAGCGGAACGGGCTCGCCGCAGACAAACCTGTAAAGTTCATCGTATTCAACGTCTGGGTTCTTTTCAAGGAAGTCGATGACTTCCTCTGTTCTCCCTTCATCGCTTGCTGTCACGGATATGGCCAACCCCAAACCTATAGCCTGTTTGTCATAATCCGTTTTTTTAGGGAACTCTCTCTTCAGCACAGGAATGAGCAGATCAATGAGTTTTTCTTCGAGTTCTGTCACTTTTAGCGCCACTCCTTCTCCATTTTCGCTATCTTTTCTTCGTTACCGTCGATACGGATTTGTCTGAGTACGGTGAAATCGTCAAAACCGCGGTTGTCGAATAAATAGAAATATTCGGCTGTACAAGCGCGGCACGGTTTTCCGACACGATCCGCGAAATTCGCTTTGTATTGCCCGTTGGCGGAACGCATAAAACGCGTGTATTCCTCTTTGCCGGGTCCGGGGGCCCTTGCGTTTGTATTCCTGCGTTCCGCTCTTTTTGTGCCGTCCCGGGCCCGGACCGCCGTCCTGCGCCGGCTTTTCCGCAACATTGCCATGCTTTCACGGCAAGAAAGCAAACAGCCGCGCGGCCGCATCCGTGCGGGCGGTCAGCTTCGCAGCACGTGAACATCCGCTTTCGCCGGTATTTTAAGAGTATTCTTGTAAGCCTTTTAACTGCAGCCCCAATCCCAATAGTCACCGCCGTCGGAGACGCGGCTGCCATGACCTTTACATGCTTCCTCTATACCGCCCTTACGGACTATATCAATGAAAGCGTATATTATCGATGCCCCAAAATAGAGTATAAACGCACATTCCGACATATCCGTCAAAGAGCAAAACTGTGCAAGAATCAGATAATAAAACAAGACCGCGCTGACCGGATAAAAAGTCCATGACGGTTTAATAACGTGACATGTCAACGTATAAACAGCAAAACTCAAATAAGCGACGCAGCCTAACGAGGTATAACCAAAATAGCCTAAAAATATATCGGCAAGAACCTTTTTGTCCGACGGAGGTTCATCATGCATATTTTCATATCCTTTCGTCCCTGTTTAAATTA
>CAYVEQ010000023.1:18207-27299 GCA_964450835.1 uncultured Synergistaceae bacterium
TCCCGAAAGCGGGTGAATGTTGCTGAGAGAATTTTTCAAATCGGGGCCGAAGCACCGGCCCTGGCTTGCCGGCCGGTCTTCCAAGGGTCCGGCTGTCGTCCGGCACATTATCTTCATGTCGCGCCGCCTTCGCGATGAATGTTTCGGGCTGTGTCTTGCTCCAGTGTCATCCGGCGCCGCAGTATTTCTTTGAGGCCGGCCGCAAACGCAGTAAAGCTGACAGCCGTGCGCCGCAAGCATCCTGCGCCGCAGCCCCGGCGCACCGTTCCGCGTTATTTCGGCCTCCCGAATACTGCCGCGAGTACGAAAAGCCTGCGCCTGTCCGTTCGGCCCTCCGGCAGCCTCACGGCTTACCGGCATACGGCCTGTACCGAGGCTTTGAGCAGGCTTCTCCGTTTCGCGCAAAATATCCGTTGTGCCGAAACCCGGATGTCCCGTTTCTTTTAAATCTCCTCCCGCCGTTAGAGTTCCACAGAATCCGCCCACATAAAAACCACAAATCTCCCCGATAAGATGCAGACAGGTTAAAAACAAGGAGGAAAAACAAATGGATTTTTTGACCCGCCATTGGCATTGCATCATCCCTGCCGCCGCAATCCTGCCGGCAATAGTATTCCGTGATAAGAACTGCAAGAGGTGAGAGAAAGACTTAGAACAAAAATAAAACGTAAAAAGAGATGTACACAATATTGAAAATTAAAAAACATCTGCCCTGTATTCCGGAAGTTATACCTATGCTTTGTATCAGCCTGTTGATATGTATTCTTCCTTTTGCCTTCTGGCCGCTGCGCGCTCTCCCGTTCTACGGGGCGCTGTTCATGCTTTTTGACCGGCTGATGCGAACCGGCCAAGCCCGGCACACCGCATGCCGCTGCCATGCCGATTCCAGCAGCTGCTGCGGGAAGATTGAAACCGTGAAGGAAACCGATGAGAATCACAGTGCGACAAACTACATACGTCTAAAATGAGTTGCAAATTCAAACAGACGGTCATCCGTCAGCGCAAAATATTTTTATGCGGCATAAAAACGTATGTCAGCAAGATAAAGCAGGATTATCAAAACATGAACGGAGGTAATGAGAGATGTCATATAAGATCAAAAACAAATCAACAAAAAAGCAGACGGCAAAAATTTCTTTGAAAAAGGCACGCCTCTTTCCGGTTCTGGCGGCTGCGGCAATTGTCTTTTGCGCCGCCTCCGCTTCGGGAACAGCCGAAGCGAGCCAGGAAAACAGGAAAGCGGCTGTCATCGCGCCCGGCGAATCGCTGGTGATCCCCACGGCGGATATCGCCGCTGATGCGTCATTCTTCCCTGTGGAGGTTGACGGAACAGCAATGGAAGTGATCGCGGTCAAAGACAGCGACGGAAATATTCGCACCGCTTTTAACACATGCCGGATTTGCTATGATTCGGGCAGAGGCTACTATGTCCGGTCCGGCGACTTCCTTGTCTGCCAGAACTGCGGCAATCGGTTCTCGACGGACCGTATTGAAGTTGAATCGGGCGGCTGCAATCCGTGGCCAATCTTCGACAAAAATAAAACGATAACCGCCGGCGGGATTTCCATTTCTTACGATTTCCTGTCAAAGACAAAGGACATCTTCGCAAACTGGAAAAGCGGCTATTGAGGAAATTGAAGAGAGAGAATACAAGGAGGGCTTAATATGAAGCAGTATGTCGTTACGGGAATGACCTGCGCTTCCTGCAGTTCCCGAGTAGAGAAAGCGGTATCACGCGTTCCCGGAGTGGAGTCCTGCTCCGTCAGCCTGCTCACCAATTCGATGGGCGTTGAGGGAAGCGCGTCGGACGCCGATATTATAGCCGCTGTGAAAAAAGCCGGATATGGTGCACAGATAAAAGCGCCGGCGGAAGGCGCCCAACCTTCTGACATGTCGGCAAACGGCGAGGACCCGCTTGCGGATCATGAAACACCGGTCCTGAAAAGACGCCTGATTTCCTCGCTCATTTTCCTGTCGGTGCTCCTTTATATGTCCATGGGGCATATGATGCTCGGATGGCCTCTGCCCGATTTCATGGCCGACAACCATATCATGATGGGCATTGTGCAGATGCTTTTGACCGTCGCCATCATGGTCATTAACCAGAAGTTTTTCATCAACGGTTTTCGGAGCATAATTCACAGAGCGCCAAACATGGACGCGCTTGTGGCTATCGGATCGCTGGCCGCGTTCGGTTACAGCACATGGGCGGTGCTGGCAATGACACAGGCACAGCTTGCCGGCAATACGGACGCCGTTGTCGGCTATATGCATGAGTTCTATTTTGAGACGGCAGCCACAATCCTCGCTTTGATTACCGTAGGCAAAATGCTGGAAGCCCGTTCAAAGGGCAGGACGACGGATGCGCTGAGGGGACTCCTGAAACTGGCGCCAAAGACCGCCACTCTCCTGGAAAGCGGTGTGGAAAAAACAGTTCCCGTCGAACAGGTTAAAAAAGGAGATATATTTGTGGTGCGCCCCGGTGAGAACATCCCGGTTGACGGAATCGTTATAGACGGCAGCAGCGCGGTCAACGAATCGGCGTTGACCGGCGAAAGCATTCCCGTGGACAAATCAGCGGGCGACCGGGTATCTGCCGCAACCGTAAACCAATCGGGATTTATCAAATGCGAAGCGACAAGGGTCGGCGAGGATACCACTCTTTCTCAGATTATCCGGATGGTCGGCGACGCGGCGGCCACCAAAGCTCCGATTGCGCAAATCGCCGACAAGGTATCCGGAATATTTGTCCCCCTTGTCATTCTTCTCGCGGCTGTCGCATTTGCCGGTTGGATGCTTGCCGGCCAGACTATCGGTTTCGCTCTGTCACGCGCTATCGCGGTTCTGGTTATCAGCTGCCCCTGTGCGCTGGGCCTGGCTACCCCCGTGGCCGTCATGGTCGGCAGCGGCATGGGCGCGAAGAACGGCATTCTGTTCAAGACGGCTGCCTCGCTGGAAGAGACAGGCAGGATCGAGATCGCCGCTCTTGATAAGACGGGAACGATCACCGCAGGCGAACCAAAGGTTACAGATATAATTCCTGAGGACGGATTTGACGAGCGGCAGCTGCTCACCCTGGCATACGCCCTGGAGCAAAAAAGCGAGCATCCTCTCGCAAAAGCGATTTTGCAAAAAGCCGGGGAAATGGAGATTCAGACGAGCGAGGTTTCGGGGTTTAAGGCGCTTCCCGGAAACGGCCTGACTGCCGAATGGAACGGCACTATACTGGCCGGAGGCAGCTATAAGTTCATCGGCAGACGGGCCGCGGTATCCGAACGGATTAGCCGCACGGCGGAACGGCTTGCGGAAGAAGGCAAGACTCCGCTGCTTTTTACAAGCGACGGCAGGCTGGCAGGCATCATCGCCGTAGCCGACGTTATCAAAGCTGACAGCCCGCAGGCAATCCGGGAATTGCGGGGCATGGGCATCCGTGTGGTCATGCTGACCGGCGACAATGAGCGCACCGCAAAGGCCATAGGGAGAGAGGCCGGGGTTGACGAAGTGATTGCAGGCGTTCTTCCGGACGGCAAGGAAGGCGTCATACGCGCTCTGAAGGAAAATGGTAAGGTCGCCATGGTGGGCGACGGTATTAACGACGCCCCGGCTCTGACCAGGGCGGACATCGGCATTGCCATCGGCGCGGGCGCGGATGTCGCCGTCGACGCGGCGGACGTGGTTCTGATGAAAAGCCTCTTGAGCGATGTTCCGGCAGCGATCCGCTTAAGCCGCGCGACGCTCAGGAATATCCATGAAAATCTGTTCTGGGCGTTTTCTTACAACGTTGTCGGCATTCCCCTGGCGGCGGGTCTCTTTATACCGCTTCTGGGCTGGCGGCTAAACCCGATGTTCGGGGCAGCCGCGATGAGCCTCTCCAGCTTCCTCGTGGTGACCAACGCGCTGCGGCTGAATTTATTCAAGGCTCATGACGCGCGAAAAGACAAAAAATTAATAAAGCCAACGGCGGCTGAGAGGAAGGATACCGCAATGCAGAAAAAAACTCTTTGTATAGAAGGGATGACCTGCGGGCACTGCGAGGCTCGCGTCAGGAAAGCGCTGGAGAATATAGAAGGAGTACGTCAGGCCGTGGTCAGCCATGAGAAAAAAACCGCCGTCGTGACGTTGGCCGAAGATGTTTCGAACGAAGCTTTGAAACAGGCTGTCGAGAGCGAGGACTATAAGGTAACGAACATCACATAAACTGAAAAGCGCTATAACCCCGCCATATATTTAATCCGCGCCGCACTAAAAGACGCTCGGCGCGGATTTTAAACAGCGTTTCTGAAAATAAAGCATCCCTTACAAAAAAGGCAGGCTTGCGGTATTAAAATTGTACGGATATTCGCCGCATACTCTAATTGATTGGGGAGATAAATCTTTGTGCAACAGGAGAAAAAACATTTTAGTCGTTGACGATGAGGCAATGATCCGGGAATCGGTTTCAGCATATATAACAAAACAGGGCTACCGCGTATTTACCGCCGAGGACGGCATGAAAGCGTTGGACATCTTTCGGAAGCAGCCAATCATATTTGTGATTTTGGATCTGATGCTGCCCGGGATGACCGGCGAGGAAGTCTGCAGGATAATGCGCAAACAGTCAAGGGTGCCAATCATAATGCTGACGGCCAAGACGCAGGAAAACGACGTACTGAACGGCCTGCAAATCGGCGCTGACGATTATGTGACTAAACCCTTCAGCATTAAACAGCTCTATGCCCGTATGGAGGCTGTCCTGCGCCGGAGTGCCGATGATCTGAAGCCGCTGGCCGATAAATTTTCCTGGAATGACAACGACCTGCGGATTGATTTCGAGCATAACGAAGTGAGAAAGCAGGGGACGCTGTTAAGCCTGACCATCAGCGAGTGGAAAATCCTGTCCGCACTCATAAAGCATCCGAAAAAAGTGTTTTCCCGCGATGATCTGATTGACCTTGTGTTTGGCCCGGATTTTGACGGCTACGACCGCGTAATCGACACTCATATCAAAAACCTCCGTAAGAAGGTGGAAACCAATCCGAAAAGTCCCATATATGTGAGGACCGTCCATGGCTTGGGATACAAGTTCGGGGGCGGCGAAGAATGAAACGCCGCAACCTCCGCTCGGTCCTCGCGATCCGCATAGCGTTATTGGTGCTGGTTGCCATTTCCCTGATCAGCGTTGTCTCCGACATCATGATAAGCCGGGAGTTCGATGAATATGTGGAAGAACAGCAGGGTCTGGAAGCGGCCGATATTGCGCAGAATATTTCCAGCCAGTACAATGCCGAAAGCGGAGGGTGGAATATTGACTATGTGCATGGCATGGGGATGTACGCTCTGAAGGACGGTTTTATCATCAGGCTATATGATAAAGACGAAAATGTTCTGTGGGACGCGGAAAACCATGATATGACCCTTTGCCACGATGTGATGCGCTCCATTGAGACCCGTATGAGTGAAGAACGCCCCGATCTGAACGGCGATTTTGTAACCCGCCGGTTTGATCTGAAACAGTCCGGCGCTCTGACCGGATACCTTGACATCAGTTATTACAGTCCTTATTACATGAAAGAAAATGATTTCCGGTTCATCGCCGCCTTGAACCGCATCCTTATGGCTGTCGGCGGCGTATCGCTCGTCGGCGCGATGGCAATGGGGACAATGCTGGCAAGCCGCATTGTCAGGCCCGTTTCTAAAGCGGTTGAGATTACACGGAAGATTTCTGACGGCGACTACAGAGCGCGGCTCAAAGATGACATTCACACAAGTGAACTGCATGAGCTTGCCAGCTCAATCAATCAGATGGCGGAGTCACTGGAGGTACAGGAAAATCTGCGTAAGCGCCTGACATCGGACGTTGCCCATGAGCTGCGGACACCGGTCGCCAATATATTATCCTATATGGAAATGATGACCGACGGAGTTATGGAACCGACGCCGGTACGTTTGCAAAGCTGTTATGATGAATTGCAGCGCCTTTCAAGCCTGATCTCCGATCTGGAGCGGCTGCGTCAGGCGGAAAACGAAAATCTGATCCTTACCAAATCGGACGTGGATCTGCGGGAATTGTCACAAACCGTCATGGACAATTTTGAGAGCCGGCTTCGGGAAAAGCATCTGAACGGACAGGTCACGGGAGACGTTTCGGTTGTTCCCATAGACCGGAGCCGGATGCAGCAGGTCGTTACGAATCTGGTGTCCAATGCCGTTAAGTACTCCAATGACGGCGGCACTGTGCGCGTTGTTGTCGAGGACGCGAAAAACAGCGGCATCATCCATGTCGAGGACAGAGGAATCGGCATACCGCAAACGGATTTAAAAAGAATCTTTGAAAGGTTTTACCGGACCGATAAATCCAGAAACCGCAGGACAGGAGGCGCAGGCATCGGCCTTACGGTAGCAAAAGCCATCGTACAGGCGCATAAAGGAGAAATAAGCGTTGAGAGCGAGGAAGGAAAAGGAAGCAGATTCACGGTTGTATTACCCAAGTCAGCTTCGCTGTGACAAATGAAAGAGTGACGGCGGCGGCGCCTTAACGAAGGTGGCTGCCGCTGCCTTCATGCGCGGCGTCGTACACATACGAAAATTATCAATGAGACCGGCCGATGAGCAATAAAATTATCCTCCTGCCCCGATTAGACATAAAATCATAAATCTACATAAAAAACACAAACTAACCCGTTACAGTACAGCCAGAAAATCAGAGGAGGTCAATCTCATGAGCAAAACAATCATGCTGAATATCGGCGGCATGACTTGCGTGAACTGCCGGAATAAAATTGAGAAAACACTGAACCAAACAGACGGCATCATAAACGCCAGCGTGAGCTATGACAATGCGGCTGCGGAAATTTCTTACGATGAAGGCAAAATTTCTTTGAAAGAGATTACCGGCGTTATTGAACGTCTGGGCTATGAAGCAATTCCTGGAAAGAAAGCTCCCGGCCCTGACATCAGGCGTATCGTCTGTACTCTTGTGATCATCGTGTCCTTGTATATCATACTGCAGTCGATGGAAATCCTGAATCTGCTGGTGCCAAGTCAGCTTGCCGACACAAAGATGGGATACGGGATGCTCTTTGTAATCGGCCTGATCACATCAGTCCATTGTATCGCGATGTGCGGCGGCATCAATCTTTCCCAGTGCATCCCGCAGCCGAAGAATGGCGAAGCGGAGGATACCGGCGGGATGGCGGTATTCTATCCGGCTCTGTTCTACAATGTGGGACGCGTCCTGTCCTATACGGCAGCAGGTTTTATTCTCGGAATGGCAGGTTTCCTGTTCGGGGGCGGGGAGGAGGTCGGCTTGTCCGTATTCCCGCAAGGCATATTAAAAATCATTGCCGGCTTGTTCATGGCGGTCATGGGAATCAATATGCTCGGTCTGTTCCCCAGGCTCCGCAAATTCACCATCCGCATGCCCGGCTTCCTCGCCCGAAAGCTCTGCGGACAGAGAGCGAAGACGAACCGCCCTCTCCTCGCAGGCGTCCTGAACGGTTTTATGCCCTGCGGCCCGCTGCAATCCATGTGGATTGTTGCGCTGGCATCCGGAAGCCCCTTTGCCGGCGCACTTTCCATGTTACTGTTCAGCTTGGGCACTGTGCCGCTTATGCTTGGCCTCGGTTCCCTTGTGTCGGCGCTTGGCAGGAAGTTCACAGACAAGGTCATGGCCGTAGGCGCCGTTCTGGTTGTTGTCTTGGGGCTGGCAATGCTTTCCCAGGGAGGATCTTTGAGCGGCTGGCTTCCTCCCGATCTTCTTCTTATTCTGGTCATTGCCCTTAGCGTTGCAGGAGTGCTGATGAGCCTTCCCATTGAAAAAAAAGCTGTCAGGAACGCGGTAAAGGCCGCATCGCTGACGGTTGTCATCGGGGCTTACGCGTTATGGAGTTACCATGGCGTGCTGTTACAGAAGGATTCCGCTGCGGATAACAACCTGAAAATTGTAGATGGCGTGCAGGTGGTCAACAGCACATTGCAATCCGGCCGGTATCCCGGTATTACGGTTCATGCCGGCATTCCGGTAAAATGGGTGATCGACGCGCCGGAGGGAAGCATAAACGGGTGCAACAACCGGATCGTGATACGGGACTACGGCATCGAGCATACTTTTCATACAGGAGAAAACATTATAGAGTTCACGCCCGCCCGTACCGGCACGATTCGTTACAGCTGCTGGATGGGAATGATTCGGGGCAACATTTTTGTTACGGACGGAACTGAGGGCAGTGCCGCGGCTTCCGGCAGCGGGGCCGGCGTTCCGACGCCCGCCGAATATACGATTCCGACAGAAAAACTGGCCTTTGCCTCCGTCCTTCGTGACAAGTCCGGAAACGAAGTCCAGGAAGTCAGCGTTGAACTGACGGACGATGGCTTCGCCCCGGCAATCATTGTGGTACAGCGTGGCCTGACCGTGCGGTGGAATATCAAAAACAGCATGACCGGAGCGGAAAACGGCACGGATCTGTTGGCGCCGTACTATTCTACACGGCTGACTTTAGCCTCCGGGTTGAACCGGTTAATATTGCACCCTACAAAAAGCTTTGATGTTTCGACAGGCGATAACCGGTTTTACGCCTATATCAAAGTAGCGGACGACTTGTCCGCAGTGAATGATGAGGCTGTCCGCAAAGAAGTCGCGGCTTTTAAGCCCATGGTCTATCCGGCCGAGGTCTTTGAGAATTCGGGAATGTCCTGCTGCGGATAATCCTCTCTCAGTTCTCCTGCCGGTTTATATAGATTATTCCCTTGCCGCTTGATACGGCAAAGGAATTTATTTTGGCAGAAATTTTTATAGCAACATAAAAACAACAAAACATGACGACATACTTAGGCGTAAAAGCTTGTGTAAATACGTGTCCGCAAGTGATGCCGCCGCCTTGAGGCGTTTGCGGCTGAGAGAGAGATATAAACCGTGCCGTTTCGGTGAAGAATCCTCCTTGTTTTGCCGGCCGATTCTTCCGGGCGCTCAGTCAAGCGCATGGTTAAGAGCCTTGCGCGCATTTCATCATGGGGAAATATCCCAACTTTCTCGTCCTGCGCCTTTCTTCCTGTCGGGCCATTTTCGCAACGAATGCATCGGTCCCGGGTCTTGCTTCCCCGCCATCCGGCGCCGC
>CAYVEQ010000023.1:27399-29812 GCA_964450835.1 uncultured Synergistaceae bacterium
GCGCCGCAGCCCCGGCGCACAGTTCCGCGTTCTTTCGGCTTCCCGGATACTGCCGCGGGTACGAAAAGTCTCCGCCTGTCCGTTCGGCCCTCCGGCAGCCTCACGGCTTACCTGCATACGGCCGGTACCGAGGATTTGAGCCGCCTTCTCCGCCTCGCGCAAAATATCCGTTGTGCCGAACCCCGTATGGCCCGTCTTTCTTAAATTTCTTCCGCGGCCCGCTCATCGCGAACCGAATCGCACGCTGTCTGTCCTTCGGAATGTCCGCATGTTTTTGTTCCGGCCGTATAAAAAAACGGCTGCCTTTTGTGCGCGGCAACGCGGCAGGAAGGGAGCGCATAAACTGAGGCTGCCCAACGAATGAAGCAGCACAAATGAGCCGTGACGGACACGGGCGCGGGAGCATAGCGAACATGCCTGATTTAACGGCAAAACCTGCCGCGGCGCGGCTTATTCTCCGTTCAGTCTCGCCTTGTAATCCTCTCCCCATGTCTTCATGGCATCAAGAATCGGCCCCAGACTTTTCCCCAAATCCGACAGAGCATATTCCACTCTCGGCGGGACCTCGGGATAAACGGTGCGGGTAACAAGCCCGTCCGTTTCCATGGCTCTGAGACTGTCCGTCAGCACTTTTTGACTGATTCCGTCAAGATTTCTTTGCAGCTCGTTAAACCGCCACGGCCGCTCCAGCAGATTGCGTATAATCAGCAGTTTCCATTTGCTTCCGATCAGCTGCACCGTTGTCGCCACCGGGCATTCAGGGAGCAGTTCGGCTCTTGTTCTCACAAAAAAACCTCTCCAATGCATTAAATTTGAATGTTACACTAATATTACAATATAATACTCGGAAAAACAAATTTAAACCTCTACGGGAAAATGCGCGCGTTCAAAAAGGTTCTGCTTCTGAGACAGTTACAAAAGGGTGCCTATCCCTATAAAAAAGTGCGTACTTGTACCGCTCCGGCGGCCCGGTAAAATAAAAAATACGGAAGGCATAAACTGCCTTTTGAATTCTTCAAAAAGGAGGAGATGACAATGGCACTTTCAAATCTCGCCTGTTGGGCCGATGACAAAGCATCGTCCGCCTGCGGAGCAGCCTGCGGCGCTTCGGACAAGCCCGCCGAGACTCCGGCCGCCTGCGGCGCGGCTGGCAAGCCGGATGAAAAGCCGTCAGCGTGCGGGGCTTCCGACAAACCGGAGGGGAAACCTTCGGCGTGCGGCTCCGCCTGCGGCGCGGCTGACAAATAATCCGCGCCCCGGCAAAACCTGTTCCCGGCGGAACGCCTGTCCGTCGGGAACACACGAATACGACTGGCTCCGCCGATTTTCATAAATAACGGGAACATTCAAATGAAACAGTATTTTTCTTTTCAGTGGCATATCACGGACAAGTGCGGCCAGCGGTGCAGGCACTGCTATATTTATTCCGGTGATATCCGCAAAGTGCCGGATACCATGAACTGGCGGCAGATAGAGGACACGTTTTACAACTGCATGGATTTCTGCGAGATGTACAACCGCCTCCCGTATTTTTACCTGACCGGCGGCGACCCTGTTCTGCACCCGGATTTTTGGCGGCTGCTGAATCTTTTCAAAGATAACAATGTCCCGTTTACAATCATGGGAAATCCTTTTCACCTGAACGATCAGGTGTGCGGGGAGATGAAATACCGCGGCTGCGAAAAATATCAGCTATCCCTTGACGGTTTGCGCGAAACGCACGACTGGTTCCGCAAGCCCGGCTCCTTTGACTGCACGCTGGAAAAGATCGGCTGCATCAATCGTGCGGGGATGAAGAGCGTTATTATGACTACGGTATCGAAAACAAACATGGCGGAGGTGCCCGGTGTAATTGACACTGCTGTGGCGGCAGGAGCGAACGTGTTTGCATTTTCCCGCTATGTGCCAAGCGGAGGCAATTTGGACGCTTCCATGACTCCGCGGGAATACCGGGAGCTGCTTGCGGTTTGTGACCGGAAATTCAGAGAGTATGAGGCGGATGGCTGCAAGACTTACTTCAACAGGAAAGACCATCTCTGGACTCTTTACGAATACGAGACCGGCGCTTTCAAAATTCCCCGTGATGCCGGAGAGGGAATGATTTACGGCGGCTGCAACTGCGGCAACTGCCATATCACAATCCTGCCGACCGGCGACATCTGCGCATGCCGACGCGTGGCGGATTCCAAAGTCGGAAACATTTTTGAGGACAGGCTTGCCGACGTATGGGTCTGCGAGATGGAAGCCTACCGCGATTACGATAAATTCAAAAAATGCGGGAAGTGTGAATTAAAAGCCTGGTGCCGCGGCTGTCCCGCCGCAGCAAAAGGAACGAACGGAGACTTTTACGCAGCCGACCCTCAGTGCTGGAAGGAGATCACGGAATGGAACTCTTAGATTTAATGAAATACCG
>CAYVEQ010000024.1:0-7955 GCA_964450835.1 uncultured Synergistaceae bacterium
CCGCCCATGTCGGCGTCATCTTCCGGCACAGCCTCCGGGTCGATGGTCGTATATCCGCTCTGCTCATCGTCCACAAGCATCTGACGCACTTCCTCGGGCGCCAAAACTCCGCTCTGGAGATAGACGCTCGCGATGTCAGCTTTCAGCTTGTTCACGTTCGCACGCTTGCTCTCGTCATCATCTCCCACCGGTATGAAGTTCGCCGTTATGCTTCCGTCGACCGCTCCGTTCCTGTTGTGCTGCAAAACTCGCAGCACGAGGTTCAGCGGCGACCGGAACATCTTTTCCTGGTTCGCCGCGACGCGGTCGTAATGGTTGCGCATATCGCTCTCGCCGGTGGCGTTGAAGCCGCCCGGGGAGATACCCCACAGCTTGACCGTCGGCTCGCCGAAATACGCTGCGACCATCTCCATAGCCTGGCGCACGATGTCGGTCACGCCCGAGAGCGGCGTCTCGATTTTGATGATGTCTTCTTCCTTGTCAATCATCATCATGCCGTCGTTGTCCTGATTTTGCACAAAGTATTTCGCGCGTGCACGAATGTTGACATCATCAAGCCCGTTCATGAGGTCTGACATGTCTGTCTTGAACACAGTCATTGAGAACTTTTTCAGTAACCGCATCTCGGCCTCGCGGCACTCCGTGAAATGGTGTACGACGTCGCAGACGGTCTGCGCGAGCGGAATGCCGAAAAAATTGTACGCTGGCAAAAGTATCGTAGGCGGGTGCGCCGCGCTGAAATAGAGGAACCGGCTCGCGTGCACCTCGCGCCCCAGCACGTACCATAAGCGCGGGCGAAAGTAATCCGCCGCGAGCGGGTTGTTTGTGTTGTACATCCCCGGCGAAACGTTGAACGGCTCAATCAGCCGAAAGCCGCGCAGCGAACCGCGCGGAAACGCGCTCTCATCAAGGTACAGCGGCGTGGCAAGCGCCACGGGGTCTTCCTCTCCCGTATCAATATAGGCAAGGCAGCCGCCGTAGTAGCTCACCATCTCACAGGCGTTGTGAAACAACATCCGTGTGCCGAACCGCTCCATATCCTCTTTGAGTCCGGCGATGACCGGATTCTGCTCTCCGTCTTCGAGCGCCTTACCGGTGGTCGTAACGTCAATCCACTTGCGCGTCATTTCGTCGGCTATCATGTCCACTCCCGCCCTGATAAGACCGTTCTGTGTCAGCCCGGTCAGCGCGGGGTAGCCGATAAAGCGCGGCATGGTATTCGGGTCTGCTCCGAGCAAAGAAAAAGCGCTCTGCACCATCGGCAGAACGCTATCGTTAAACTCCGCGTCCATCGCGGCCTTGATGCCCGTTCACGTCACAGGAAGAACGTCGGCGGCAGAGTCGCTGTCGGCGGCATATTCTTGGGCGACATCTGTGTAAAGCCCGCGCTGTGCGGAGAATATACACTCTCGCCGAAACTTAGCAAACGTTGGGGCTGAAAGCAAAAACAGCCGCCCCGCGGCTGCGGAGGCGGCTGTTTCGCATTATGCGGCGCGGCTTAAGGCTATCTCTTGTACCCTATGATGTCGCGGAGGAGAGAGACGCGCCACTCGACACCCTTCTCGTCCTCGACGCCCTTCGTCGTGAAGCCGTCTATGACGCCCAGCACGCCGCGCCCTTGTCCGCTTTCCGCGACAAGCAGCTGCAGCGGGTTCGCGGTAGCGGCGAAAACGCGGCAGACCTCCTGAACGTTTTTTATCCTGTTAAGCACGTTGATCGGATAGCAGTTGCGCATGACGATGACGAATGTGTGTCCCGCGTTCATCTTCCGCGCGTTCTCTACGGCACACTGTTCCATCGCGCCGCTGTTCCCGTCGTGACGGATAAGGCAGTCGCCCGACGCCTCGCAGAACGCTATGCCAAACTCGATTCCGGGGGCGGCTGTCACCATCGCCTCGTAAAGATCCTCGACGGTCTTGATGAAATGGCTTTGCCCCACTATCACGTTCGCTTCTTCCGGAATGTCTATCTGCACAATGCTTATGTTGATGTTGTCCGCCATACCGGTGCCTCCCTCTTATTTTGTCATTCTGACATAGTATAGCATCACGGCAGAAAAAAGGCGGCCTCTTGAGCCGCCGCCGTTTTCGTTTATCGCGCCCGGTCAGTCAGCGCTCTTTTTAAGCTCCGCGATGACCGCGTCGGTAATGTCAACGCCGCCGTAAAAGACGACGCCCCTGTCTATTATGACGGTGAGCTTTTTCTGGTTGGCCACCGTTCTCATGGCCAGATTGATCTCCTTGAAGAGCGGCTCCATGAGCTTTCTCTCCTCGACCGCCAGCTCCCGGCGCTTCGCCTGATAGATGTCGGCTTTCTTTTTGTTGTCCGTTTCTTTGTCTATCGCTTCCTGCGCTTCCTTCTCCAGCTTGTCGGTGACATCGCGGACCTGACGCTGCACTTCTTTGAACTTGGAGTGCTGGAACATCACTTTCTGCGTATCGATTGTGCCGACGCTGTCGGCGGCGAAGGCCGCGCCCGCGATGACAAGCGATGACAGGGCGACTGTCATTACAGTGAGAATCTTCTTCAGTGTCATTAAATTTCCTCCTCTTGAGTAAAAGGATAAGCTCTATCCCTCTTAACAGACGCGTGTATTTTACAACCTTTTCATAATTACGTCTATCGCGGGCAAAGTGCCCGGAAAATCCGCGCTCTCCGCCGCCGAAAGAAGGCCAGCACGTTTATAATAACATCGGAATGCGGCAAAATACAGCGTCACGCAAATCTCGCGGGAGGGATGAGGAAATGGAATGCGTCGCTACATTCGACACCACTCACATGGCGCTCTGCTTTGAAAAAGCCTGCCGCGCCTCGGGGCTTGACGTAAGGATAATCCCCGTGCCGCGCCGGATTTCCGCGAGCTGCGGCCTCGCCTGCCGCTATCCCTGCGGGGAGAGGGACAGAGTGGAGGCTGTAGCCGCGGAAAAAGAGATTGAAGTCGCAAGCTACCACGAACTCGCCCCGTAGGGGGCGGGTTCGTCCCCTAATCCTCGGGCGGCGGGTCGTCGTCAAAATATTTGCGCCAGAATAACCGGATCATAAAGCGCCACAAAAGATAGCCTCCGCAGACGACTGAGAGAGAAATCCAAAAAAGCCCGCCGATGCCGAATCCTGCGCCGGAAAGTGCCGCGTTTCCCGCGCGGCGCGCCGCATTGCCGCCCGGGCCGAAAAATTTCCATACCCACACCATGACGACGGCCCCGGAGAGCGCGGTGAGAATCATATTAACGGCGCGGCGCATGTCAGTGCCTCCTTTCAAAGACCCTGGCGATTATATGGTCTATATAAAATTTTATAATCCTGTGCAGCGAAATGCTGTCAAAACGGCGGACGAGCCTCTCGCCCTCCTCCGTCCTGCGGATTGAGAAAGCGCGCGTCTTGGGCGACAGAAGCACCTGCGTCGGGTAAAGGCTCCTGTGGCCGACCACAAGATAGGAGACAGCGCATGCCACTCCGGCGAAGGCGGCCATCTGCGCGCCGAAAAGCTCCATCGCGAAAAGCGTCCCCGAAATCGGCGTGTTCGTCGAAGCGGCAAGCACGGCGCAGACGCCGAGCGCGGCGCAGAAAGAAGGCTCAAGGCCGCAGATCATCGAAAAAAGCAATCCCGACGACGCGCCTATGAAAAATGTCGGCGTGATCTCCCCGCCGCAGCCGCCGGCGGCGAGAGTTATCCCCATGGCCACGATCTTCACGGCGAAACCCCAAGGCAGCGGCCTTTCGCCCGCAACCATGCCCCATATTGTATCGCTGCCGAGGCCCAAGAAATCGCCGCCGAAAATCATTCCCACAGCGAGCAGCAGAACGGCGCCCGCGAGCGGGCGCTTCCACCCCGTCATGCCGAATTTCGAAAAAGCCTTGGCGACAAGGTGAATCCCCTCGATGTTCGCGATAGCGACGGCGCCGAAAAAAATTCCGGCGAGCAGCGACGCGGCGAGTGCCCACGGGCCAAGCGCGGGTACCGCGACTTCGACATTCACCCCGTGTCCCGCTCCCATCGCGGCGGCGGTGAAATAGCCCACTATGCCGCTGATTAGCGACGGGAAAAGCACGTCGTAAAAAATCTGCCCGACGAAAAGCACCTCCACGGCAAAAATCGCTCCCGTGACAGGAGTGCTGAAAACGGCGCAGAAGCCCGCCGCTATGCCGCAGATGATGACCTTTTTCATATCGGACTCGTCCAGATTGAAAATCCTGCCGATAACATAAGAGACCCCGGAGCCGATCTGCGCGCAGGGCCCCTCTATGCCGACCGAGCCTCCCGATGCGATGGTGACTATCGTGGCCGCGATTTTAACAGGCACGGCCTCTACGTCTATCACGGTGCGGCGCTTGTTGTGAATCGCGTCGATGACAGCTTCTGTGCCGTGTCCCGCCGACTGCGGCGCGAGCAGCCGCACAAGGAAATAGCTCACAAAGAGTCCGGGGAAAAGCAGAAGATTGCGGAAACGCCCCAAAAGCTCCGCCTTGCCCATGCTCCACCGCAGGGCAAGCAGAAAGCCGCCCGCCACCAACCCTATGGCAAAGCCCGTGACAATCGCGATAAAGACCCATTTCACGACGGTGCAGATGAGCCACACCTCATCGCGCACGATGTCGGCGCCGTCGGGCTTTTCGACATCTATGCGGACTGCGTTGTCCGTTTCCTTGTTATTCATTCCGTCCATAAAACATCACCGCAAGCATTCTAACATACCTCGCGCCGAAATACTGTATAATGTCGCCATGAAAGAGAAAACGTCGCGCCTGCTGCAAAAAGCGGCGAAATATTTGATTTTCGCCTGCGTGCTTGCGTCATTCGTATTCATCGGCTGCCGCATAGCCACGAAAGGCGAATACACGGAAAATGAGTTCGCCCGATGTCAGGCGCTCGCGATAAGCGCTGTGCAGGCCGCCTGCGATGCTCTCGACTCGCGGCCGCTTGCCTCTTACGTCGACGAGAACGGGGAAACAGAATTTATCATAGACCACAAGAAAATGCCGGGGCACAACGTCGTTTCCGTAAAGATAGCTCCGCTCGGCGGGAGCTACCGCGTGCTTGCCGTCGCGCGGACGGGCTGGAACTCGCGAAGCCCGCAGCAGGCCGAGGCCGAGGCCGTCAAAAAGGGGCCGGAGGTAAGATTCAAAGAGGAAAACGCGATGCTTAAAGCCTTCCGCGTCCTCGCGGCAAGAGAGAAAGAAAAGGAGCAAAAGCTGACATTCACATTCCCCGACGAGCGCGAATGCCCCGTGCCTTTCGACGTCACGGCGGTAACGGCATACGGACTGTACAAAGCGCCGCTTGTGGTTCTTCGCGCCGCGCGCTAAAGGCCATCGCGGGAATTTTTACGGCAGAGGCCCCCTCGCAGCGAGGGGGCCTCTTGCTGTAACGCAGGACTTTTATTTTTCTTTTATTTTTTATTTGGGTTCGAGCAGGCCGAAGCCGCCCTCTTCGCGACGGTAGACAACGTTGATTTCCCCGGTTTCGTAATTTTTGAATACGAAGAAGGGATGTCCCAGCAGTTCCATCTGCATGGTCGCCTCGACGGGAGTCATCACGTCGACGGAGAATTTCTTTCTCTTGACGATCTCGTGAGACTCTTCACGCTCCTGCTGCGGTGCGACGATGTCGGAGTCAATGTCGAAAGAAACTTCCTGAACTTTCATTCGCGCCTTGTCCGTGAGGTAGCTCTTGTGCTTTTTGACCTGACGTTCTATATTCTTGAGCGCCTTATCGAAGGCTTTGCGCAGGTCGGGCGCGTAGTCCTCGCCGCGCATTATGACGCCGTTGACGTTGGCCGTTATCTCGACCACGTTCATTCCCCGCTTGTAGTTGAGCACCACCTGAGTGTCGAGGATACGGTCGAAGAATTTCTCTATTTTGAGAAGTTTTTTCTCCATGTAATCCTTAATATCCCCGGGGAGTTCGATATTGCGTGTAAAGAAACGTACTTCCATAGCAGCTCCTCCATTCGCTATGTTGTATGCGGTTATTGTAACCGCCTTGATTTTACCATGATATTCAAATCTGCACAAATGAGGAAATTATGTAAATATTTTTCACAAATTTCCCGGACATGGTTGATATTTACCGCTTTTCGCGACGGCAATGATTGTGTGAGAAGAAGGGATATGTTATCATAACACGCGTATTCGCCTTTCGGAGCGAACCGCGGCAAACCTTTCTTTTAAGATACGGAGGATATAAAAGTGAAGTTTTCAAAGAGAATCTTAAATGTGACCCCTTCCGCTACGGTCGGCATTTCAAACACTGCGAAAAAATTGAAAGACGAGGGGAAACCCGTTCTTTCTTTCAGCGCGGGAGAGCCCGACTTCGGTTCGCCGAAGACGGCGGTCGACGCGGCAATCGACGCCATCGGGCGCGGGGAGACGCACTACACTCTTAATTCGGGCATAACGGAGCTGCGCCGCGCTGTCTGCGATTATTACGGCAAACGCTTCGGCCTCCGCTATGAGCCTTCCGATGTAATCGTGGCCTCCGGCGCGAAGCCGCTTATCTATGAGGCATTGCAGGCGCTTGTCGACGACGGCGACGAAGTCGTGCTCTTCGCGCCCGCGTGGGTCAGTTATCTTGAGCAGCTCCATATGGCGGGCGGCGTTGAAAAGATCGTCGGCACTATGTCTACCGGACTTATACCTACAAAAGAAAATCTCGCGGCGGCCGTCGGGCCCAAGACGGCCGGCATTATAGTGAACACGCCCTGCAACCCCACAGGAGCCATTTACCCGGAAGAGACGCTCCGCGCGATTGCCGACGTCGCTGTTGAGAAAGATCTCTGGATCATTTTCGACGAGATTTACGAGCGCCTCGCCTACGCTCCCGCGAAGCACAGAAACATCATCAACGTAGCGCCGGAAGTGAAAGATCGCGTAATCATCGTAAACGGCGTGAGCAAGTCATACGCGATGACCGGCTGGCGCATCGGCTACGCTCTCGGCCCCTCGGAGATAATAGCGAAGATGGCGGCGCTTCAGACGCACCTGACATCAAACGCCAGCTCCATAGCCCAGTGGGCGGCTTACGGCGCGATCACCGGCGCGGAGGCGGACGTCGAGAGAATGTGCGCCGAGTTTGAGAAGCGCCGCCGTGTCATCGTCGATATGCTTAACGCGATTCCCGGCATTAAGGTGCGCGAGCCTGAAGGCGCTTTCTACGTCTTCGCGGATATCACGGGCTGCCCTCTGCCCGACGACATGAAATTCTGCGAGAGGCTGCTCCGTGAAAAATATGTCGCCGCCGTTCCCGGCACGGCATTCATGGCGCCGGGGTACATACGCCTTTCCTACGCCTGCTCGACGGAGACAATCACGGAGGGCGTGACGAGGATAAAAGAATTTGTGGAGGCTTTGGGCGGGGAGAGGGCAAAATAAAGAGACCGGAGACAAAATTTTAAGGGGGGCGCGTCTGACGCGCGCGCCAGCTTTTTAAGACAGACAAAAAACGCGGCGGTTTGAAACCGCCGCGTTTTTGTCCCGTTATCTTTTTTCTCGCCGGCGAAAAATCCCGCGCCTCTTACCAGATGCTCCACGAGGGGTCGGGAGAGAGAGCGAGAGAGGAGCGGCGGCCGCGCTTGTAGGCCGCGTACCCCGCCGCCGCTATCATCGCGGCGTTGTCGGTGCACATCGCTCGCGGCGGGAGGAAAAGTTCCGCGCCGTTTTTTTCCGCCCATTTCGCGAGCGCGGCGCGGAGCGCGGAGTTCGCCGCGACGCCGCCCGAAAGCGTTACGTGGCGGACGCCCGTACGCGCGACCGCAATCGCGAGCTTTGAGATGAGGCTTTCGACAACGGCGCGCTGAAAGGAGGCGCATATGTCGGCGAGCGGAAATTCCCCGCCTGACGGTTTTTCTTTTTCTTTTCCGATGAGAGTTATCGCGGCTGTTTTCAGCCCGCTGAAGCTGAATTCTATCTCTTTGCTGGCTGAAAGAGGCACGGGCAGAGCAAAGGCCGCAGGGTTTCCC
>CAYVEQ010000024.1:8055-24308 GCA_964450835.1 uncultured Synergistaceae bacterium
ACTCCCCAGCCCTGCGAGAGCGCTTTCGCCGTCATGACTCCGACGAGGAGCGAACCCATCAGCCCCGGCCCCGCTGTTACGGCTATGAGGTCTATTTCGTCGCGCGGGGAGGAAACGCCCGCGGCGTCAAGTACCTCTCCCAGGAGAGGAAGAATCGCCTCCTGATGCATACGCGAGGCAAGCTCCGGCACGACGCCGCCGTAGGCGCGGTGCGAGTCCGTCTGGCTCGATATTGCGTCCGCTATAACTTTTACGCCATCTTCCGTGACGGCGAGAGCCGTGTCGTCGCAGCTTGACTCTATGCCGAGCGTTACGAAGCCGCGCTTTCCGCCCGTCAATGAGAGCAGCTCCCGCAGTGCGAGCAGTCGCCGCCGCCGCAGGAGGCGCAGGCGGCGCTTCTTTTTTCTCCCTTTACGTGAATCAGCACGCGGCAGCGGCAGGCGGGGCATTTCTCCGCGTGAACGTCGCTGTCGAAGACGAGGCCGCACTCAACGCATCTGTATCTGTGGGCGGCCTCTTTTATTTCGGTACTTTCCATAGTGTCGAGTCATCTCCGTATCCGATAGCTATTTCCGTTCCTTTTTTAAGTTCCGACGCGGGAACGACGAAGGCGAAGCTGCCTTTGTCGCCTGAGGCAAGGCTGCCGAATGGGTTCGTCATGCTGGGCGACAGCACGTCGCTCATCGTCAGTCTGTATTTTCCTATTGTTATAAGCTGCGGATCAAACTCCCACGGTCTGAATGCCTCGGCCTGTGCGATAAAGAGAGCTTTCCCCCTCCTGCCCTCGTCGCCGAAATATTGCGCGAAGCGCCTGGCCCACTCGCTTATGAAGAAATCGTCGTTTATCGCCGCGGCAAGAGCTTTGTCCACGTATATCACCTGAAGCGATCCGCGCGCGCCTATCACTATGTCGCCCAGCATATCGCCCTCCACCCAGACCGAGGTCTGGCGGGTGTCGAGCAGTTTTGTTGCGTCGACCATTTTCGGCTCGTTCTCATTGTCGCGCGCGTAAGAACAGGCTGAAGCCGAAACGATACACAGCGCCGCGAGAAGCGCCGCGGCAAACGTTATTTTTTTCAAAGCCACTCCCCCAATCGCGGCGGCGTAAAATTCCGCCGCACGCGGTTATTTTACACCAAACAGGCCTTCAGCCGCGCTTTTTGACGGCGCCCGCTATCCACCGCCATTCCGGGCAGCGCAGCGCGAGCGTCCCGGCGGCGTATATCGCGCAGCTTCCCGCCGTCGCGGAAAAAAGCCACAGCAGCCGAAGCCATGCGGACATCGTTTGCGGGTAGGGGATAAAGCGCTTGAATGCGATAAGCGCCGCCGACATGGCGGCAAGAGGCAGAATCACGCGCAAAAGCCACGAAAGCTCAAAAATGCGCAGCTTTTCGCCGACGCTGCGGGAGAGTTTCCATCCCGCGAAGAGGCTCGCCGCCGTGAAAGCGGTCGCAGAGGCGGCGGCAAGGCCGGCGTAGGCGAAGCGCCGCATCAGAGCGACACTCACGGTGAAATTCACTGCGACCGTCACGGCCGTTACAAGCACGGCGGCACGAGGCATTCTGCGTGCGTATATGGCGCGCATTATCACGGTGCTGCTCGCCATCCCCGGCAGACCGAGAGCGTAAAGAGAAAGCGCCGTCCCCGTGGCGTGCCACGCCCATTCCGAAAAGGCACCCCGGAAGAAGAGCAGATGCACCGCCTCGCGGGAAACTATGCAGAGCCCCGCCGCGACAGGGAGGATGACAAAGAGATTGAAGCGCATCGCGCCGCGCACGAAGTCGCAAAAGGAGGCCGTGTCGTCTGGGTTCTGCCGCGAGAGCGCCGGGAGGACGGCCTGCGAGATCGCTATAACAAAGAGCCCGAGCGGGAGCTGAAGCACGCGGTCTGCGTATGTGAGCACGGATATGGAGCCGCCGTCCAGAAATGAGCCGAGCATACGGCTTATCAGGGGGTTGAGCTGGTTCAAAGAAAGTCCCGCCGCGTATGGGAAGAAGAGCGCCATCATGCTTCGCAGCTGCGGGTCCTGCATGCTCGGCCTGCCGGGGATCAGCGCGAATTTCAGCCGCGAGCACCAGTAGACCTGAAGAGCCATATGGAAGGCACCTCCGGTTAGGACAGCGAAGGCGAGGTTCCACACCGACAGGCGGCTTTTAGTGGCCAGCAGGAAAGCAATATAGGCAAGGTTGCTCAGCGCGGGCGCGATTGCGGGTACAAAAAAGCTCCCGAGGCTGTTGAGCACTCCCATGGCAAGAGCGCCGACGGAAACGAGCATCAGGAAGGGGAACATCACGCAGGTCAGAGTCACGGCGGCGGCGCGTTCCTGCGGCGCAAAGCCGGGCGCCATGATTCTCACAAGAAAGGGAGAAAAAATTATTCCAGCGGCGACCACAGCGCCGCAGCCGAAAATGAGAACGGTCAGAGCCTCGTCGGCGAGGCGTTTCGCGCTCTCGCGCCCTTCGGTCGCCAGGGCGCGAGAGAACACCGGGACAAAAGATGCGGAAAGCGCGCCCTCGGCGAGCAGCTGTCTTGAGAGATTCGCGAGAGTGTATGCCACGAAAAAGGCGTCGAGCTGTCGCGTCGCGCCGAAGAGCGCCGCGGTCAGCAGTTCGCGGACAAGGCCGAGCACTCGGCTGACAAGAGTGCCCGCCATCATGCGCATAGTGTGCGATACCATGCCGGTGAATGGGTCGGGCTTCTCCGCCGCTTCTCCGCCGGGCAAATCTTCGGGCGGGACGCCGCGAGGCGCACGCGCCTCTTCTTCCGCGCCGGCTGAGGTTTCCGTGTCGCACGCGCCGTCTGCCGGCGTTTCGCTCTTTTGTTCGTCTTTCAGGGTATTTTTTCTCATGGGGCAAAATCACGGACGCGCCCGCGGCGCACGCCGGCACTGTTTCGCTACCAGCTGAAATCTTTTCCGAAATAAAGCTCGCGGGCCTTTACGTTGTCCGCTATAGCCTCCGGTTTGCCTTCAAGGAAAACCTTGCCTTCGTATATAAGGTAGGCGCGATCTGTCGTCGAGAGGGTTTCGCGGACGTTGTGATCCGTCAGCAGTATGCCGTAGCCGTGTCCTTTCAGGTCGCGTATGATCGACTGAAGGTCGGCGACCGCAATAGGGTCGATGCCGCTGAACGGCTCGTCAAGCAGTATAAAATGCGGCTCGATGGCAAGGCAGCGCGCTATCTCTACGCGGCGGCGCTCACCTCCGGAGAGGGAGACGCCCTTTGTGTCCTGCAGGTGTTTCAGGCCGTAGTCGTCAAGCAGGGCGGAAATTTTATCCCCTCGCACATCCTGCGGCACGCCCGACTCTTCCAGAACAAGGTCGAGATTCTGCCGCACTGTCAGGCTTCTGAAAACCGAGGCCTCCTGAGGCAGATAGCCTATGCCGGCGCGCGCCCTTTTGTACATCGGAAGATGAGAGAGCTCTTCCGCTCCGAGCCAGACCTTTCCGGAATCAGGGACAATGCGCCCGACTATCATGTAGAAGGTCGTGCTCTTGCCTGCGCCGTTCGGCCCCAAAAGGCCGATAATCTCGCCTTTTTCGATCTTTAAGCTGACTTCGTCGACTACGCGCCTGCCGCCGAAGCTTTTGACCAGCTTCTCCGCGCGCAGTGTGGAGATTCCGTTGTCGCCGGACATCTATTCTCCCTCCACCCAGCGTTCTTCGTCGGCGCTCAGCCCGTCTTCGCCCTCGGGGCCATCCTCCGCGCCGTCCGGCGTTTCCCCTTCTCCGGAACTCTCTTCGCGGCTGTTTTTCCCGTTGTCCGCGTCTTTTTTATCTTTTTCATCGATAACGAAGATTATTTTTGAGTTTCCCCTCGCCTCTATCAGGCGCGAATCTTCATGCACTATCATTTTGTCGGCCGTCACCGTCTTTCCGTCGCTGCGGACGGCCTTCGCGTTGCCCGAAACAACTATCGTGCCCAGAGCGTTTGAGTAGACGGCCTTTTCGCCGGTGACGCGCGTCGTAAGCCCTTTGTTGTCGACGTAGTCGAGCCTGACGTCCTGCTGCGCGACTATTTCTTTCAGCGTCTCCTGCCCCGTCTTGGGATCCGTGGCAAGCGAACCTGCGACCTTGCGCGCGGCGACTTTGATTTTCTCGTCAGGATCCTCGTAGCGGCGGACGCCGGCGGCACGGAAACGGCTGCCCTCGCGCGCGGCGCTGTCGGCGTCAAGTATTTTCCCGTTAAGCCGCCCGTCCACGCCGCCTTTCGCGGAATAGTTTTTAGTGCCGGGTATCCACCGCACATAATCCGCGTTAAGGTAGTCCTCCGCGCCTCTTGTCAGGCGGACGTTCCCGAATGCCTCGATAACGCCGTCTGTGCGCTTTGTCTTATCGCCCGTCCAAGTCACGCTCTCCGATTTCAGCGTCGCCTGATATTCTGGAAAGTCGCCGCTCACATTGCCCCTGAGAGCCATCTTCTCGTCGTTGGTATTGCCCTCGGCCTCGTCGCCCGTAAGCGTCGCGCCCTCGCGTTTTATGACGACGCTGCCCGCTGCGCGCGCGTCGCCTGTGTTGACATTGTATTGTATGTCATTCGCGGAGAGCGTCGTTTCGACTTTGCGCGGCGCTGCCGGAGCGGCCGACGCGCCGTTCCCTGCCGCGCAGAGGGAGGATATCAGGCAGAGTGCGGCGAAAATTTTGTTTATCTTCATCGGTGACCTCTTTTCCCCATTGAAATAACCCCGCGCGGCCAAATGCCGGCCGCGTCTTTTATTTTACCTTATTTTAACGGATTATACAGTTATTTTTCGCCGAGCCTTGACGCTATCAGTGTGAAGATGCTGTGGAAAAAGGAGAATATGTCGCTCTCTCCGACCGGCGCCGGGAGCGTCAGACTGTTAGGGTAGGCGGATGCGGCGCTGCGAACGACGGCGGGCGTCCACGGGTCGAGCAGAAGCAGCCACCCGCGCTGCGAGGCTTCGTCAAGAGCGGCCTCCAGCGCCGCCTCGCCCCCGTCGAGCCAGTTCCGCCAGACTCTCTCCGGCGGACGCACAACGTCCGCGACGGACGAGCGCACCCAGACGCCCTCCGCTCCCGTCAGGTCGAGCATCTTCGCACCTTTTCCCTTCAGAATGTGGCGGCCAACTCCTTTCGAGCTGTCTATCCTCGACTGGAACTCGGCGAGACGCCTCTGGTAATACTCATAGCTTCCCGGGTCTGCCGCGGAGACTGTTTTCATTACCTCCTGCGCGACAAACGGCAGCCGCGCCGGGTCAAAGAAGGCGGCGCGGCGTTCCTCTTCCGTGAGTTGAACTTTGCTGAAGAGCAGACGGAGATTCTGATTTTTCCCGCTTATTTTGCGGCGGGCGGCGTCCGCCGCGTCGAAAGCTATTATTATCTCGCCTCGCCTCGGACGGGAGATGAGCCTCTCGCCTCCTTCCGCGTCCATCGCGGAAAGCGGACGGACGACGGCCCTGTCGCCGCATATGAAAGCTACGACTTCGGAAAGCCACCGCGAGGTCACGGCTATTTTAATTTCAGGCTCCTTCGCCCGCGCCGGCCAGGCGCAGACATGGGGCATGAAAAGCAGAGCCGCCGCGAGCAGAAAAGAGGCAGACCGACGCGCCGCTTCCGTCATCGGTTATTTCCCGTCCGGGCGGCTGCCGGGCTTTACAAGAGGAAGCCCTTGGGCACAGAGCGGGCACTCCTCAGGCCTGTATGCGGCAAAGCTGACCTTTACGAGCGATTTAAGCTCCCACTCCGGCAGGCAATCGGGGGCGCGGCGGTCTGCAATGCATCCCGAGGCGACCCACTCCGCCCCGCCGTCAACGAGTACACGCGCCGATTCGCGCGACGATTTTCCCGTAGTGCAGACGTCCTCGACCAGGACGAAACGTTTCGCCCCGGGGTGCGGGAAACGCTTCAGCCGCATCTCGCCCTCTACACGCTCCGTGAAGAGAAAGGGAACGCCCAGGGCGCGCGCGACTTCGTGTCCGATGATAAGGCCGCCGAGAGCGGGCGAGAGTATGAAATCGGGCTCGTAGCGGGCAAGCAGCTTCGCCAGCTCTCCTCCGGCGAAGGCCGCGAAGGCGGGGAAGCGCAGCATGAGAGCGCACTGCATATAATTGTCGCTGTGCAGCCCCGATGTGAGTTTGAAATGCCCGTGCAGACGGGCTCCGCTTTCTTTCATCATCTCGAGAATTTTTTCGGAAACTTCTTCGCCTGCGCCGCTGCCGTTCATCATTTAGAGACCTCCCCGAGAGTTTTCAATATATCTTTTGCCGCGGCCACAGGGTCGGCGGCTTCCAATATCGGCCGTCCCACGACTATATAGGACGCCCCTGCTTTCGCCGCATCCGCCGCGGTCGCGACGCGGGCCTGATCCTCCCCGCTTACTTTCTTTGTCCTTATGCCGGGAACGACGCGCAAAAGCCCCAGGGCGAGTCCGCGCAGAAGCTCAAGGTCAAGGGGCGAACATACTATCCCGTCAAGGCCAGCGCGTTCGGCCGTCTTCGCGCGCCCAGCAAGAGCTTCGTTCATGCCGCAGCCGGGGTGAACGTCGCTCCACAGCTCCCCGCCCAGGCTCGTCAGCACCGTGATGCCGAATAGCTTCATGCCGCTTCCGGCTCTGTCGCGCGCGGCCGCGGCGCGCGACATCATCTCAAAGCCGCCCGAAGTGTGCATCGAGAGCGCCCAAAGGCCGGCTTCGGCGAGAGGCTCGACAGCCAGGGCCACGGTGTTCGGAATGTCGTGCAGTTTAAGGTCGAGGAATACATTGTACCCGCGCGAGATTACTTCGCGGACAAAAGGCAGGCCGCCCATGGCGTAAAGGCGCGGCCCGATTTTGACGAAGCGCGCGGCCCCGTCCAGGCGCTCCAGAAATCCGCGCGCCGCGTCGGGCGTCGGCAGGTCGAGCGCGAGTATAAGGCCGCACTGTCCGGTTTTCATAATTCATACCCCCGTAATGAGATAGCACAACGCGAGGTTGTGCTATCCGTTCTTTTTATATTATAACCGCCTCGCCGCGAATTTGTGCGGGGCGCTCTTTTTCGCGCGGGTTACAGCTCTTCGTCGTCCTGCCAGATTTCCCGGCCTTCGACGAATGTCATGACCGGCCACCCCGTGAGCGCCATCCCCTCCCACGGACAGCAGCGCGCCTTGCTGTGCCACGACGAGCAGTCGACTATGCGGGTGCGGTTTTCGTCTATCACCGTGATGTCGGCAGGAGCGCCAACGGCTATCGCGCCGAGCTTATGCCATTTTTCTGGAAGCAGGGCGGCGGGGGCGCTTGTCATCTTTCTGAGTATGAGCGAAAGCGGCACTTCGGGATGGTTTTTCGCGCGGTAGTCGATGAGCACCGCGGCGGCGCATTCAAGCGACGCGATGCCGAAGGGAGCCTCCTGGAAAGGCTCGTCCTTTTCGTCCATGTGCCACGGCGCATGGTCCGTCACGATCGCGTCGATCGTCCCGTCTACGAGCCCCTCCCAAAGGGCGCGCTGGTCTTCCGCGGCGCGCAGCGGCGGGTTGACCTTGAAGCGCGAGTTGTAGCCGCTGCCGATGACGGCGTTTTCGTTCAGCGTCAGGTGATGGAAAGTCGTGTCGCACGTCACGTCGAGCCCGGCGCGCTTCGCGTTGCGGATAAGCTCCACCGCTCCCGCGCAGGAGAGGTGCGTGAAATGTATGCGCGAGCCTGTGTCGCGGACGAGCGCAATCCCGCGCGCCACGTCTATCTCCTCCGATGCCCCCGGAATGCCCTTCAGGCCGGAGATCGCGCTGACCCGTCCCTCATGCACCTGCCCGCCCTGAAAGAGGCTGATTTCTTCCGGGTGTTCCATAACGCGCGGGAGGCGCTTGCCAGTGTAAAGGAGCGCCAGCCGCAGCAGATGGCTCGTCGCCACCGGCGAGCCGTCGTCGGTGAAGAAGACAGCGCCGGCCTCGGCCATTTTTCCCATCTCGCATATCTCCTGCCCCTTGCGCATCTTGCTGACGCAGCCGGCCGGAAGTATGCGCGATGCGCCCGCCGCGGCTCCGTGGCTCAGCACGTATTCGACGAGCGCCGGCTCCGACACGGGCGGCTTTGTGTTCGGCATCGCCACGAGAGTCGTAAACCCGCCCGCGGCGCCGGCCATCGCCCCGCTTTTAAGATCCTCGTTCCATTCGAGGCCCGGGTCGCGGAAGTGCGCGTGCAGGTCGATAAATCCGGGCGAAAGCAGCCTGCCGCCGCCTTCTATCGTCTCGGCGCCGTTTTCCTCAAGCGCCTCGCCAGTCTTCGCGATTTTTCCGTCCTCGACGAGAAGACAGTCGTCTTTTATAAATTCCGTTCCGTTGAATATCTTGAATCCTTTGAACAAAAGCTTTCCCATTATCTCGCACCTCCGCCGCAGAGGAAAAGAAGCGCCATTCTCGTGGCGACACCCGAACGCACCTGCTCCAGTATCACGCTCTGGTGTCCGTCGGCCACCTCGGAGGCGATTTCGACGCCGCGGTTGATAGGTCCCGGGTGCATCGCCAGAGCGCCCGGCTTCGCGAGCTTCATAAGCTCCCCGTCCGCCCCCCACCAGCGGTGATACTCGTCCACAGAGGGAAAAAGCCCCTCCTGCTGGCGCTCGCGCTGAATGCGGAGCAGATAGACCATATCAGCGCCCTCTACCGCCGCGCGCGCGTCGCGCTCGTAGTTCACGCCGAGGCACTCTACCTCGCGCGGCATCAGTGTGGGCGGCCCTGAAAGCACGACGTCACAGCCCATCGTCCTGAAAGCTATCACGTCGCTGCGCGCCACGCGGCTGTGGAGAACGTCGCCGACAAGCGCGATTTTACGCCCCGCAAGGTCGCCGAAATGTTTCCATGCCGTGTAGACGTCAAGCAGAGCCTGAGTCGGGTGCGCGTGCGTGCCGTCGCCCGCGTTGAGCACAATGCCGCGCTTCAGCTTCGACGCCAGGTACTGCGCCGCGCCGACCGCTCCGTGGCGCATGACGACAATATCCGCGCCCATAGCCTCGAGCGTCCATGCCGTGTCGCGCATGGTCTCGCCCTTCGCGGTGCTTGAGCCGGAGACGGACCAGTTCACGACGTCGGCCGAGAGCATCTTTTCCGCAAGCTCGAAAGAAACGCGCGTGCGCGTCGAGTTCTCAAAGAACAGGTTGACGCACATCTTCCCGCGCAAAGCCGGAACCTTCTTGACCGGTCTGTCCATAACGTTCTCCATGTGGCGGGACTGGTCGAGGAAGAAAAGAAATTCCTCCCGCGTCCAGTTGTCAAGGTCTATGACGCTTCTGTGGCGCCACGTCAGCTGTCCGATTTCGTTAAGCGTCGCGCTCACAGATTACCACCCCGTCTTTTCCGTCAAGCTCAGCCACTCTTACCTCGATGACCTCGTTCTTGGAAGTAGGCACATTCCTTCCGCAAATATCCGCGTGTATAGGCAGCTCCCTGTGGCCGCGGTCTACAATCACCGCGAGCTGCACAATCTGCGGGCGGCCGAGGTCGATAAGGGCCTCGAGCGCCGCGCGTACCGTGCGCCCCGTAAAGAGGACGTCGTCGACAAGAAAAATATTCTTTCCGGCGATGTCGACGGGCATCCTCGTGCTGTGGACGATAGGCTGCTCCGCAAGAGAAGTAAGGTCATCGCGGTAAAGAGTGATGTCAAGCTCGCCGCACGGAACCCTGCGCCCCTCCGCCTCCTCAATCAGCTTCTGGAGCCTGCGCGCGATATATACGCCGCGCCTGTGAATCCCGATAAGCACCATATTCTCCGTGCCTTTATTGTGCTCCACCATTTCATGAGCTATTCTGCGAATGACGCGGCCGAGATCCTGCGAATCCATAAGCTGCGCTTTTTCTCTGAGTTCCGCCATAAAAAGCCCTCCTTAAAAATCAGTGCAAAAAACAAGACCGCTCAGACGGACAGTTCCGCTTCAAAAACAGACAGAACGCGGCGGAGGCGCCGGAATTTCCGCGAACGGCAAAAATCCGGAAAATTTGCTGGACCATCCCGCGCCTCCCTTTTTACAAACCGCGGTAAGTATATGATATTTCAAGATATTGTGCAAGCGGTTGCAAAAAATTATATTTCCGGCGGAATCGCGGTCTTCGCCGAAACTCACGCCTCGCGTTGCGCCCCGCGTCCCGCTGCCGAAGCGCATAAAAAGCGGCGCGGGAAACCCCGCGCCGCGACCGAAGTTATTTTAAGGCATCAGCGCCGCTGCTCCGCCGCGTAGCGGTCCGCGTCCTTTTTAAGATAGACCTGCGGCTCCGTCGGGAGCCTGAAGAAGGGGATAAAGCGATCCCAGCCCGTTAAAGTAAGCAGCAGCATAGAGCCTACGGCAATCATAGAGAAGTAGTTGTGCGCGATAACGTTGCCGGCCGTGATGCCCGAGGCGAGAGGATAGACAGAGGCGCTGATGCCGAGGAAGAACCCCATGTAGCAGTGCCACGGAATCAGCTGCGAGCCGAGGACCCCCATCGCGTCGGAGAATGTGGCGTTGCGCAGAGCGAGCGTGTACATATCCTCTTTTGAACCGACGACGTTCTTTTCCGTGACGTCTTTGATGATAGGGCCTATCGTCACTATCTGGGCCATCTCGTCCGAGAGCGCGGCGTTGCCGATCAGGCAGAGGAGGCTGTTGGCGAACATCAGCTGGCGCACGTTGCGCACTGTTTTGACGATAAGAGCCGCCACGGAGTCAAAGGCGTTCATGCGGCGCATGACGCCGCCGAAAGCCCCGACCCAGAGCATCATCGCTATCGACCAGCCGCCCGCGTCGGAAAAGCCGGTGTAGATAAGATCGAGGAAAGAACTCATGCTCTCAACCGTTCCGGCGATGAAGCCGAATATCAGCGACGAGAAAATTCCGCTCGCGATGCAGACGAGCGTGCTGTATCCCCTGATAGCGGTGGCTATGACGATGACCAACGGAATGACCATGTAATAGGGCACGCCCTCGCGCACAAGATTGAGCAGCTTGACCGCCGAGGGGCGTTCAGCCTCGAGAGCCGTCCATACCTCGGGCGGAATCTGCGATATGGCCTCCGAGGCCTGAGCCGTCGTTCCCGTCATTCCCATGGAGGCGACAAAGAATACCGCGGCTCCCGCGACGAGGCATATAAAGGACCAGACGCCCTGATGGCGCACACGTTTTATAATCTCAACCTGCTGAATGCCGGAGCTGACTATCGTGGTGTCGGAGATAAGCCCTATATTGTCACCGAAGCAGGAGCCGCCCGCGATGGCGCCGATGGTAAGGAGAATATTCCCGCCGACTATGTGGTTTAGCCAGAGGAATATCGGGGCGCAGGCCGCGAATGTCCCCCACGAGGAGCCGGTCGAAATCGAAAGGATAGATGTGAGAAGGAAAGCGATAAGAGCGATCGTCTTTGCGCTGAGTCCCGCTGCGAGAGAGAGGTTTATAACCGCCGCCGCGACCCCAGTCGCCATGAAACATTCCGCGACGGCATAGGCAACCTGAAGAATCAGAAAGACTATAAGGAAATGTTTCAGGTTGTCGAGAGCCGCGTCAAGGCATTCACCGAACTTCAGACGGTCGGTAATCATCGCTATGATCGTGGCGTACATAAAAGAAAGCGGAGCGGCGACGAGAATATCCAGCCCGTAGACCATAAGTCCCGCTATGACCACTATCGGTGTCAGTTTCAGTAGAGCCTTCATAACACGAATGACCTGCCTTTCATATATAATTTTGTTTTCCCTGCGTTTTGTTTTTCCGTAATCGCGCCTGTTTGTCAGGCGGCGCCGCGAACAATAGTGAAGATTATCACCCCCGATGGCCTTCGTTAAACGACGCGCAAATATTTATATTTCCCATGCTTTTACCTATTTTACATGAATAACAAAAATAAATACAAGAAATATTTTTATATAAATCGCCTTTTATGACAAATAAGCTAAAATTCGTAAAATATCTGCAAAGCGTTGCTTTCGGTGTTCGGAGTGCAAGACAACCCGGCGCCTTCGCTTTTCTCGAAAAGCGAAGAACGCAGAGGCAAAAGCCTAGTACAGTCCCGCGGTTTCCCCGCCGTCTATTCTTATGTCGGCCCCGGTGATGTACGACGCGTCGTCGGAGGCAAGGAAGGCGTAGAGTTTGCCTATCTCTTCCGGCTCCGCGTGGCGCTTCATCGGAATGCCTTCGTTTACTTTGGCGAGCATCTCGTCCGTGTATTCCGCACGCTGCATCGGCGTTAGGACGTAGCCCGGGCAGACGCAGTTGACGCGGACGACGGGGGCAAGTTCAAGCGCCATGCTTTTTGTCAGGAGTATCACTCCGGCTTTCGAGGCGTTGTAATCCGTGTACCAGCGGTGGCCTTCAGTGCCGTTGGTCGAGGCCGTCATGAGTATCACGCCGCTTTTCTGCGCCGTCATGCGCCGCGCGGCCTCGCGGGCACAGAGGAACATTCCGTTGAGGTTGATGTCTATCACCCGTTTCCACTGCTCGTAGGCGATGTCCGTGAAACCGGAGCGGACGCTGATTCCCGCGTTCGATATGAGCACGTCTATCCCGCCCAGTTCCGCGTCCATTTTCTCAAAGGCCGCCTTCACCTCGGATTCTTTGCTTACGTCGCAGATGTAGCTGCCCGCGAAAGAAGGGTTTTCCGCCATTGCTTTTTCCATGGCTTCCATGTTGCAGTCGACCGCGAAGACCTTCGCTCCCTGTTCCGCGAACACCCGCGCCGTCGCGAGTCCGATGCCGCTTGCCGCGCCGGTTACGAGTACCCTCTTTCCCGCCAGTTCGTCGTAGCGTGCCACTTGTACCAACTCCCTTTCTATTTTTTATCCGGTAAATCTTTCAGCAGATTTTCATCATAATCCTGCGGCCGTGTCCGGTAACCACAGGGATATAGCCTTTCAGCTCATCGTCGAGAGCCGTGTCGCCGGTGTCGGCAATCAGGCTTTTCCCGAAAAGTGCCGCGATTTTGTCCCGCGTCGCAGCCACCGTTATATTTCCGCGCGGCAGCATTTTTATTATTTCCGGGGAAAGCTGCTGGTTGCCGCGGCCGAAGATGTGTCCCTGTCCGCCGATGACCGTGATTACGAGCGCTCGGTTCTGGGGCTCTTCGGCGGCGAGCAGTTTTTTTATTTCGGACGACGTAAGATCTTTTCCGAGCTGGAGGCCGTTTTTCACCGCGTCTACGCCAAGTAGCGTCCCGTTTATACCGAGACGCTCTTTTAGGCGCATGGTGGTGGAGCCGGAACCGATAAGGCAGAGAACGCCGGGCTTTATAGCGCGCGCAAGGCATGAGGCGAGGTTTTCGGTCTCCTCGCCGGAGCCGGCGCTGCCTGATTTGCGTTCCTGCATGAATTCCGCGTCGTCGGGAACCCGCATGTAGCCGAAAATACGGGCCGACAGCCGTCCTTCTCTGAAGGCATCCTCGTCGATATCCATTACCTCGGCCTCGGCAAAACACCGCGTTCTGCCTTCGATGAATTTTTTTACAAGTTTCCCCGCCTCGCGCGGCCGCTTCGCGTAAACGGCGGAGTGTATTTTGACGCCGGCCGGTATGCCGACTGCGGGAATTTCTTCTCCGATTACTGCACAGATGTCTCGCGCCGTGCCGTCGCCGCCGGCAAAGATTATTATGTCCGCACGGCGCGCGAGCAGCATTCGGGCGGCGCGGCGCGTGTCGGCCGGTGTGGTGCGCGCCTCCGGCTCAAAGAGTTTCTCGATGCCGACTCCGTATTTGCCGAGAAGGCCGGCTCCCATCGCCCCTCCGGGGCAGAGGAATGTCACTCCGCAGGACGCATCAGCGAACTCGCGAACCGCTGCCTCGGCGCGCAGTCCAGCGCGCGGCACGGCACCGAGTTCTTCGGCGCGGCGCAGAGTTTCTTCGCCGTCCGTGCCTTTCAGCGCTACCGCGCCTCCCATTCCCGCCACTGGGTTGACAATGAAGCCGGCCTTCATCTTCTCTCTCTTTACTTTTTCGGTTCAAAGTAGCCTTTGTATTTTTTGTTGTAGGCGCGCCACGTAATCGCGTACTTCGCTGGGTCGTCGAAGCAGCCGTGATCTATGTGGTGGACTGTGCTGTTTGCCGGAGCGGCTTTTACCGCCTCCGGCTCCTCGTAGCACATGCGCGAGATTTCTTCAAGCACGGCGCAGTAGTCGTCGATGTCCTGTTTTGAGTAGGACTCCGACGGCTCGATAGTGAAGGGCTCGGGAATCACAAAAGGCTCGTGGCTCGACCAGTAATGCGTGCCGAAGTCCGCGCAGCAGCGCTGCACGTCCGCGGTGCCGAAGCCCGTATCCTCTTTGAGCTTCCGCCAGCTGTAACGGGCTTGTTCGATGCGCGGCGGATGGTTCGGGAAGCTGACGGAGGCGCCTTTTATCGCGAGTATTTTCTTCATGCAGTAGTTGTTGTTGAGGATAGCGACGCGGGACACTTCGCGCAGTCCCTCCGCGCCAAGAGCCATTATCCACGAGTAGGCTCTCACCACGACGGGGGCGACGCCCCAGAAAGATTTGATTTTGCCGCAGGATTTCGGCATGTCAAAGTCGAGGTAGTATCCCTTTTCGGGCGAGTACTCGACAAGAGGTGCGGGAAGATAGGGGCGTAGCTCCGCGCGTGCCGCCACAAGCCCCGTCGCTGGGCCGCCGCAGCCGTGCGGCGCGCCGAATGTCTTGTGCAGGTTGAAGAATGACATATCGAAGTCCGCCTCGGCGGTTCTCGTAATGCCCAAAAGGCCGTTCGCGTTGGCCTGGTCGTAGCAGCAGAGGGCGCCCTTCTCATGGGCAAGGCGCGTAAATTCCCTGATGCGGACGTTGAATATCCCCGTGTCCTCAGGATTGGTGAAGAATATCGCCGCCGTGCGGTCGGAGAGAGCCGCCTTGAATGCCTCGATGTCGGGGTATCCCTCCCCGTCGGGCTGGATTATCGTCACTTTGTAGCCCTTTACTATCGGCACGGCGCAGTCGGCTGGGTGCGAGAAAAGCGTCGTTATAATCTCGTCGCGCCGGTCCTCCTCGCCGTTGTCGCGCCAGTAGGCGCGCACTGTCGAGGCAAGCGCCAGTATGCCGTGCGAGCCGCCGCCGGGCTGCATAGAGAATACGTCAAGCCCAGAGATTTCTTTGAAAAGCTCCCCCGTTTTGTAGAATATCTCAAGTATCCCCTGCGCGGTGGCGTCGGGCTGAAGCGGGTGCATATCCGCCACTTTCGGCTGTCCCGCTAGACGGTCGTTTACCTTCGGGTTGTACTTCATCGTGCAGGTGCCCTGCCCTATGTCTATGTTTCCGTCTACGCCGATATTTTCCTGCGAAAGGTGGTTGTAGTGGCGGACAAGCTGAAGCTGCGCGATTTCGGGAAGGTTCGCATATCCTTCGCGCGTCATGGCGGCGGGCAGAGTGGCGAGCGCCTCCGCCGTCGGCACACAGTCGCAGCATGCTCCGGGAACAAGCACCGAGCGCTCGCCCGGTTCGCTGAGTTCGTATATGACAGGCTCGTTCCATTTCGCCTGATGGAATTTCTTCATTCTTTCGAGATTGTTCATCTCCGGGCCTCCTTTACGCCAGAATCTCGCCGAGCGCGGACGCGAGAGCCTTTATATCGTTTGCCGACGTCTGCTCGGTTACCGCGAGAAGCGCGCAGCCGGCAAGCTCCGGGAAGGCCACGCCCAGGTCGAAGCCTCCGAGAATGCCGCGCGAAAGCAGCGCCTCGTTGATTTCTTTCACGGATTTTCCGCTCGAGGCAAAATCCGCCACGATTTCCTGATAGGGAACGCCGGAGAATCTGTCAAGGGAAAGGCCCTTGATGCCGGCGAGATTCTTTCTAAGGCATACCTGACGCTGAAGTACTGCCTCGCCCAGCTCTCTCATGCCGCGCGGTCCCATCGCCGCGAGGTACGCGCCCGCCGCGATGCCCCAGAGAGCCGCGTGCGTCCCGACAAATTCCTTGGCGCTGTCGCGGTTCGCGAAAGAGGTGCGCTCCCAGAGGACGTCGCCGAATCCCCACTCGCCCTCGCTCGTCGGCGCGATGCCGAAGAGCCGCGACGGGTATTCGTCGACAAAGCGCGGCTCGTCACGCGTCGCGATAAATCCCGCGACGCCGCCGCCGTAGTTCATATGAAGGCCCAGTCCTTGAATATCGCCGCAGGCAATATCGGCGCCGTATCCCGACGGGGGCGTGAGCAGCCCCAGCGTCGACGGCTCGACATAGGCGACTGAAAGGGCGCCCTTTTCGTGGGCCATATCCGTTATATCGGCCGCGCGCTCCTCGATAATTCCGAAGAAGTTCGGGTTCATGACAAGCACCGCGGCCGCGCTCTCCGTCAGATTCGCGCGCAGAGAGTCAAGGCATAGGCGGCCTGTCC
>CAYVEQ010000024.1:24408-25691 GCA_964450835.1 uncultured Synergistaceae bacterium
TTCGCCAGAATCCCGTTCACGTGGCGGGCAAGCCCCGCCTCGTCGCAAAACGGCTCCGGCAGATCCATGCCGCGCTTCATGCGCATATCTTCCGGGATGTCGGAAATAAGATCTTCAATCGAGTCCGCTCCGATATAATCCAGCATCGCGCGCTGGACCGATTCCTCGGAGTTGGGAATGTAAGGGAACATTCTCTTCGCCATCATCGCGCCTCCTTACGCTATTCCGCCGCCGTCGACCACAAGCGACGAACCTGTTACCCACGGTGCCATATCGCTGCACAGGAAGAAAACACACATCGCCACGTCCTTAGGCTCGCCGAGACGCGCTATCGGACGCCGCGCGCATTCCTCTTTATATTTATCGTCGTAGACGCCGCCGAGCTGCTCGCACTCGCTTTTCAGCATCGGGGTGTCTATGTCGCCGGGGCAGACGCAGTTCACATTGATGTTGTCGGGGCCGTGGTCGATCGCCATGGCGCGTGTCATGTTCCACACGCCGCCCTTTGCCGCGCAGTACGAAACGGCTTTGTCACCGCCTTTAAGCGCCCAGCCCGAGCCGATGTTGACTATCTTCCCGCCGCCGGCCTTTTTCATGTGGGGGACGACGTGCTTGCTCATCAGAAACACGCTCTTCAGCGTGACGTTGAGGGCAAGGTCCCAGTCTTTTTCCTCCAGCGTCTCGACGGTGCGGCGGCGGGCTACCCCGGCGCAGTTGACAAGTATGTCTATCCTGCCGTGCCTTTCCGCCGCCACGTCCGCGGCCGCCTTGCAGTCGGCCTCTTTGGTGACGTCGCAGCGAATAAACTCAGCCCTGCCGCCAGCCTCGTTGATTTCGCGCACGACCTTTCCGGCAAGCTCGCCGTTGATGTCGGCGATGACGACAGATACCCCCGCGTCGGCGAAGAAACGGGCGATTCCAGCGCCGATGCCCGAAGCGCCTCCGGTAATCAGAGCCGTTTTGCCGCTCATGCCGCAAAGTTTGTTAAGATCCAGCATTGCTATCTCCCCTGACTTCTTAAAATAGTTGCGTATTCATTGTATACACTATTTTCGACAAGCCCACTTATATACCAAAAGCCCATTTTCGTCAATAGCTATAAAAGGCCGCTAAAGAAAAACAGAAGCGTCGCAACCCTGAATGCAGCACGACGTGCGCGGCAAGCGCCGCGCCGCCCACGGTATTCACGCCGGAGTTCGGAATGCCGCAGCGCGTGACAAACAGCCAACTCAGTGATTTTACCATACGCGAGGCAAAAGGCATACGGCGGCGGCGCAGGCGTG
>CAYVEQ010000024.1:25791-29175 GCA_964450835.1 uncultured Synergistaceae bacterium
GCGTACTATGTGTCGGCGGAATAGCGCGAAATGACCTGTTGACAAATTATATGGCAACGGTTAGAATGCCTATATTTCTGATAGGAATATAGGAGAAAAAGAAACTTGGAAGCTATCCCATCAAAAAACTGTTGCAAAGGAGCAGAGAGAAGATGATGTTGTGCCTGAGAGGAATAGAACTGTAAAGCAGCCTTTATTGTCGCGCAGAGGGCACTGAAAAGCCGGCAGCGGAATTTTAAGAACCGTATCATTAAGGAACCAAAAAGAAACGGCAAAGACACTGCATCAGGAGGAGTTTACCGGGTGAAAGCTGATTTAAAGAAAATTCTTGAGAAAAACAGAATCATGGTAATTGACGGTGCCATGTCCACGGCACTTGAGAATCTGGGCGCGGATCTCAATAATGATCTCTGGACCGCGAAGACACTGGCCGACAGACCCGACCTCGTAAGGCAGGTGCATCTGAATTATTTCCGTGCGGGAGCTGATTGCGGTATAACCTGCTCTTATCAGGCTACGATACCGGGTCTGATGAAACACGGGTATACGCTGGAAGAAGCGGAAGAGCTGATTGCCAGTTCGGTCCGTATTCTCCTTGAGGCCAGGGATATATGGTGGCAGGAAGAAGGACAGGCGGAAGGACGCGTTTATCCGCTCTGTCTCGCGGGCATCGGTCCTTACGGGGCCTACCTCTCGGACGGTTCGGAGTTCAGGGGGAATTACCGTATCGGCGACGATGAATTGTATGATTTTCACCGCCGCAGGGCAGAGATTCTTAATGAGGCGGGAGCGGATATCCTGCTGTTTGAGACACAGCCTTCACTCAGGGAGGTTCTGATAGAGACGCGGATAGCCGAGGATCTAGGCGCGGACTACTGGGTCAGTTTTTCCTGTCGGGATCGCCTGAGAATCAATGAAGGGGATCTGATAAGGGACTGCGCGAAGACTCTGACGAAAGATCATCCGCATCTTCGGATGATCGGTGTCAACTGCAGTAAACCGGAGTACATCGTCTCCCTTATCGGGGAGCTTAGGAAAGCAACAGATCTTCCGGTCGCTGTCTATCCGAACAGCGGGGAAACTTATGATCCGAAGACGAAGACATGGTCCGGCGCTCACGGGAATCTGGATTTCGGTGACTACGCTTTTTCCTACATGAAGGCCGGTGCGGACGCGGTAGGCGGCTGTTGCACGACAGTGGAAAAGCACATCCGTCAGGTAGCCGAAGCGAGAAAAAAATTTCTTTCCGCTGACGGGGCGGCGAAGAACCGGGCGCCGGTGTGCCGGAAACAGGAAAGCTGATACCAGAAGGGTGGATATATCAAATGGAAACAATCACTGAATTTTTCCTGTACATGGATGATTTCATGTGGGGATCGTGGATGACGATTCTGATTCTGGGTGTCGGCATTGTCCTGTCCTTCCGGTTCGGATTCCGTTATCAGCGAAAGTTCGGATTCAATTTTAAGAACACATACGCCTGTTTCCGTTCTGAAGGAGAAGGCGAGGGAACGGTTTCAGGTTTCAGGGCGGCATGCACCGCTCTGGCAAATACTGTGGGAACAGGGAATATCAGCGGCGTAGCCACCGCAATAGTGAGCGGTGGCCCCGGCGCGCTGGTCTGGATGTGGGTCTCGGCATTTTTTGGCATGTCGACCAAAGCCTGTGAGATTATCATCGGTCAGCGCTACAGGGAGCACTATAAAGAATCTATGGATGAGTATGTGTGCGACCGGTCATTCGTGTTAAAGAACGCTTTCGGCTGGAAGAAGGGAGCAGTCATTCTCGCCGTGTTCTGTTTCATCTTCGGGCCGTGGACGTGCTCTGTCCAGACAGAAGCTGTTACAAGCTCAATGAAAGAGGCGTTCGGAATTCCGAGCATCGTAACCGTGACTGTTATAGGAATAACCTGCCTCGTTACGATCTGGGGAGGGCTCAAAAGGATTTCCGGAGTAATGTCGAAGGCCGTGCCGATCATGGCAACTCTCTATATTATCATGGGCCTCGGCGTCGTTGTAACGAATTGGCGTTCCTTGCCTGACGTGATCGCTCTAATATTTAAGAGTGCGTTCAGTCCGACGGCCGCAGCAGGCGGTTTTGCGGGCGCGACTGTAAGGGATGCGATTCAGTACGGCGTCGCGCGCGGGATCTACTCTAACGACGCGGGCACAGGCTACGGAATGATTGCGCACGCAAGCGCGAGGACAGACCATCCCGTACGCCAGTCACTCTGGGGCTGGGGCGAAGTATTTCTGGACACATTTATAATCTGCTCGATAACAGCGTTCACTATTATCATTACAGGGGCATATTATAAAAGCGACGCGAACTCGGGCGCTCTTACAACTGTCGCTTTCAGCAGTGCATTCGGCGCGGCCGGCGGAATGCTTACTGCCATCGCGATAGCGGTCTTCGCCTGGACGACCATTATCGGTATGTACTATACATGCGAGAAATCCGTGAACTACGCTTTCGGAGACACCGAACGCAATAAGAAACTGATGCCGGTATACATGATTTACTACATGATACCCTGTGTGATTTTTTACAACCTGCAGGCCGATATACTCTGGGCTTTCACGGATGTGCTCTCCGCAGTCTATGTTCTGATCACGATTTTCATCATAGCGGCCAAACATAAGGAAATCTTCCGTCTGTTTGACGATTTCTGGAAAAGATATCTGCCCGCGAAAGAGAGCGGCAAAAATCCGCCTTTTGTCAGTTACGACTGCGGGAAATTTCCCGGCGATGCCGTTTGACGGACGGAATGTTTAGCGCGGCTGACTGATGACGGATAAATTTCTAAACCGTGCGGTTTCCGGCCATAGTTGCAGATCCTATATATTACGGCGCCGGTATTCAGTAAGCGTCAACTCCGAAGGCGGATTAGTTTCCTCATCGTAACATGAAAAAAGAGCTTATGAAATTCCTCGGAATTTCATAAGCTCTTTTATACCGGGAGGAAGATAATTTTGAATTGTGCCCCTTGTCAAGGACATTTTTAATTTTGAGCCCCCTATTCTCCGGACACAATCAAAACCATACAACTACCTATGCTGACTGACGCGGTATTACGCTTTTCAAAACGCTGACGAAACCGTAACTTGTGCAATGAAAGCCCTGATTCGAATGTATAATTGTCTCCGCGTTCTATGTGATGCCGGTGAGCAGCACTGTCCGGGACAGCATAGCATTTAAATCCCCTTTGAAAGAGATCCTCCGCAAGCAAAATTGCCCGTTTTAAGCTCTTTCGCATTACGCCGGTAAGAATTTGTCCTTCGGACATGATATCAGATGTTGTACTTGTCCATCAGCCTCCGGAGTTTCTTCAGGTTCATGATGACCGGCGGGTTCATGTGAATCAGAGCCATACAGATACCTTCC
>CAYVEQ010000025.1:0-28632 GCA_964450835.1 uncultured Synergistaceae bacterium
CGGTTGAGAAATAAGCGATACGCAAGAAAATTGTCAAAGAAATGATCGCGGGCGGGCGCGTGAAGATTATGAACAGCGACATCACGGAATTTGCCACGCGGGAGCGGAACCGGAGGGTTCGGACATGCCTAAGCCAGGCACTTATCTGCCGGCGCGGCAGAAAAACGGGATTCCCCTCGGCGCGGCGGCTGATTCAGAAAACGCTGCATCATATCAGCCTGGACAAAGAAAGAAAATTTTGTATGAGGAGGATGGTTTAGTATGAGATGCTCACTTATTTTATTCAGTCCCACGGGCGGTACGGAAAAGGCGGCGGAGATTCTCTGCTCATCTCTTGGCGGTAAAATTCAGACTTACGACCTGTCTGACAGAAATTTTCACGCGGACAGCTTTGTGTCAGACGAATCGGGCATCGCCGTAATCGCGATGCCGTCATTCGGAGGGCGCATTCCCGCGATTGCCGCGGAGCGCTTAGGCAAAATAAAGGGCAACGGGATGCCGTGTGCGGTGCTTTGCGTATACGGGAACCGCGCGTATGAGGACACGCTGGTCGAAATGGCTGATATGGCAAAGGCATGTGGCTTTCGGGTTATCGCGGCGGTCGCGGCCGTCGCCCGGCATTCCATCGTTCAGCAGTATGCTGCGGGCCGTCCCGACGCGCAGGATGAAACGAACCTAAAAGAAATAGCCCGGAAGATTTCTTTGAAACTCGCGCAACCGCAAAGCGAAAAAGAATTTTACATTCCTGGCAATCGTCCGTACAGGAAAGCCGGAGGCACCGGGCTCCTGCCGAAAGCAAATTCCGCTTGCGTAAACTGCGGATTGTGCGCCGAACTGTGTCCTGCGGGAGCGATTGATAAGGACAGCATAAGGAAATCGGATAAAGCAAAGTGTATCTCCTGCATGCGCTGTGTGGCGAGATGTCCGCGCAGCGCAAGAACCGTGAACGGCGCCATGGTTTCGGTCGCCGCTATGGTTATCAAAAAAGCCTGCTCCGTTCGCAAAGAATGCGAAGTTTATCTTTGAAACAGTATTGGCAAGGGCGAATATGACGCCTTCATATCCTGCATGTTGATTTTCGTGTCCGATGATCCCGTTGTCGTATAATCTGCACCCGTGTCCGGCTGTTATTCCTCAGATCCCAAAACATTCCAAGGCTTTTTTGTTTCCGTGTTTGTCGCGCCGGAAAACAAAAAATTATGCCTCACAGCTTGCATATGAGGGGCTTTTTCAGCGGCGATCGCCCGGAGAGCAGCACCTCCCGCCGTCAGATGTCATTTGTCGATATTTACTAAACGGTATGCGCGCCTGCCGAGGCCAATCTTTTCAGCGTGCTCAAGCGTGTGAAGCCCGTTTCTTGATTCGATGCGGTTCACAAGTGATGCGCCGTCGCCGTCTTTTTGCTCGTACACGAGATCGATGCATGCCTGGTCTAAAGCCACGGGGTCGGTGGAAGACAGAATCCCGATGTCATGCATATCAGGTTCGGAAGGATTGCCGTCGCAGTCGCAATCGATTGAGAGGCGGTTCATCACGTTGATATAAGCAATCTTCTTTCCGCGGTCAAGGTAATCTGACACAGATTTCCCGGCTTCGGCCATGGCTTCTAAAAAAGCGTCCTGCTCACCGCCGAATATGTTTGCCGTGCCGGTCCCGCCGCTGTGAATCCATCCTTTGCCTTTGCCCGAGGCAAGCCCAATGGAGATGTTTTTTATCGCGCCGCCGAAGCCCGCCATCGCGTGTCCTTTGAAATGCGACAGCACAAGATAGGAGTCGTAATCGCCAAATGCCGCGCCGACGTAGTTTTCCGAAAGAACGCTGCCGCCCTTTACCGGAAGTGTCATCGAACCGTCTTCGTCCAGAATCTGAAACTTTGCTATGCCGGTGAACCCGTGATCTTCAGCCACCCGGTAGTGCATGGCGGTTTCCGACCGCGAGCCGCCGTAAGCGGTGTTGCATTCCACAATCGTGCCGCCCACGGCCCGCACCGTGTCCTTTACAAGTTCCGGGCGGAGGTAATTGCTCGACGGCGGTTCGCCTGTGGACAGCTTGACAGCCACTTTACCCGCCGGTTTCCATTCCATCGCTTCATAAACAGCCAGCATGCCGCCGGCGCTGATGTCCGATGTGAAGTAGACCACAGGCGCTTTGTCATCGGAAGGGCTGTTTGTCAATGACGGAGCCGCTTGCGCGCGGCCCGAGAACAAAAATATCAAAATCAAAATAAAAGATGCTGCGACAAGCGCTTCTCTTTTCATAATTTAACTTTCCTTTCTTTTTGTCTCTTATATTTCTTCCCTTGACCGGCTTGAGTCCGGCCGCCCCTCGGGAAGCAAAACACCGTGCGCGTCTGCCGTTTATACCGGCGGAACGTCTTCCTTTGCTGACGCAGGCGTTCGCGCCGTTTTTATCCTTGCGCTCCGCACTGTTTTGAAGCGGCAGCGTTTGCGGTGATGTCCGCGGCCGGTTCGGCAGGCAGCCTTTTAGCCAGCTTATTATATAAGGGCAAACAGCCGCAAATATCTGCCGATTGTTATCTTGACAACAGGTTTTTTGTTACAGTTTCCAATTCTTTGCGTATAGAGATATGCTGCGGGCATATCCGCTCGCATTTGCCGCACTTGATACACCGGTCGGCGCGCAGCATTCCGTGTTTGTCCACCAGCCAGTCCATCTCGGTGAGCGCGGCGTCTTTGCCGTAGAGCGTAAAATAGTTCATTGACGTAAAGGAAGCCGAGATGCCGATGTTCATCGGGCATACTTTGGCGCAGTAGTTGCAGACGGTGCAAGGGATCAGTTTTATCGCGCCCAGCTCTTTCTGAGCCTTTTTCACCGTTGCCGTTTCGCTTTCGGTCAGGCCTTTAAAATCTTTCATATAAGAAATGTTGTCTTTCATCTGCTCAACACTGCTCATGCCCGAGAGCACCGTAATAACGCCTTCAAGGCTTGCCGCGAAGCGGATGCCCCACGAAGCGCATGAAGCGTTTGCGTCGGCCTCTTTAAACACACGCCTGACAGGCTCCGGCGGGTTTGCCAGCATTCCGCCTTTGGCAGGCTCCATGATGATAACGGGCTTCCCGTGTTTTCTCGCCACCTCGTAGCACCGGCGTGACTGCACGGCGGGATTTTCCCAGTCGGCGTAATTTATCTGGAGCTGGACGAACTCCATTTCGGGGTGATTGGTCAGGATTTCATCCAAATCCTCAGGCGTGGAGTGGAAGGAAAATCCCATGTGGCGTATCTGTCCTGCCGCTTTTTTTTCTTTGATCCAGTTCCACATGTCAAAGTCATCGAAATATTTTGTCCGGCTCTCGCCGAGATTGTGAAGCAAATAGAAGTCGAAATAACCGGCGCCGGTCTGTTTCGAAGACGTGTCAAACTGCGCGACGGCTTCTTCCCGTGTTTTGCAGTCTATCCACGCTGCGTTTTTAGTGGCCAGCTGATAGGACTCGCGGGGGTACCGCTCGACCAGCGCCTGCCGTATCGCGTCCTCGCTGCCGGGATATGCCCATGCCGTATCAAAATAAGTGAATCCGGTCTGCATAAACAGGTCTACCATCTGCCTGGTCTGTTCAACGTCGATCTCTTCGCCTTTCTTCGGCAGGCGCATAAGGCCGAACCCCAGTTTTCTGATCTCTTCACCAAGATATGCCACGTCGAGCACTCCTTTTCTGAGAGAATTTTGCTTTGAAGTTCATAACGGCACAGCTTTAGGTAATATTACAACACTGCCGGTCGGCAGCAAATATTTGCAACCTATCCGGCTCATACGGTAATTTCATGAAAGCAACCCGCTTTTTGCGCGGCAGTGACGAGGCCTCTCGCGTTTTGGCGGGTTTCCCTTGTTTTACGGGATTCTGGCTAAAAGACAGGCATTTTCCCCTATAATTTCACCGGTTTTCAGATATTTGCAGGCCGGAAACTCAAACAGCACCGGTTTCAATGTGCTGCAGTTTATCTTGCCGGACCCGGACAAATGCTCTTCAGCCACATATGTATTGTCAATGGTGCAGATAAAGTTTCCGAAACCGGGCGTATTGTAAATATTTTTCGCGCCGCACTCGATTGTAAGCGGAGATTTTATGATGACCGGCGTCCCCGCCGCCCCCATTTCATAATCGGACACATTTGATTTGTCTGTTTTTGAGCCGCTTGCCGAGACGGCATAATCAACTTCAGGCAACATGTCTCCTTCAACAATATTTACAGAGAGTTTTTGCGTCTCTTTGATGCGGCTGTTAATAAAAATGCGATGAGGCAAGGCTCATGAACACTCTGTCGTGGCCGATAATGCCGCTACGCGCGACCAATGCCCGCGTAGGCTTGTTCCCGTTCATTGCGCCGGATACAGAGCCGACTGCTGCCCGATATTTTTCTTTGCGTCACAACACCTTCTCTCGATTTATGTTTAATGATGCTATCCTTAGAGGGTCTGTTCTGACTCCGTGTCAGTACAGTGATTATACGCTGTTCTGACATTGTGTCAATAGACGGGCGGTCTGATATGAAACGCCGTGTCAAAGCGGATGCTTCGGGTTAATAACCATGTGTCGAATCTTTTCGGGTTCTACGTCAGGGCGTTACGTGTCACGCACATAAAACTATGCGGAGTTGCAGGTCACGGCCAGACGCGCGTGTTTTGAAAGCGGCAGTTCGGTAAGGTGATGAACTCTTTCTGATGTCCGGCTTGATGTTGCAATAGCACATAAAGTTCATCGCGTCGGGGGAGGGCAGAGGCGAAACCGGCGGCGCGGCAGGACACTTAGCGCGCCGGCTGTGCCGGCGCGCTAAGCAATGTTTCCGTATCAAGATAAGCGGGGGACTTCAGCGCGGAAAGGCGCGCGGCGCCTCTCCGCGGTTATCGGACGGCGGCAGAAGAGACGCTCGCCGTCAGTAAGGGAACTCGACGCCGAGTTTGTTCAGCTCGTCGCGCATGCGCTCGTACTGGTCGAGGTATTCCTGGCGCGGTACGAGACGATCCATATCATAGACTTCCTGTATGCGCTTGCCGTAGTTGTCGATGGGAATGAGTTTTTCGTACTTCTCCATTATCTTCTGGCATATTTCCTCGGCCTTGGCGCGGGTGAGGCGCATTTTGAAGGAGGCTTCGGAAACCTCGTGATAGTAGCGCGATTCAAGCGGAGTCGCCATGTCGACGAACTTGTTGCGGCAGGTCGCGGCGCCCCACGGGTTGCCGCCGCAGCACTCCGTCGCAAGAGCGTGGTTCGCGCATTCCCAGTAGAGCTGTTCGGTGCCGGGACCTGCGTTCGCGAACAGGTTATTCATGTAGATAAGGTTCGAGTTGCGGGACATCGCCTGCGAGAGAACGCTCTGGAGCCAGAGAATCTCTCTTGTCGTCGTCGACTGCCATTTGAGGTGGAATGGGAAGTTCAGCGCCCAGCAGGAGCCGTAGAGGCAGGCGCCTTCGATGTTATAGGCCGTCTGGAGTATGAGTGTGCCCTCAGCGCCGCCGGCGTGTCCGCCATAAATGGCTCCGCAGAGGTTGCCGAAGACGTTCCCGTATGAGCGGTAGTGAAGCGACTTGTTGAGCATCGCGTTGTTTGTCGTCATTTCCGTGAGGATGGAGACCATGCGTCCGTCAAGGTGCGACTGGCGGACACCCCATTCCGGGTTGCCGGCGGCAATCTGGGCCTGCGCTGACTCGGCCGTGCCGACCGAAACTGTCCAGACGTCCGGCCTGCCTACCAAGCGCTGCGCGTCGCGGAGATTCATCGCATGCTCCATTGCGGCTGCGACTTCCGTCGGGCTCTGCGAGGTCGCCTTGCGTCCCATGAAGTCCTCGATCAGAGGAGCGCAGAGGCCGTCCAAGAGCGGCTCTTTAAGGTACGCCATGCAGGCTTTTTTGTGTATGTCTGTGCTGAAGTTCGAGTCGGGGCTGAAAAGGTGGAAGGGACGGCGCTCCCTGTCCTCGACGCTGCGGACCTGGAGCCAGCGCTGGTCATGGCCAGCGCCGATGAGGTACTTGGGCTGCTTTGTGTAGAGGACCTCGTTTACCTCGCGCTCCGTAAAGAGCATTACGCGGTGCGAGTCCTGGTTGTAGACGCCGGTCGAAATGAAGAAATCCTTCGCGGCCGCCCACGTTCTGTCGGCGAAGTCGTCGTCCTGATTGACGATCGTCTTTTTGTCGTATTTGATGTTGTATTCCCTGATGACCCTTCTCATGTTGGGAATGAATGATTTGAGCATCCACTCGCTCTGGTCATTATAGAACGGGCCGTCGTCCGCTTTGGCGAAAACTTCCCACATTCTGAACGTTGACATGATCTGTTCCTCCAATTCCGAGTCAGGTGCAGTCCGATTACGCGAAGAGCTTTTTCAGCTTCGCGGCGCACTCGAAAGCGTCGAACGACCATACGTCGGCGCCGATGCGCTCGGCCCATTCGACGGTAGTCGGCGCCCCGCCTACGCAGACGAGATATTTCCCCTTGTCGCCCGCGTCGCTGACGAGCTTGATGAACTCCTCCTGCCCGGGCATCGTAGTGGTCATCAGCGCCGAAAGTCCGACGACATCGGCCTTTTCCTTGCGGGCCGCCTGCAGGTAGGCCACGGGGTCAACGTCGGAGCCGAGGTCTATCACGTTGAATCCGTTGGCCTGGAGGACTATGCCGACGATATTTTTCCCGATGTCATGATAGTCTCCCTTGACCGTTCCGATGACGACGGTCTTTGTCTCGCCATCGCTTGCCGCCACGAGGTGCTCTTTCAGCACGGACATGATCTGCATGAAAGCGTCGCCCGCGATCATGAGGTCGGGAAGGAAGACTTCAAAATTCTCGAACTGCTGGCCGAGTATCCCCATTTCCTCCGTGAGGCCGGTCATTATATCCTTCGCCGGAGTTCCGCTTTCGATAAGCTCTTTCACAAGAGTTACCGCGGCCTCTCCGTCACCCTCTACCATGTACTGACGAACCTGCGCGATTGACATGTTTGCTACCTCCGTTTTTTATATTTTGCTCTTTACAGCCTTACAAGGACTATATTATCAGCTCTGTGCAAAATGTATGCAAAAAACGGAGTAGGCGCTTCGCAGTTTTTTGCATTTCGCCTTTACTGTAAAAAGCGCGGACTCTTTTACGTAAACGCCGCGAGGAAGATAAGACAACGTGCGCGTTCTCTCCGCCGTCCGCCGGACGCGCGCTCGGATGCGGAATGAACATCGCCTGCCGGACCGGCGTCGCGAAGAAAGTCCGTCGCCTCCGCGAGGGGGAGGGGTTTGCGGATTTTTTTGTTTTCGCGCCGCGCCGGATTTGTGGCGCGTCCGTCTGTTAAAGCGTAAAATGTACGGCGTAGCCCAAGCGCGGAGGTTAAAGGCGGTGCGTTATGAGATACAGAGCCAGACTGCTGGGGCGGCCGGAACTGTTCGTCGACGGCAAGCCCTATCTCTTTTCTTTCAAAAAATCGCAGATACTCGCGCTCATGCTCACCGAGGAGCGCTGCATCCCGAAGGACAAAGCATGCGAGTACCTCTGGCCCGACAAGACTCCGAAAAAGGCGCGGCGCAATCTCAGCAACGCGGTCAGCCGCATAAAAAAAATCTTTCCGGTGAGCATTGCGGGCGGCGTCGTCACTCTCGGCGATAATGTGAAAATAGAGCGGGACGTCGATCTTCTGCTGCGCATAGATTCTCTTGAATGGAATGAGATTTCGGAACTCTGCCGCCCCTTCATGGACTCGGCCGACATCGACGGCTGGGAGGCTTTCAGCGACTGGCTGCTGCCGAAGCGTCAGCATTATCACAATTTGCTTGTCAAAAATTTGAAGAAACGTGCGCAGGCACAGCTCGCCGGCTTCGCGCAGAACCGTTTCGAGGACGCGCTTCTCTGCTATGAGAAGCTGGCCGCGTGCGAGCCTTACGACGAGAAGATTCACGGCGAGCTTGTGCGGCTTTACATCAAAACGAATCAGAAAATCAAGGCGATAAACGCGGCGCGTGCCTTTTCGGGCAGAATAGAAAATGACTTCGGCATCAAGGCCGATCTTTCCGATATTTCGACTCTCATAAAGCGCAGAGGCGACGGGCCGGCAATCCGCGCCTCACGGCGGGATACCCGCGACAACCCGCTCTCGCGCAGCGACGAGGTCATGAAGATGCTTGGTTTTTTCGCTGGCGCCGGCGAGGGGCGTTCGCTCTGCGGCATGGTGTGGGGAGAGCAGGGCATAGGCAAGACTGTTTTTATCGGCGAGATAACGTCGATTCTCGCGGAGCGCGGCTGGGAGTGTTTCACTCTTTCATGCTGGCAGGAGGAAAAGCCCTGCCCTCTGGCTTCGGTGACGCGGCTTTTGAAATCTCTGCATATCTCGCTCTCGCAGAAGAAAAATATAAAATCTCTCTCCGACATCGGCTATTCCTATATAGCGGAGATGATCCGCGAGCGCGTCGCGCCTTCAGGCGGCGTTAAGAGGCTGCTCGTGATAGAGGACATGCAGTGGATGGACGACGCGTCGTGGAACATTCTTGAGACCGTCATGTGCGACACCGGCGCACCCCTTAATATGCTCGTCTCGGGCTTTGAGGAGATACGCCCGACGTTCATGCTGCGGACGGCGCTCGCCGATGAGCCTTTTGAGAAGTTCGAGCTGACGCTGCGGCGCTTCAACCTCGAGGAGACGGGGCGCATCTGCCGCGAGACGGCCCCCGGAGAGGAGTGGACGGACGAGCTGATACACGAGGTCTATATGCAGACGGAGGGCAATCCCTTTTTTATCCGCGAGTTCATAAAGAACAAATCGGAGGGCGTGCAGGGCGACGGCAGACAGTACAGATATTTTTCGACTGTGGAGCTGCTCGGCGAAAACGAGCGCCTTTTCCTTGAAGCTATAGCCGTCTGCCCCGAATACGCCTCGATGAAGCATATCGCGCGCGTTCTTGAGATTTCACCTCTTGATGTGTCGAAACTCTGCAACAACCTGCGGCTCCACGGCTTTCTCCGCGAGCGCGAGGCGGAGGAGGGCGACGTCTTCTACTATTTCACTCACACGAAGCTGCGCGAGATGCTGCTTAACGGCATGTTGGCGTCCCGCAGGACTGCGCTCCACACGAAAAACGTCGAAATACTCGAGGCCGAGGCGCCGGCGCGGCTGCGGTACCGCCACAGGAAGCTCTGCGCGCGGCTCTTCTATCACTGCCGCGAGGCGCGGATGCCGCTGAAAGAGCTCTACTGGCGCGTGCGCGAGCTCGAGCTCACTTTTACGGCCGTTCACGAAGTCTTCCCGACGCTTGTCGATCAGGATCTGATGCACTACATACCGACGGCGGAGGATTCCGATTACACAAAGAAAGCGATGAACGACGCGTGGGAGATAATGGACCGCCTCTTTCGAAGCGAGGGCGGCAGCCCCGAACTGCTCGCGCTTGAACGCGACCTTTATATTTTGAAGGGCGGCTATCTCTGGTGGAGCCGCCGCTGCGACGACGCGGCGTATATGCTGCGCGCGGCGCTGCGCAAGGCACTCGCGGCGGGGGAGGCGGAGCCGGTAATCAAAGCGGGAGTGCAGATGTGCTACCTCGCCATACAGCGCGACGACGGGAAACGCCTCGCCTACCGCGCTAAAAAACTCCTGCGTTTCGCGAAAAAGAGCGGCTTTCGCGAATGGGAGGGGACGGCTCTGCGTTTTCTCGGGATATCGCGCGTTCTGCTGGCAAAGTACGACGAGGCGGACAAATACCTGCTTATGTCGGCGGCTGTCTTTGAGAAGCTCGAGGAAAAAGGCATCAACTATACCGTCTGCATTATAGCGGCGGACCATTTCCGCGGCGACTCGCTTTTCGCGCGGAAGAAAATCAGAGAGGCGCTCGAATTATACGAAAACTGCGTTAAAGTCGGAGAGTCCGTCTCGCTCTTCCGCGGCTTGGGCCTCGCTCTCGCCAAGGCTGCCTTCTGCCATATGCTGCTCGGCAATTACCAAGAGGCCGAGGAACGTCTTCAGCGCATGGGCAAGGTATACAACATCATGCACACGGAATGGGAGGACGGCCTTCAGGGCGGCGGCATAGCCTTCAGCCTGATGGGGGTGCTCCACTGCCGCAAGAAGGACTGGTATCACGCTGGGATCTGCTTCAGCGTGGCCCGCCGCCTCGCGGGCGAAACAAAGCGCCCTCTGTGGCAGGCCGTGCTTTGCTGGGCGAAGTTGGAGCTTTACAGGAATGCCGGTGAACTTCCGAAAGAGTTTGCCGAGGGCGTTCTGCCGCATCCGCGCGCGTGGTATGAGGAACAGCTCGCTCTCTTAAAACGCAAAGTCGGTTGGATGTAAAGAGATCAGGCAGCGCTTCGCCCGTGCGTCTATCGCGAAGAGCCGCGGCTTAAAAACCGAGGAGGAAAATACAGCGAAAGCACAGCGCGTATCGCGCCGACGGGTTGCGGCTTTCGCTGGCGAATTTCAGGCGGCAGCGGAAATCCGCGTGTATAGCGTGAAGTGCCGGCGGTGCGGCTGTGCAAAAATTTCAGCGCGGAAAGTTTAACCTCCGCCTTTCGGAAAAACGAGCGAATGCGGTGCCTTGCGACCGTTTTTTTGTTTTTGCGCCTCGCGCCGCGCGAGAAAAGAAAAGAGACGGGAGTTCCCGCCTCTTTTTTGTGTTTTAAAAATCTCGGCAAAAGCGCGAAAGTGCGCGGCTTTCGCCACGCCGCGTTTCAGCTTTCCGCCTCGAGTTTTTTCCTGATTTTTTCTACAAGCCTTCTGATGTAGGCCGGGTTTGTGCCGCAGCAGCCGCCTATGTATGTCGCGCCGAGATCTATCGCGGGCAGCACGTCGTCCGTGAAGCTCTCGATGTCAAATGAGGAGTCTATTGTGCCGTCGCTCTGCATTATCGGCGTTCCCGCGTTCGGCTTGAATATTATGGGCAGGTCTGTGGCTTCCTTGAATGCCGAGACAACGGGGAGCGCATCCGCCGGCCCAAGCGAGCAGTTGAGGCCGACAGCCGCGACTTTGGGATAAGGCTTCAGTCCCTCTACAATGTCTTTCGCGGAGTTGCCCATCATTGTGCGGGGAATTTTCGCCCTCACGCCGCTTTTGTTCGCGCCCATGAAGCTCATGGAGCAGAAGATCGGAACGTCGTACGCGGAGGCGGCTTCGGCGGCGATTTTCATCATGGTGAGATCCATGAATGTCATCAGGTATATGATGTCTGGGTGTTCGCTCATTCCCGCGCCTATCTGCTCCTCGTACATCGCTTTCGCCTCTTCGTGCGAAATTTTGCCGTAGGGTTTGAGTAGCCCCGTGAGAGGCCCCACAGAGAGGGCGACCTTTACTCTGCCCTTTGATGTGTCGCGGGCTATCCTCACTCCAGCCGACACCACTTCCTCGACGCTGTACGAGCTTGAGCGCGCCACTTCGGCGCCGTTTGCCGCGAAGGTGTTCGCCAGGACTATGTCGGCACCCGCGCCGATGTATTCCTCGATGAGCTCGCCCACTATTTTCGGGTTTTCGATGTTATAGCGCCATACCGGAACTTTGTCCGTCGCTTTTTCCCAGAGGCTGGTTCCCGTCGCCCCGTCGAGCATTATTATTTTTTTGTTCATTGTTATGCACTTCCCGCCTTTCTTCCCGTTTTACTCTTACAACGCGCCGCGCCGCGGCTCGGAGCCGGACGGAAACCGGAAGGGCGTCGGCTTCCGCGCATTACGGCTTGCATCAAGCCGCCGTTACTTCATCGCTTCCTCGACGGCGACCGCGACGGCGACGGAGGCTCCCACCATCGGGTTGTTTCCCATGCCGATGAGTCCCATCATGTCGACGTGCGCCGGCACGGAGGAGCTGCCCGCAAACTGCGCGTCGCTGTGCATGCGTCCCATTGTGTCCGTCATCCCGTAGCTCGCGGGACCCGCCGCCATGTTGTCGGGGTGCAGTGTGCGGCCGGTGCCGCCTCCCGAAGCAACTGAGAAATATTTCCTGCCGTGCTCGTTCGCCCATTTCTTGTAGGTCCCGGCAACAGGGTGCTGAAAGCGCGTCGGGTTTGTCGAGTTGCCTGTTATCGACACGTCGACGCCTTCATGTATCATTATCGCGACGCCTTCGCTTACGTCGTCGGCGCCGTAGCATCTTACCTTTGCCTTGTCGCCGTCTGAGAAGGCTTTTTCTTCCACGATTCTGAGCTCGCCCGTGAAGTAGTCGTATTTCGTTTCGACGGCGGTGAAACCGTTTATGCGCGAGATGATGTAGGCGGCGTCTTTGCCCAGTCCGTTGAGTATCACGCGCAGCGGCTCTTTGCGCACTTTGTTCGCGGTGCGCGCTATGCCTATCGCGCCTTCGGCGGCTGCGAAGGACTCGTGCCCGGCGAGGAAGCAGAAGCATTTTGTCTCTTCGCGCAGCAGCATCGCGGCCAGGTTGCCGTGGCCCAGACCGACTTTGCGCTGATCCGCCACCGAACCTGGAACGCAGAAGGCCTGCAGTCCCTCGCCGATTTTTTCGGCGGCTTCGGCGGCGCTCTTTACGCCGCTTTTTATCGCGTTTGCCGCGCCGAGCGTGTAGGCCCACAGGGCGTTTTCAAAGGCGATGGGCTGAATGCCGCGCACGATTGACGCCGCGTCGACGCCTTTTGAAAGGCAGAGGGCGCGCGCCTCCTCAAGGTCTTTGAAGCCCTTTTCCGCGAGGAATGAGTTTATTTTTTCTATTCTGCGCTCGTAACCTTCAAAGTTTGCCATTTCGTTCCCCTCCTACTGCCTGCGCGGGTCGATAATCCGCGCGGCTTCGGCGTAGCGCCCGTATGTGCCGACGTTTTTCTCAAAGGCTTCTTTCGGGTCGGCGCCCTTGCGTATGGCCTCCATCATCTTGCCGAGAGAGACGTAGCGGTAGCCGATTATCTCGCCGTTCGCGTCGATTGCCTGGTCGAGAACGTAGCCTTCCGCCATTTCAAGGTAGCGCGGCCCCTTGGGCAGAGTGCCGTACATCGTGCCTATTTGCGAACGGAGCCCTTTGCCCAAGTCTTCGAGGCCCGCGCCTATCGGCAGTCCGTTTTCCGAGAAGGCACTCTGCGTGCGTCCGTAGGCTATCTGGAGGAAGAGCTCGCGCATCGCCGTGTTGATTGCGTCGCAGACGAGGTCGCTGTTGAGCGCTTCAAGCAACGTCTTGCCCGGCAGAATTTCCGCCGCCATCGCGGCGGAGTGCGTCATGCCGGAGCAGCCTATCGTTTCCAGGAGGGCTTCCTGTATGACGCCCTCCTTGACGTTGAGAGTGAGCTTGCAGGCGCCTTGCTGCGGCGCGCACCAGCCCACGCCGTGGGTAAAGCCGGAGATGTCGCCCAGCTGTTTCGATTCTACCCATTTCCCTTCTTCCGGTATCGGGGCGGGGCCGTGGTGTACGCCCTTCGCCACGCATACCATTTCTTCTACTTCGCGGGAACACTGCATACAATCTTCCTCCTTGTCCCTTACTTTTTGTTTTTCGCTGCAATTATCTCCGTGCAGGCTCAGTAGCCCCATTCAAAATCGGGACTTCCCGCCTCAACGAGACGTTTTTTCATATCTTTTACGATCTTCGAGAGCGCCTCTTCCGTGCGTCCCTCGCACCTTGCGACGAGGACGGGCTGCGTGTTCGAGGCGCGCACCAGCCCCCAGCCGTCGGGGTAAGTTATGCGCACGCCGTCTATCGTTGTAACATCGAGCTTTTCGGCGAGCGCCCGCTGCGTGACGCGCCCGACTACGGCGAATTTCAGCTCCTCGGGGCAGTCGTAGCGAGTTTCCGTCGTCGAGGGGTATACCGGGATTTCCGCCGTTATCGCGGAAAGCGGACGGGTGTCGCGCGAGAATATGCGGGCGAGCCGGCCCGCCGCGTAGAAGGAGTCGTCGTAGCCGTAATATTCGTCGGCGAAGAACATATGCCCCGACACCTCGCCGGAAAAGAGCGCCTTCTCCTCACGCATCTTCGCCTTCACCAGAGAGTGTCCCGCCTTCCACCAGAGAGGGCGGCCGCCGTATTTTTCCACCGTTTCGGGAAGAGCCATGGAGCTTTTGATCTCGCATATCGCGACAGCGCCCGGGTGCTTCGGCAGTATCTCGGTCCAGTAAAGGGCCATCAGTCTGTCGCCCCAGAGAATATCGCCCCGTTCGTCGACCACGCCTATTCTGTCCGCGTCGCCGTCAAAACCCACTCCGAAGTCCGCGCCCTCGGCGCGCACGCTTTCTATGAGCTTTACGAGGTTTTCGCGCTTCGTCGGGTCGGGGTGGTGGTTCGGGAAAGTGCCGTCCGGCTCGCTGTAAAGCTCCGTCACAGCACAGCCTATCCGCCGCAGAAATTTCGGCGCGTAGAGACCACCGGCGCCGTTGCCGCAGTCGCAGACGATTTTCGGCGTGCGCGGCCCCAGTGATATTTTTGAAACCAGCATGTCGATGTATTCGTTGTTAATGTCGGCGCGCGTCAGCGCGCCTTCGTGAGGCGGCGAGGAAAAGCCGCTCTCGCGGATGATTTTAAGAATCTCCCGTATGTCGTCTCCCCATAGCGTCGATTTGTCGAAGGCGAGCTTCAACCCGTTGAACTCCTTCGGGTTGTGGCTCCCCGTCACCATTATGCCGCCGCCCACGGAAAGGCGGTAGAGGCTCCAGTAAAAGGCGGGAGTCGAAACCATGCCTATGTCCGTAACGTCGACACCGGCCGCCGCGAGTCCGCGAGCCGCCTGCGCCTTTATGCGTGGCGTTGAAAGCCTCGCGTCACCGCCGAGCGACGCTGCCGTCACGCCCCGCGCGGCAAGCCACGAGCCGAAGGCCCGCCCTATAAGATAGACGTTTTCGTCGGTAAGCTCGCTCTCCGCTATGCCCCTGATGTCATATTCGCGGAAAATATGCTCCGGTATGCGGCTCATTGTGATTTCCCCCGTTTCTGCTTCTATCATATTACCTTAAAAGCATAATCCTTGCGCGTGCCTTTTGCAACGCGTCGCGCGGGTTATTTTTACTGCCTCCCGACCGCCAGCACCGCTATTATGCTGTGCATGGGGCCGAGGTTCAGCGCGTCCTCGATAAAGGTTCTGTTGAAAGCGGTCAGCAGACGCGCCTTGAGCCTGAGAGCGTTCGCCGCGAGAGCCGCGTTCTGCGACATGGCTCCGGCGGCGAGTTCCGCAATGCCGTTTATATTGATAACGCCGCGGTCCACGAACACCAAAAGGCAGGGCGCGCTCTTCGCAAAATCCTGACTGACGGCGCTGCGCAGAATTTTCTTTTCGTTTACCTCAATCAGCCCGTTTTTCTCCCAGTTGTAAAGAAAGCCGCCCTTTCTCAGCATCACAAAGACGCTGACGTTCGGGTCGCGCCCGGTAATCACCGGCACTGTCCAGCTGTTTTCTCCGTTCCGGCCCGTTGCCGCCCACAGCAGCGCGGAGAGTTCATCTAGCGTCAGATCATCTTTCGTGAAATTTCGCTCGGGCGCGGAGACACGCGAGGAAAGAGTCGAAAAAATGCCGGGGCCTCCCTCTCTCTGTGGCTCCGGCAGCACAACGGACGCCGCGGCAGCGCACGACGGTAGCGCGATAGCGAGAACCGCCGCGAGAACGATAATTTTTTTCATAAAAAATCCCCCCATGGTTTTTATAAAAATCTACGAAATCCACGGCCATCGCGGCGCAAGGCCGAAAAAGCCTGTGATTTCTCCTCCGAAAAGAACAGCGGCGGCGCACCCGGCGCAGAGAGACGGGGCAAGAGGCACGGCGGTCTCCCGCGCCGCGCGCCCGGCCGCGAGAGACAGCAGCGCGAAAAAACCGCCGACCATAAAGCCGATGTAAAGAGCGGCGGCGGTGAAGTGAAGCCCCAGAAAAGAGCCGAGTCCCGTCATAAGAGTCGCGTCGCCCGTTCCCATGCGCCCGCGGCTCAAAAAAATTATCGCGCCGATAAAGGCGGCGCCTAAGGCACCCCCCGCCGCGCCGTCAAAGAGAGCGCCGAGCCCGCCCGGCGCTCGCAGCAATAAAGCGGTGCCCGACGCGGCGAAAGCCCATGAGTCATAGATATAGCCTGTTTCGATGTCAGTGATTGTATGGAAAGCGAGAAAAGAAATCATCGCCGAAGAAAAAATAAAGCGATAGGAAAGGCCGAAACGGAAGAGAAAAAGCGCGCATAAAAGGCCGCACGCCGTCTCGGCGGCGAAATCGCGGAGAGGGATCCGCTCTTTGCAGAAGCGGCAGCGGCCGCGCAGAAAGATAAACGAAAGCACTGGGACGAGGTCGCGCGGCGAAAGTGCCGAACCGCAGAAAGCGCACTTCGAACATGAGAGCCCGAAAAATTTTTCGCCCGCAGCGGCGCGGGAAGCCGCGGCCGCGGAGAAAGAGCCGAGAGAGGCTCCGAGAAAGAAAGCGGGAATAATAAAAGCCCGATAGGGCAGAGCCATGTAGACACCTCGCAGCGCGGAAAGCTAAAATACCAACCGGAATATATTTTACACGAATAAAGAAGATAAAGGGGAAAAGCCAAATGCCGATAATCGTAGTCAACATCAGAGAAGGCCGCTCCGTCGAGCAGAAGCGCATGATGGCGGAGAAAGTGACCGACGCGGTATGCGACACGATGAGGGTCAGCCGCGCGGCGGTGCGCATAATAATCAACGAGATGAAAGACGAGAACTTCGCGCGAGGCGGCGTGCTTGTCTGCGACGACGCGGAGGCCCCGAAAGTCTGACGCGCGCCCGTCGTTCCGCGCGACCCAGCGCCGCGCGGGAATTGCGGCGGCAGTCTCCCGTCGCCGCAGCGGGTTCTCTGTTTTCGTGAACGTCCCGGCGCAGTAAAAAAGCGCCGCCGCGGGCATCCCGCAGCGGCGTGTATGTGTTTTGCGAATCCAGCCGAATGTTATTAAACGACGTTCGGCTCGATGATTCTTTCTCCGCGCTCGAAGCGGCGGTAGTCCATGATCGTCGGGTCAATCGGCGGAGTGTCGCCGTTTAGCAGAGCGGTCATTATCTGTCCCGCGACAGGGCCGAGCATGAAGCCGTGGCCTGAGAATCCGGTCGCGTGCCAGAAGTGCTTCACGTCCGTCTCGCCGAGTATCGGGGCCGCGTCCGGCGTCATGTCGTAATGCCCGGCCCACTGGCGGACGATGCGGATGTTCTTAGCGCGCGGCAGGAGTTTGAGAACCGTGCGCGCGATGCTCGCCACGGAATGCACAGTCGAGGTGTAGCCGACGAGCGGCTCGTGTGACGGGCTTTCGCCCGCGATGATGGAGCCGTGCGGACGCTGCTGGATGTAGTAGTTTCCGCTGAAGCTCATGAGCATCGGAGGGCAGACGCCCGGGTCTACGGGCTCAGTGATGATTATCTCGTGGCGTTCGGCCCAGTTCGGGAGCTTTATACCCGCCATGGCGGCGACGTCCTGAGCCCACGAGCCGGCGCAGTTGATAACGTCGCCGCACTCGATTGTCCCGCGGTTGGTTTCGACGGCCTTTATCTTGCCGCCCTCGACCTTAAGCCCGGTGACTTCGGTGAACTTGCAGAATTTCGCCCCGAGGCGCTTAGCCGCCTCCTGGAAGGCGAACGTCGTGAGGAACGGGTCGGCGTGTCCGTCGCGGTTGTAGAAGGTAAAGCCGATCGCGTCGTCAACCGCCACGCCGGGGCATATCTCCTGCGCGCGCTTCACGTCGGTGAATATTTCTGTATTGATGCCCAAGCTGTGCTGAAGTTCGACGTTCTTTTTGAACTGCTCCCACTCTTTTTCCTTGTAGGCGACGAGCAGGTAGCCGCCCTGGTTCAGCCCGGTCGGGAGGCCGAGCTCCTCGTCCAGATGTTCGAACGTGTCAAGGCAGGCGAGAGCCATGCGGCAGTTGAGCTCAAGCCCCCACTGCGCTCTTATGCCCGCGCCGCAACGTCCGGTCGAGCCGGAGCAGACAGTGTTTTTCTCTACGAGGACAACGTTCTTGCGTCCTGATTTTGCAAGGTAGTAAGCTGTGGCGGTGCCCACTACGCCTCCGCCTATTACGACTATATCGGCTGTTTTCGGGAAATCCATATTCTGTTGCACCTCCTAATCGCAGTCCTCGGCAAGGAGGCTGATTTTTATCGGTTTCACAGGCGGCCTGATCGTTCCGGGCGCTATGTCGGCGACGTTGCGCCCTGTGGCTTTGGCAAGCTCGCGCAGGATAATATCTCTGCAGCCGCGTCCCTGGCACGGCCCCATACCAACGCGCAGAAGTCTTTTCAGCTCGTCAAATTCTGTGTAGCCTGCGGCTATCCATTTTCTGATTTCGTCTATTTCTATTTCTTCGCAGCGGCATATTACGTTTGCCTTAGCCATTTAGCGCACCACCTTTATCGCCCGTATCTCGTCGTATTTGTCTTTCGGAATCACTACGCTCACAACGTATGTCCTGTCTTTTGAAGGCTCCGCCACCGCAAGCACCTCGCCGTCGGCCAGTTCGCTTCCGTCTCTGCCGAGGCATTTGACCGTCTCGCCTTTTTCCGGAAGCGGAAGAAGCTCGTAGGGGAGTTTGATTACCGCTTTGTCCTCTGCGTAGGTCAGGTCTATCACGAAGCAGGCGAGTCCGGGACACCTCGACACGCATATTCCGCATCCGGTGCATTTCGCGTAGTTTATCTTCGGTACGTCGTTGATGTCCTCAAAGGGAAGCACCGCGCCTGTCGGGCAGCTTGTGTAGCAGGGGTTGCACGGTATTCTTTTGGGGCATTCTATTACGACGTAACCGCCTTTTTTCTTCTCCCATTCCTCTTTCGGCGGAAGAACCGCTCCCTCGCAGTGTTCCACCAGTATCCCGCTGTTGAACAGTTTTTCTTTATCGCAGCAGCAGCTCATCGTTTACGCCTCCCATCCGTCTACCATTACCTGCTTGATACCGGCAACTATTTTCTCTCCAACTTCTCCGGCGCGGAGGTGGCCGAGTCTCGTCCAGTATTCGGAGAATTTGTCCTCGCAGACCGTGTGCCCGAGCGCTTTTGCCGCGCTGTGGCCCGCTATTCTGCCTTCCACCATGGCGGCCGAGGCTTCTTCTATGCCGGAGGCGTCTCCCGCTACCCAGATGTCGGGGTTGCTCGTGCGCATATTTTTGTCTCTGTAGGGAACATATCCGCAGAGCTGCGGCACGTAGCGCATCTTGCAGCCGGCCTGCCAGAAGAGTTCGGTGGTCGGCGTCAGGCCTACCGCCATGCAGATGATGTCGCAGTCTATCTTCTTCGCTTCGCCTACCGGCTGGAATTTGTCGTCAAGCCCCTGAATCATGGCTCCCTCGAGCACTTTGTCGCCGATGGCTTCCGTTACGGTGTGCTGAAGGAGAATCGGTATGCCGAGGCGGCGTATCTTCGCCGCGTGCACCCAGTAGCCGCCGATTTTCGGCATGGCTTCGACTACCGCAGCCACTTCAACGCCCGCCTGCGCGAGCTGGTAGCTGACGATGAGCCCGATGTTGCCGGCGCCTACCATGAGGACGCGTTTGCCCGGTACGACACCGTAGACGTTCATGAGAGTCTGTACCGCGCCGGCGCCGTAAACTCCTGGAAGGTCGTTGTTCGGGAAGGGGATCATTCTTTCCTGCGCACCTGTTGCTATTACGGCTTTTTTCGCCTTTATCCTGTAATAGCTTTCCTCGCCTTCCATTACCGTGTAGACGCCGTCTTCGGGGTAATAGCCTGTTACCGTGGAGTTGCAGCGGATTTCCACTTTGTCGCCGAGCGCTGCGATTTCGTCAAGAAGTATGTCCGCTATTTTGTATCCTCTGGTTCCCGCGTACTCGTCGCGCGAGCCGAAGAATTTATGCGTCTGTTTGACGAGCTGTCCTCCGGGATGAAGGTCACTCTCTATCACCGCGACTTTCGCCCCCGCCCCGGCCGCTTCCGCCGCCGCGCAGAGTCCCGCCGCTCCGCCGCCAACCACCAGGAGGTCGGTTTCATATATTTTCTTCATGATCTGTTTTCCCTCCCCCTAAACTTCCATAGGCACGCGGCCCTTGTCGCGCTGTGTCTCTACCTTCATCCCCGCGGCCAGAGGCGTGACACAGGTGCGAACGTTGGGAACCCCGTCGACTACCATAAAGCATGAACTGCATTTGCCTATGGCGCAGAAAAATCCCCTTGTTCTCTTCATCTCAGGCGTTACGCGGTAAACCTGAACACCGTTCGCGTGAAGCGCCATCGCTATCGGCTCCCCCTCGAAGCCTTTCAGCTCTCTGCCGTCGAAGGTGAACGTTACCTCGCGCCCGTGACTGAATTCCAGTATCGGGTGTCTCTCGATTAGCTCCATTTGCCTGCTCCCTCCTTGCGATTAAGCGCGGCGCGGAGGCCGCGCTGCTGATATTGACCGATGACCCCGTGTTGCCGAGGCGCGTCAAAAAAATGATTTAGAAATAAATATTTTGTTGCCTACGTAGAATATTTTGATATACTTTTGAAACTTTGTCAAGGCGCACAAAAAGATATATATAAAAGATTTGCGAAACAAAAAAGCACCCGCTCAATTTAATTTTCCGAGGGCAGTGGGATTTGACTTCTCCGGCACGGGGCGCTAATCTTTTTTCTGTATCTCCCGTATGTACGAATATATCGTGAATTTCGTGTTGCCCATTTCCGAGGCGAGAATATCGACCGAGCCTTTGAGCAGGAAAAAGCCTTTGTCATGCAGTTCGCGTATGACATCTTTTTTCTCCGGCTTCGTGAGATATTTGAAAGGCTTGCCGATGCGGCGCTTGGTCTGCGCGAGAGAGGCCCCGACCACTTCCTCTATGTCCTGCGCGAACGACTCGCGCACCGGCTCGGGGAAACCTGTTGCGTTTGTCTCGGGCCCTGCGCCGTCGCCGCTTATTTCGACGCGGAGCAGGCTTTCTATAAGCTCGCGGGCGGCCGCGGCTTTTTTCAGGTCGTAGTTGATGCAGAGGAACCCTATGATTTTATCGTTCTCGTCGCGGATGAATATGCAGCTGCATTTGATGAGTTCGCCCCGGTTGTTTTTCGCGATGTAGTTGAATACGCCCTCGCGGTGCTGATATTCCTCGGATTGGAGCATCAGGAGGCCGAAGTCGGTCATCGGGCCGCCCTCGCTGCGCCCTGTTACGTAGCCGTTTTCACAGAGGACAAGAGAGTGCTCCGGCATCGAAACGTCGTGCAAGTTCACCTCGTAGTCTTTGCCGAGTATCCTCGCCAGCCCGCGGACTACGGGAATAAGTATTCTGAGTTTCGGGTTCATGTTCAGAGCGGCCGTCATGCTATGCACCCCCGTTTGTATTTGTTCATTGTACACGAATTGTCGCCGCAGGACAAAGTCATGACGAACGAGGGATTGTTATCCGAATTCCGTGCGCAGGGGGGGAAAGCGCAGGGTCGTTCAGCAAGCCGCGCGCTGGAGAAGCGGGGCAGCGGACGGAAGAAGGGCGGCGCCGAGCGGGTCGCGGAGAGAGGCTTAGGTCTTTGCCTTTGCGGGTTTCTCCAAGCGTGTGCCGTGTGCGCCGCGGAGACAGACCGCGCTCAGAACCGAGGCGGCCGCGAGAGGTGTAGGGAGAGTGCTGCGTGTGCTGCCCGAACATGACGGGAGCCGGGCTTTGCGCAAAAAAAGCAAGCCCCGCAGTGCGCGGGGCATGCATGGCTGTTTGGCCTTTATCGTTTATCTTTCGCGGCTCGGCACAGACTCTCTGATGACTTCACCCAGGCGTCTGATGCCTTCGCGGATGGCTTCCGGAGTGGAGTTGGTGTAGTTGAGGCGGAATGTGTTCACGTTGCTCTTGCCGACGTAGAAGGGATCTCCAGGCACGAAGGCGACTTTCTTTTCCATCGCTTTGTGGAAGAGCTTCAGCGCCGACTGTCCTTCGGGAAGTGTGACCCAGATGAACATGCCGCCTTCAGGCTCCGTGTATTTTATATTCTCTGGGAAGTATTCTTTTATGGCCTCGAGCATAGCGTCGGACTGCATTTTGTAGAGGGCCACTATTTTGTCGACGTGCTGCCGGTACTCGTTGTGCGCAAGGTAGTCGTAAATCATGTACTGCGAGAAGATGTTCGTGTGAAGGTCGCTTGACTGCTTCGCGGTGATCAGGTGCTGCATCAGCTCGTTGTCCTGTGTGATCATAAAGCCGAGGCGCATACCCGGGGTGACTGTCTTTGAGAAAGAACCGTGGAGAACGCTGTGGGCGAGTTTGCCGCCGCCGATATAGGGGAGCTTCTCGCCTTTGAAGCGAAGCTCGCCGTAGGGGTCGTCCTCGATGAGCACAGTGTCGTATTTGTCGAAGAGCTCGCAGATGGCTTCGCGGCGTTCCCGGGTGTAGGTAAGGCCGGTCGGGTTCTGGAAGTTGGGGACGGTGTAGGCGAACTTCACGCCTTTTTTGAGAGCCGACTCGAGTTCGTCGAGCTTTAGTCCCTCGTGCTCCAGCGTAACTGTGTAGAATGTCGGCTCAAACATCATGAAGGCCTGTATCGCGCCTAGGTAGCCCGGCTCTTCCATGATTACGCCGTCGCCCTTGTTGAGCAGGACCTTTGCTATGAGATCGAGTGCCTGCTGGGAGCCCGTGACGATGAGGACGTTGTCGGCGACGAGGTTCAGGCCGTAGTTGCGGTTGTACTTGTCCGCCACGTACTGGCGGAGAGGCGCGTAGCCGTTTGTCGTGGAGTACTGGAAAACTTTGCCCTTATATTCGTCTATTATTCTGCACGCGGATTCTTTGAGGGCTTCCTGCGGGAAGGAGATCGGGTTCGGGAGGCCGCCGGCGAAAGAGATGACGGAGGGGTCTTCCGTGACCTTGAGTATGTCTCTGATGAAAGACGAGGGCGTCTTTATGATTCTGTCCGAATAGCGCATTTCAACATCACTCCTGATTTGATTTCCTTATTTTAATAAGTTTGCCGCGCGCGGAAAACTCGCCGCACGTCGTATTTTTTCAGTTTTTCCCTTTCTTTAACTCTTCGACGAGTTCCTCGAAGACGGAAAGCGCCGACGGGAAATCAAGCCTGCCGAGACCGACCCGGAAATGATTCGTGTCGAGGCCGAAGGCGCGCTCTCCGATTATCAGCAGCTGTTTTTCCGTCATAGCTCGTTCGCACATCTCGGTGACATCAAAGGGCGGCAGCAGGCGCGGGAAAGCGGTCGCGCCGCCGTTGGGCTGTATCCACTGGAAAAGGTCGCGGTATCTGCGGAAGAACGCTTCAGCGATGTCGAGGTTCTTGAGCACTATCTCGTGGTTGCGCTTAAGGAGGTCGGGGGCGTTGCGCATCGCGACGGTGGCGAGTATCTCGCCCGGGGCATTGTTGCAGAGAGTGGTGTAATCCTTGAAAGATGAGCAGTCGCTGATTATCTGGCGGTTCTTCGATACCAGCCACCCGATGCGGGTGCCCGGGAGGCCGTATTTATTCAGCCCGCCCAAGACTGTCGCGCGCGGGTAGATGTCGGCAAGAGAGGGGAGAGCTGCGCCCGGGTCGTGTTCCATGCCGCGGTAGGTCTCCTCGTTGAAAATCCATGTCCCGTTGCGGTCGGCTATGTTGAGGATTCTGTCGATTTCCGTGCGCACTGGAATGAAGCCCGTCGGATTGTTCGGCACGTTCATAATGAGGAGCTTGGTCTTGTGGGAGATGTTTTCCATGAGGAAGTTCATGTCAAGCCGCCAGCCCCAGCTTGTGACTTCAAGCGGCCACTTGATGACTGTGCAGCCCAGAGCGCGCGGCAGCTCGTAAAGAGAGGGCAGAGTCGGGTGCATGACTATAACCTCGTCGCCCGGCTCCAGCATACTGTTCATGAATATGAAAATGCCCTCTTCCGGCGCGAGCTCGAGAATGTCCGAAGGGCGTATCGACGTGTAGCGCGCGGCGATAGCCTCGCGCAACGGCGGGAAACCTTCGGGGCTTGTATAGCCGAGGCTCAGCTTGTCCCACAGCGCGCGGCACTCGGAGTCCGCCATGTCGAGAATCTCCTGCATTGAGCAACCCTCGCAGGAAGTCTGGCTCAGCATATATTTTGCCTTTGCCTTGTAGAGGGCGAACTGCCTTTCGAGTTTGAAGGTCTGTATTTTCATCCGGATTCCCCTTTTGTCTGCTTTCGGTGGCACGGCTGAGAAGCCGTGCTTCCCCTGTCGGTTAAGTATAACCTTTTTTTGATAAGCTGTAATCCCTTCCCTCAACATGTTTCCGCTATTATGATAATAGAATTATAATAGCCGAAAGGGAAAAAGCGATGTTTTACAAAGACTATTGACAATTATTAGAAAAATATCACTGCGTGCAGAGCGCATAGGCTAAAAAACGCGCGATGTTGCAAAATCACGGGGAAATATTGCGCACGAACGCCATTTTATCGTTGTTTGGTTATTGGCAAACTGATATATCTGTGATACAATCACTTCGGGAGGGGAAAAATTTAATGACGTGCGAGTCCCACTTCACGTTAAAATCGCTGAAAGAACAGGTTTACGACTATCTTCGCGTGCAAATGAACGAAGGCAGGCTGCGGCCCGGAGCTTTTCTTAATCTGAATGACATCAGCCGCGGGCTCGGCATGAGCCGGACGCCGTTGCGCGACGCGCTCTTTCAGCTCGAGTCGGAGGGGTTCGTAACGATTTTCCCTCGCAGGGGAGTTGTGGTAAACGCCCTGACGCTTGAAAAGATACGCAACATATACGAGATCCTCGGCGCGCTGGAATCGGCTGCGATTCTGCTTGTCGCGGTGCGTTTCCGCGACGGCGACGCGGATTTGATGGAGAAGTACAACCAGCAGATGAAGAAAGCTCTGGATCACAACAATTTCTCCGTCTTTTACGGAGCGAACCTGCGGTTCCACAACGTGTATCTCGATATGCTGGACAACGCGGAGATGACTCACGCGATTAAGATACGCAAGGAGCGTCTCTACGATTTTCCGAGAAACAAAGCTTTCGTGAAAGAATGGGAGCTTCATTCGCTTGAAGAACACGCCGCGATAATAGAGCTTCTCAGAAATCACGATTTCAACGGAGCCGCGGATTACGTGCGGGACGTGCACTGGTCTTTCTCGGTGCAGGAACGTTTCATACGAAGGTACTATTTCGCGAACCGTGTAGAGCTGGACATTTCGGAGGAGGGGAATCTGACCGTTGAGTAAGAGCGGAATCATATTTGACATAAAAGAATATTCCATCCACGACGGGCCGGGCACGCGGACGACGGTGCATTTGAAAGGCTGTCCTCTCTCCTGCTGGTGGTGCCATAACCCGGAAAGCCAGTCGGTATCGCCGACAATTCTCTTCCGCGGCGAGAAGTGCATCGCCTGCGGCACGTGCGTGAAAATCTGTCCGAACGGCGCCGTTTCCGTCCGCGACGGCGCGCTTGTCACCGACGCGGGCCTTTGCGACGGATGCGGCAAATGCTGCGACGCCTGCCCGCCGGAAGCCCGCGAGCTTTGCGGCAGGCCCTACACCGTGGAAGAACTCATGCGCGCTCTCGCGAAGGACGAGATATTCTTCCGCAGCGGCGGCGTCACATTCTCCGGCGGCGAACCTTTCATGCAGCCCGAGTTTCTTATGGAGGCGCTTGACGCATGCGGCGCGCAGGGGTATCACAGGTGCGTGGATACATGCGGCTTCACCGGGAAGAGCGTCATCCTTGATTCCGTAAAACGCACGGATCTCTATCTCTTTGACATAAAGCACATGGACCCGGCTGAGCATAAAAAATACACCGGCGTTGATAACGTCGTTATTCTTGAAAACCTCGCCGCTGTATCCGAGGCCGGGGCGCACGTCAACATCCGCATTCCCTTTATGCCTGGGCTGAACAGCGGCGACGACAACATGCACGCCATAGGAAAATTCGTAAAGCCGCTGCGCGGCGTCACGGGAGTGAACATTCTCCCCTACCATACTGTCGCAAAGGGCAAGCACGAGCGCTGGCACATGGAGTACAAGCTGAACGACCTGATGCCGCCGACGGAAAATCAAACACGGCATGCCGCTGAGATACTCGAGAGTTACGGCCTGAAGGTACACATCGGCGGATAACCGCCGCGGCCGGTTAATAGAAACAGAACAAAAAAATCCGCAAGGAGGTAGTAACAATGGCTGAAAACACCGCAACATCCTGTTGCTGCTGCGGGCAGATGAGCGAAGAGGTACAGAAAGCCGCCGCCCCGTCAAGCGCGCGCGTAAAGAGACTGCGCGACGCGAGCTTTGACCAGCATCCAAGCATTTCCATCGAAAGAGCGCTGCTTGAGACGGAGTTCTACCGCGAACACGAGGGCAAGCTGCCCATGCCTGTGCTGCGCGGCGCGAACTTCAAGTACATCTGCGAGAAAAAAACGCTCTACATCGGCAAGGACGAGCTGATCATCGGCGAACGCGGCCCCTTCCCGAAGGCTGTTTCGACCTTCCCGGAGCTTACCTGCCATTCGCGCCACGACTTTGAAGTCCTTACAACCCGCGCGCAGCAGAACTACACCGTCGCTCCCGAAGACATGGACATCTACGAGAAAGAGGTCGAGCCCTACTGGCGTGGCCGCTGCATGAGAGACCGCCTCTTTGAACGTATGCCCGAGGCGTGGAACCTCCTCTACGAAGCCGGCACATTCACCGAGTTCGGCGAACAGCGCGCGCTCGGCCACACCTCGCTTGACAACCTCATCTACCACAAAGGCGCCCTCGACATGAAGAAAGACATCGCCGAAGCCCGCGCGAAACTCGACTTCATCAACGACCCCGAGGCAACCGCCAAAGACGAGCAGCTTCAGGGGATGGATATCTCCTGCGACGCCGTTATCATCTTCGCCGAGCGCCACGCCGACCTCGCCGAGAAAATGGCCGCCGAAGAGACTGACGAGACGCGCAAGGCGGAGCTTCTCAAAATAGCCGACGTCTGCCGCTGGGTACCGGCGCACGCGCCGCGCGACTTCTGGGAAGCCGTTCAGATGTACTGGTTCGTCCACCTCGCGACCATCACGGAACTCAACGGCTGGGACGCCATGAGCCCCGGACACCTCGACCAGAACCTCGGTCCCTTCTACGAGAAGGGCATAGCCGACGGCACGCTCACCCGTGAAAAGGCAAAAGAGCTCCTCTCCTGCCTCTTCATCAAAGTCAACAACACTCCGGCTCCGCCGAAAGTCGGCGTCACGGCCAAAGAAAGCGGCACATACAACGACTTCACGAACATCAACCTCGCCGGCCTCAAAAGAGACGGCACCGACGGCTCGAACGAAGTCACCTACATCTGCCTTGAAATATTCAACGAGCTGCGCCTCCTCCAGCCGCAGGGCAACATTCAGGTCAGCGAACGCACCCCCGACAACGTAATCCGCGCCGCGGCCCGCGTATTCCGCAACGGCATGGGCTACCCGTCGGTATTCAACGCGGACATGGTAATACAGGAACAGATGCGCGTCGGCAAATCGCTTGAGGACGCGCGTGAAGGCGGCACAAGCGGATGCATCGAAACAGGCTGCTCCGGGAAAGAGGCTTACCTGCTCCACGGTTACCTCAACGTGCCGAAACTTCTCGAATACGCTCTCTCAAACGGCGTCGATCTCTTGACAGGCAAGCAGGTCAGCATCAAGACCGGCGAAATCTCCGACTTCAAGACCTTCGACGATCTCTATGAAGCATTCGAGAAACAGATGGCGCACGTGGTCGAAACAAAAATCAGAGTAGACAACTACCTCCGCTACCAGTACGCCACGAAAATGGCCGCGACATACCTCTCCTGCATAATCCGCGACTGCATACAGAAAGGCAAAGACTACTACAACGGCGGCCCGCGCTACAACAGCGACTACATCCAGTGCTGCGGCATAGGCACAATCACCGACAGCCTTTCGGCGATAAAGAAACACGTCTATGACGAAGGCACCTACACGCTGCAGGAACTTGTCGACGCGATAAAAGCCAACTGGGAAGGGTACGAGGCGATGCGCCTGACGCTGTGGAACAAGACGCCTTTCTTTGGCAACGACGACGACTACGCCGACAACCTGATGAGGAGAGTCTACGACAGCCTCTTCCGCAACATCGACGGAAAGCACAGCATTCTCGGGCCGACCTACCATCTCAACATGCTCTCGACGACCTGCCACAACTACTTCGGACAGAAACTCGCTGCGACGCCGAACGGACGCTTCAGCGGCATGCCAGAGTCGGACGGCACATCGCCGAGCCACGGTGCCGACCGCCACGGCCCGACCGCTGTTGTCAAGTCGCTTGCCAAGATGGACCAGGTAAAATCCGGCGGGACGCTTCTCAACCAGCGCTTCCTGCCCTCCGTCCTCGCGGGCGAAGAGGGAATCGAAGGCGTCAAGAACCTTATCCGCGCCTACTTCAAACTCGGAGGCCACCACATCCAGTTCAACGTCGTCGACGAACCGACCCTGCGCGACGCGCAGGCGCATCCCGACAACTACCGCGGACTCCTAGTGCGTGTCGCGGGCTACAGCGACTACTTCGTGGACCTCGACAACTACCAGCAGGAAGAGATAATCGCGAGAAACGCGCAGGAAAGCTTCTAAAACTTTGCAAAACCGCGTCAATGCGTAAAAAGTCCCGGGGACAAAAATCCCCGGGATTTTTTACGCGCCGCGGCAAACTTACGTCAAAGCCTTTGACAGTTTTGCCTCCCTAAAAATCCACATACCTCTTCCGCGGTTCCCCGCGCGGATTTTCTGGGCGGAAGGCCGTGCGGGAAACCGGGGCGCTGTGTTCCCGAGGAGTTATTTGGTGCGTTTTCAAAAGAGCGATACGCGGCCTTACGGCTTTAGCGGCCTCGGCTGCC
>CAYVEQ010000026.1:0-28386 GCA_964450835.1 uncultured Synergistaceae bacterium
AAATTACGAGGGAGAGTAACAAACTCTCCCTCTTGTTTTTATTTTTTTCTGCCGACGGAGGGTGGATAATGGCGCAGGACGATGTACGTGAAATAAAGTCAAAGCTCGATATCGTCGATGTCATATCCGAGTATGTCCCGCTGAAAAAAAAGGGACAGACCTTTTGGGGGTGCTGCCCTTTCCATAACGAAAAAACACCGTCGTTTGCTGTTTCCCAGGAGCGTCAGACCTTTCACTGTTTCGGGTGCGGCAAGGGCGGAGATATTTTTTCTTTCGTGATGGAAAAAGAGCATCTTGAATTTCGCGAGGCGCTTGAACGTCTCGCGGAAAAGGCAGGTGTGGCGCTGTCCGCCCGCCGGAGCGGAGCGTCGTCGCGCGCTGGCGCGGACGTGAACAAAGCCGCGCTCGGATTTTTCATGGAATCGCTGAAAGCGCCGGAGGGCGAAGCCGCCAGAAAGTATCTGGAGCGCAGGTCGATAACCGCGCGCGACGCTCTGAACTTTGAAATAGGATGGGCCCCCGACTCATGGGACGCGCTTACAAGATACCTGAAACGCCTTGGAATATCCGGGGAGAAGGCAATAGAAGGCGGACTTGCCGTTTCCGGCAGGAACGGCGGCTGTTACGACAGATTCCGCGGCAGAGTAATGTTTCCCATATATAACATGACGGGGCGCGTTGTCGGTTTCGGCGGCCGCATACTTGACGGGGAGGGCGCGAAGTATCTCAACAGCCCGGAGAGCCGCCTCTTTAACAAGAGACACAATCTTTATCTGCTGAACAGAGCCAAGGCATCTATCGCCTCAAAAGGCTGCGCGTTGCTTGTCGAGGGCTATATGGACGCCATACGCGCCCACCTTTGTGGCTTTACAAACGCCGTCGCGTCGCTTGGAACCGCGCTTACCTCCGTGCAGGCGGCTCTGATAAAAAGGATGACGGGGCTCTGCTATGTGTGTTATGATTCAGACTCCGCCGGCAACGAAGCGGCGCTGCGCGCCATGTACATACTTCAGGCCGAGGGCGTGACGGCAAAGCGCGCGCTGTGGAGCGGAGGCAAAGACCCGGACGAACTGCTGCTGCTTCCGGACGGGCGCGGACTCTTTGAGAAATCAATATCGTCGGCTCTTTCGCTTCCTCTATATCACGTGAAGCTGAGGCGTGCGGCGTTGGGCGACTCTCTGCGAGCCCCGGCCGCGCGGAAAGATTTGTTTGAAGGACTGGCGTCGCTGCCGGTCTTCGACCTTTCGCCCTGCATTAACGAAATCAGCGAGGTTCTGGGCGTTTTCCCGCACGAGGTAAGCGCGATGATAGAGGCGTCACGCGCGCGGGGAAACAAAACCGGGCGCGGGGAAGTTCCCGCCGGCTCCGGCCAAAGAGCGCCCTCGCGCGAGGTGCGCGAAGATACGGGACTTTACGGCGACGACCTTGAATATATGGTATGCAGCCTGTTGTGGAACGACGGCAGGAAACGGGCAGAGTACGCGGCAAACGATGTCGCGCCCTATATTTCGGACGAAACCGTTCGTTCCGTTGTATCGGCGCTTCTTTCGGGAGACGAACCCGACGAGATTGAAAGACGCTGGCAACAGATGAACGACGTCAAAGGGATGAAAATAATCGCGCGCGGCAACGGGCTGCTCGCGCGCGAGGGAATCGCGCCTGAAACGGGAGGCAAGCTCATAGGCGAGCTGCGGCATAAATTCATAAAAAAGAACATTGCGCCGCTTGTCGCCAGAATAAAAGACGGCAGCATCACAGAGGCGGAATATAAGAAATATATGTATTACACGAGATTACTCAAAGGAGGGAACATAAAGGCATGAAGAAAACAAAGAAAGAAGAAACAATGCCGGAAGAAAAGTCCCCTGTCGCGGACGCCGCCTGCGGCGCGGATGAGCCGCTTGAAAACGAACCCGCGGAGGGCGGCTGCTCCGTTGGGCTGAGAATGGAGAAGCTGGAAGCGATTGACGGCGACACTGACATTCTCAATGTGATAGAATCCATCGACGACGAGGAAAACGAAAACGCGGGGGGCGCGGGCGACGACCAGTACGGCGCGGATTACAGCGCCTACATAGACAACGTGCGCGACCTGCTCCACGAAGGGCGCGAGAAAGGGTTCGTCACATACGAGGACATCGAGAAAAAAATGCCGAAAGATTTTCTCACGGCCGACATTCTCGACAACATATACATGAACCTGATGGAGCTTGGCGTCGACGTCATCGACGAGCCGAAGACCAAAGTCGACCCGTCGGAGGGAGAGACAGTGCTCGCCTCACCGGGCGCGGAAGATATGAACGACCTTGAGGATCTGCCCCTCTCCGACCCTGTGCGCATGTACCTGCGCGAGATAGGGAAAATAGCGCTCCTTACATCGGAGGACGAAGTCAAGCTGGCGAAGGGCGTCGAAGCGGGCGACGCCTCATGCAAAGACAGGCTCGTCGAGGCCAACCTGCGCCTCGTAGTAAGCATAGCGAAAAAATATATCGGGCGCGGGATGCTGTTTCTTGACCTCATTCAGGAGGGCAACCTGGGCCTTATCCGCGCGGTGGAAAAATTCGACTACCATAAAGGCTACAAGTTCAGCACGTACGCCACATGGTGGATACGCCAGGCCATCACGCGCGCGATAGCCGACCAGGCGCGCACGATACGCATTCCGGTGCACATGGTCGAGACGATCAACAAACTGATTCGCGTTTCGCGTCAGTTGGTGCAGCAGCTCGGACGCGAACCGACGGAGGAGGAAATCGCGGCATGCATGGAGATTCCGTCGGAAAGAGTGGAGGAGATACAGCGCATAGCGCAGGAGCCTGTCTCGCTTGAAACGCCTATCGGCGAGGAAGAGGACAGCCAGCTCGGCGATTTTCTCGAGGACAAGGATCTTCCGAGCCCGGAGGAGGCCGCGGCAAGCCAGATACTGCGCGAGCAGCTTGACGGAATGCTGGAAGAGCTGACGGACAGAGAGCGCGAAGTGCTGCGTCTCCGTTTCGGCCTTGAGGACGGTCATGCCCATACGCTCGAGGAGGTGGGGCGGCGCTTCGGCGTCACGAGGGAGCGCATACGCCAGATTGAGGCCAAAGCTCTCCGTAAACTGCGCCACCCGAGCCGCAGCAGGAAACTGAAAGATTTCCTGGAATAGACAAAACGCGTTTCAGGCCCGCCTCAATTCATGGCGGGCCTGAGTTTTATACGGCGCGCGCTTTCTTCGCGCCGGCGCTATACAAGGCTGTAGTATTCGAGTCTGCGGCGGCACTCGGCCCGGCCTAACTGCTCCGCTACCTCAAAGACGCCCGGGCTTACTTTGCGTCCCGTGAGCGCCCAGCGAAGAGGCATACAGACGGTCTTCATCGAGCTGCCGTTCGCGGCGATCCATTCTTTGGTGAATTCTTCCATCTTCGGGGCTTTCCATTCAGGGCAACCGCCCAGCAGCGCGACGTAGAATTTTCTGACGGCGGCGCGTGTTTCGTCCGTGATTTCCGAGGCGTCGTAGCGGGCCTTTACCGCGTCGAACGTCACGAAGTAGTCGCTGTATTCGGCCAGCTGCTTTGTCGTCTGTCCGCGTCCTCCCATCGCGTGCAGAGAGGAGGCGAGGTATTCGTCGCTCAATCCCGAGAGGTCGAAGCCCATTTCAATCCAGAAGGGGCGGATGACCGAAAGGAGCTTCATCGGATCCATTATTTTCATCTGTTCCTGATTGATATGGTTCAGCTTGTCCATGTCAAGCACGGCGGCTTTGCGCGTGACAGACGAGATTTCAAACATTTCGACAGCCTCGCCGCGCGTGAAAACTTCCTGCCCGTTCTTAGGCGACCAGCCGAGGAGAGCCAGGAAGTTGAAGACTCCGTCGGGCAGGTAGCCCATGTCGCTGTATTCAAAGACGCTCGTCGCGCCCTGCCGCTTCGAGAGTTTTTTCTTGTCCTTGCCGAGAATCATCGGAAGGTGAGCAAAGGCGGGCGCCTCAAAGCCGAGCGCGTCGTATATGAGAAGCTGCTTCGGTGTGTTAATGATGTGATCCTCGCCGCGGATGACCATATTTATTCCCATCGTGCTGTCGTCTATGACGACCGCGAAGTTGTAGGTCGGCATGCCATCGCTCTTGACAATTACGATGTCTTTGATTGTGCCGTCCTGATTGACGGAGGCGTTCTCGCTTCTGAAGTCGAGGTTGCCGTATACTTCGTCGCGGAAGCGCAGCTCTTTCCCCGGCACAACCCTGAAGAAGACCGCGCCCGCTTTCTCGTATGCCTTGCCCTCGCCGAGCAGCTGCTCAGCGTATTTCCTGTAAAGGTGCATACGCTCAGACTGCCGGTAGGGGCCGAAGCCGCCGCCTTTGTCCGGCCCTTCGTCCCAGTCGAGCCCCATCCAGCGCAAGCCGTCCAGAATGCTTTGCTCGTAGTCTTTCGTCGAGCGTTCCGTGTCGGTGTCCTCTATGCGGAGGATGAAGGAGCCTCCGTGTCTGCGCGCGTAGAGCCAGTTGAAAAGCGCGGTGTGCGCTCCGCCGATGTGAAGCGCACCTGTCGGGCTTGGCGCGAATCTTACTCTTGGTTTGTCGGTCATTTTGTATTCCTCCAGATTTTTATTATCCGCCTGTCGCGACGCCGCGTGAAGTTTTATTTACGGCTCACTTTGGAGTATTATAGACTCAGCGCCGGAGGGCGTGTAACGCGCCGCGATAAGCAATTATATCCTAAACGGAGTAAGGTTGTGTCAAATGAAAAAATATCTGCTTCTCATAGACGGCCACGGCCTCGCTTTCAGAGCTTTCTACGCTTTGCCGCCGGAACTTTCGGCGGCTGACGGCACGCCGACGAACGCTGTGGTCGGATTTTTCAACATGATGCTGAAGGCGCTGGACGAATGGCCGGCCGACGGTCTCGGCGTCTTCTTTGACCCCAAAGGCCCCACGCGCAGGCACGAGCTCTTCGCGGAGTACAAAGAGACGCGCAGACCGACGCCCGAGAGCTTCCGCCTCCAGATGCCGCTTATCACAGAACTATGCCGCGCGATGGGATTTCCGGTATTTTCGCGCGACGGCGTGGAAGCGGACGATTATATCGTAGCGACAGCAAGGGCGCGTGCGGCGGAGGGTTGGGACGTGAATATACTCTCCGCGGACAAAGACCTTTTTCAGGCGATAGAAGATCGGATTTCCGTCATACGCCCCTCGAAGGGTGTGACGGACTTCCTCGTCTACGACGGCGCGGTTTTCCGCGAAAAGTACGGCTTTGAGCCGCGTCTGATGGCGGACTACCTCGCACTGCTCGGCGACGCGGCGGACAACATACCGGGCGTCGCCGGGATAGGCGAAAAGACGGCTCTTGCTCTCGTGGGCCGCAGCGGGCGGCTTGAAAACATCTACGAAAACATAGAAGAAGTTCCGAAAGCGCGGCGCGTCAGGCTCGAAGCGGGGCGCGAAGCGGCCTTTATGAGCCGCGCGCTCGTCGTTCCGCAGGAAACGGAACCAGCGGCGGAGGAGGAACTTATCCCGAAGGAGCCGGAGCTTGAAAAACTCTCGGCGCTCTGTTCGCGCCTCGGACTGAAAAAAATCTACGCGCGCTTCGCCGGCCTTGAGCGCGGAGCCGGGCCGCAAGAAGCGCCTCAGGTGTCGGCGGGCGAATGGAAAGGCGAGGAGACGGAGCTTGAGCGGTTGTTTGAATATGACGAAATCGCCCTCTCGCCGTCGCCCGAAGAGGGTGAGAAAAGATTCGTCGCGGCTGCGGGCGGCAAAGCGGCGGGCTTTGACGCGCGTGACGAAAAGGCACGCGCTTTATTCGCGGAATGGGCGGGGCACGGGCGCCTCATACTCTGCGGCTACCGCGAGATGCTGAGCGACTGCCCGGACTTTCCTCTGCCAGCGCGGGAGCGTGTGAACGACGTCGAGACGGCGCACTATCTGCTTCACCCCGACAGGGGCGGGGCCGCGGGGATGGAACGGACTCTCGGAGCGCCGGTGACGCCGGGGCGCGGGCTTGCCTCGCGGCTGTCCGGCTATCGTGACGCGCTCTTTCCGGAGCTTGATAAATACGGCCTGCTCTCTGTCATGAACGATATAGATATGCCACTCGCGCCGGCTCTCGCGAAAATGCGCCTCACGGGAATGCGCGCCGACACGTCCGGGCTTGAAGCGCTCGGCGCGCGCCTCGCCGAAAGCGTCGCGAGATGCGAGGCCGCCATAAAAGAGCGTGTCGGAGAAGATATAAATCTGGCGTCGCCGAAGCAGGTCGGCGAGCTGCTCTTTGAGAGGCTGATGCTGCCGCCGTTGAAGACGACGAAGAACGGCGCCTATTCGACCGGCATTCAGGTGCTTGAAGAGCTGGCGAAACTGCCGGAGCCGATGTGCGACATTCCCCTGATGCTTATAAGGCACAGGGAGGAATCAAAAATATACACTGCCTTTGTGCAGCCCTTCATAAAATACTCGCGCGACGGAGGCGGCACGGTGCGTTCAACCTTCGACCATCTTTCGACCGGCACGGGTCGGCTCGCGAGCCGCGACCCGAACGTCCAGAATATGCCGGTCTTCGGGGAATGGGCCGACGGTTTCCGCGCCTGCTTCGTCCCGCGCTCGGAGGACGGCGTGTTCGTCGCTGCGGACTATTCGCAGATAGAGCTGCGCGTCCTGGCCGAGCTTACGGGAGAGGAAAAACTTATCCGCGCGTTCCGCGAAGGCGGCGACATACACCTTGAAACGGCCTCGTGGGTATTCGGCCTGCCGGCCCGCGAAATAACAGCCGAGCAGAGACGCTTCGCGAAGGTGGTCAACTTCGGGCTGCTTTACGGCATGAGCGCCTTCGGCCTCGCGCAGAGGCTCGGCGTGCCGAGGCCCGCCGCGCAGGAAATCGTTGACAGATACTTCGGCGTGCTGCCGAGCGTGAAAAGCTACATCGCGGGCAGCGCGGCCGAGGCGAAAAGACGCGGTTACACGAGGTCGCTCTTCGGACGGATCCGTCCTCTTTCCGAAGTCTCCACTGCGGAGGGAAGAGGCACGAGCGCGATTGCCCGCATTGCGGTGAACACGCCGATCCAGAGCACGGCCGCCGACATCGCGAAAATCGCGCTTTTCCGCTTTGACGCGGCTCTTTCGGAAAAATTTCCTGACGCGCGGATAGTGCTTCAGGTTCACGACTCAATCGTCTGCGAATGTCCGCGCGGCGACGCGGAGGCGGTGCGCGAACTGCTCGTAAAAACGATGGAGGGAGTCGATATATTGAACGTGCCTCTGAAAGCGGAACCCAAGAGCGGGAATTCGCTCAAAGACATATAACGGCCGGGCGTCGCGCCGCTTCGCGCATGGAAGAAAGAATCGCTTGCGCCGCCGGCGAAAGTGGAATATAATACATGGCTGTATGCAAGACGTGCTAGCACATGGAGGTGCGACTGTTGAAAAAAGGTATTCATCCGAAATACGAGGTCTGCAAGGTGACCTGCGCTTGCGGCAATACATTTGAAACAAGGTCGACTGTCGGCGATATGAGAGTCTCTGTCTGCAGCGCCTGCCACCCCTTCTACACCGGCAAAAAAGGCCGCGTGATCGAAGCGGGACGCCTCGAGAAGTTCCGTCAGAAGTACGCCGGCGTGAACTACGGCCAGAAAAGCGCCAAAGAGACCGCCGAATAGCTTTTTCGTCATAAGAGGGGAGCGCCATGCGCGGACTCCCCTCTTTTCGTATCTTCCGGCCCGCGTTAAAAGGAGTGAAGCGATATGCCGGTGTATGTCAAACTCATATCGTCGACGCCCGAAGCCGACAGAGTAGTGGCGGCAGCCGCGAAAATCTGTTACAGCCCCTCTGGCGCGGAGGAGATTTTCGACGGCATGGACGAAGGGAAGACCGCCTCTTTTCTCTCGACTCTCCGCAGGGCGGGCCATCTGTCGCCCTTTGAACACGCCTCCTTCACTTTCGCTCTTGAAGGGTTAAGCCGTGTGGCGACGCACCAGCTTGTGCGCCACAGGGTGGCCAGCTTCTCGCAGCAGAGCCAGAGGTATGTCGAAATGACGGGGAACAGCTGTATTGTCCCGCCCTCCGTGGCGTCAAATCCCGAGGCGCTTAAACTGTTCGGCGAACAGTCAGAGGCCGCCTTCCGAACATACCGGAAGCTGACGGAGCTCGGCGTGCCGCGCGAAGACGCGCGCTTCATTCTGCCCCACGGCATGGAGACGCGCCTCGTCGTTACCATGAACGCCCGCGAGCTTCATCACTTCTTCGCGCTGAGGCTCTGCCGCAGAGCGCAGTGGGAAATACGCGAAGCCGCGCGCAAAATGCTGATCGAAGCGAGGGCGGCTGCTCCGCTGCTCTTCGTTACGGCGGGCCCCTCATGCGTCGCAGGCGGAAAGTGCGCCGAAGCGCGCCCCTGCGGGAAGCCTTACGAAAATATGGAGCGGCTGCTCTCCGAATGATCTTCGCGGCGAAAGTTTTCCGGCTTGCACTTTCCTCTCTTGCCGCCGCGCCGAAGCCTATACCGGTCGGAGGGCAGGCCGTCATCGAGGGCGTCCTCATGAAAGGGCCGGAACACTGGGGTCTTGCCGTGCGGGAACCGAAAGGCGGTATCCTGCTGAAAACATGGCCCTGCTCCGAATGGCCGAAAAAAGGCTTCTGGAAATATCCTGTCGCGCGCGGCTTCGCGACGATGGTCGAAATGCTCCGCGTAGGAATGCGCGCGCTCTCGCTGTCGGCGGAGATAAGCCTGGGCGAGGAAGAGAAAATAACGCCGCTTGAAACGGCGCTGACAATAGCGGCGGCTCTTGTCTGCGTGGGCGGCATATTCGTCGCGCTTCCGATGTTCGCATCCGAATTTCTCGCTGAGCGCCTCGGACTGACTCATATCGGGAAAAATATCGCGGAAGGCGCGATACGCGGCGTCGTGTTCGTAGCCTATGTCGCGCTCATTTCCCTGTGGAAGGACATAGCCCGCGTCTTTGAATACCACGGCGCGGAACATAAAACGATAAACGCCTATGAAAACGGGGCGGAGCTGACTCCTGCGGGAGCCGCGCCTTACTCCAGAATACACAGGAGATGCGGCACTTCTTTTCTGATAATCGTCATACTGGTCAGCATAATAGTCTTCTCGGCCATAGGCGGCGGAAGCGTCATTATGCGAGTCGGCGGCAGAATAGTTCTGCTCCCGGTGGTAATCGGGCTGTCGTACGAGTTTATCAGAGCCGCGTCAAACTCCGGCACATGGGGGCTGTGGAGCATAAAGCCGGCTCTCCTTCTGCAATATATAACCACGAGGGAGCCGTCGCCCGACCAGCTTGAAGTCGCGATCGCGGCGCTTTCCGCCGCCCTCGACCCTTCCGGAGACAATATGACAGCAGGTGGTGCTGAGGATGGAACTGATAGATAAATTAAAAGAGATAGAGGCCAGTTACAGAGAGCTTGAACGCAAAATGGCGTCTCCCGATGTCGCGAACGACCCGCGCGAGATGCAGCAGCTCGGCAAAAAGCATGTCGAGCTTACGCCGATAGTAGACGCCTTCACAGAATATGAAAAAGCGCTCGGCGGCATAGAAGAAGCGAAAGAAATGCTCGAAAGCGGCGACGGGGAAATGCGCGAACTTGCCGAGGAAGAGATTGCGGCTCTTGAAGAGCGCGTTCCCGCGCTTGAGCGTGAGATACGCATTCTGCTCCTCCCCAAGGACATGAACGACGAAAAAAGCGTCATCATAGAGATACGCGGCGGGGCCGGGGGCGACGAGGCGGCGCTCTTCTCGGCCGACCTCTTCCGTATGTACACGCGCTTTGCCGAGCGGCAGCGCTGGAAGACAGAAATAATATCCGTGAGCGAGACGGGCATAGGCGGGTTCAAAGAAGTCGTGTTCCGCATAGACGGCACGGCGGCTTTCAGTATGCTCAAATTCGAAAGCGGCGTCCACCGCGTCCAGCGCGTCCCCGAGACAGAGGCGAGCGGGCGCATACACACGTCGACCGCGACAGTGGCGGTTCTGCCTGAGGCGGCGGAAGTGGATGTCGAAATCCGCCCGGAAGATCTCAAGATCGACACCTACCGTGCAAGCGGAGCCGGCGGGCAGCACGTCAACATGACCGACTCCGCTGTGCGCATAACGCATCTTCCGTCAGGGATTGTGGTAACATGCCAGGACGAGCGCTCGCAGATAAAAAACAGGGCGAAGGCGATGCAGTTCCTCCGCGCCAAGCTCTATGACGCGGAGCTCCGGCGCCAGAACGCCGAGATGGCCGCCGAGCGCAAAGGACAGGTGGGCACGGGAGACAGGGCGGAGCGTGTCCGCACATACAACTTCCCGCAGAACAGGCTTACAGACCACAGAATCAACCTCACACTCTACAAGCTCGACCAGATACTCGACGGCGACCTCTACGAGCTGATACGTATGCTGACCGAAGCCGACCAGGCGGAAAAGCTCAAAGCTCTGTCGGTGTAGCGGTGCTTCTGCAGGAGCTGCGGCGCCGGAGCCGGAAACGCCTGGAAGATTCCGGCACGGCGCGCCCCGGATATTCCGCCGATCTTATACTGTCGGCCGCGCTCGGCCTTCCGCGCGCCGCGCTTCTTTGGAAAGACGCCGAACTTCCGGAGAAAAGGCGTTCCCGGGCGGAGCTCATGATAAACCGCAGGGCTTCCGGCGTTCCTCTTTCCTACGTTCTTCATGAGGCGGAGTTTTACGGGTACAAAATCAAAGCTGGCCGAGGCGTTCTCATCCCCAGGCCGGAGACCGAGCTGCTCGTTGAGGAGGCGCTGCGATATTTTCCGGCGGGAAAGGCCGCTCGCTTTGCCGACTGGTGCACGGGCAGCGGCTGCGTCGCCGTTGCGCTTCTTATGGAAAACGCAAATCTCGCGGCGCTGGCGGTGGACAAAAGCCGCAGCGCGCTTAAATGGGCCGCGATAAACAGAAAGTTTCACAAGCTTGAAAAACGCATGGAGCTGCTGCGCTGCGGAGAACCCTCGGAAGCCCCTGTGTCCGACGGATCGCTTGACTTTATAGTCGCGAACCCGCCCTACATACCGAGTAAAGAAATCGCAGGACTCATGAGCGAGGTGTGCGACTATGAGCCGCGCGAGGCCCTTGACGGCGGAGAGGGCGGCACTGAGCTGTTTGCGAAATTTTTCAAAGCTTTCCCGCGTATGCTTAAGACCGGCGGGCTTTTCATGAGCGAGACAGCAGGAGAGAGCCAGATACCTTCTCTTGAGAGGATGGCTGACCGGGAGTTTGTGCTTGTGAATAAAATACCGGACTATAACGGAATAATCCGCCATGTGATATGGCGCAGAAGATAAAATTTTATATAATGCGGCGCATAAGGAAATCAGCAGACGGCAGAATTTTATAAAAAATCAAGAGAGGATGTTTTGCTTTGGAAAAGAGAGAACTTGTAATACTGGGCGCCGGCCCGGCGGGACTCGCGGCCGCGGTATACGGCAGACGCGCCGGCCTTGATACGCTCATTCTTGAAAAAGCCGTGCCGGGCGGACAGATCAACATTACCGACGAAATCGAAAACTGGCCGGGCACAATCCGTTCCACCGGCGCAGAGCTGGGAGAGACCTTCCGCAAGCACGCCGAGCACTTTAAGGCGGAGTTCAGAAGCTGCACGGTACGAAACATCGAGATACGCAACGGCCGTAAGATAGTCGTTACCGACAAGGGCGAGACAGAGGCCGAGGCGATCATCATCGCGACAGGCGCCTGCTTCCGCAAGCTCGGCTGTCCCGGCGAGGCGGAGTTTACCGGCGCCGGAGTCAGCTACTGCGCGGTCTGCGACGCCGCTTTCTTTGAGGGTGAAGTCGTCGCGGTCGTCGGCGGCGGCAACGTCGCCGTCGAAGAGGCCTGCTACCTTACCCGTTTCGCGAACAAGGTCTATATCGTGCATCGCCGCGACGAGTGGAGAGCCGACCGCCACGCGGCCGAGCGGGCACTCGCCAACCCTAAGATTGTCCCTGTGTGGAACTCCGTGGTCGAGTCAATCGAAGGCGAAGGCTTAGTCGAGAAACTTGTGCTCAAAAACGTCAGGACGGGCGAGATCTCAGACCTGCCGGTCGCCGGGTGTTTCGTTTTCGTCGGCACGGAGCCGAATGTTTCTTATCTCAAGGAGAACGGGCTTGTCAGACAGTCAAAAGGCGGCTGGATTGTCACCAACGACAGGATGGAAACATCGGTCGAGGGGATCTTCGCGGCGGGCGATGTCCGCGACAAGTACCTGCGTCAGGTTGTGACGGCCGCGGGCGACGGGGCTGTCGCGGCCATGGCGGCCTACTCCTACATCTCGGAGCAGCTTCACCTGAACTCTGTGCTCATTGAGCCGGAAAAGGTCATAGCGCTCTTTAGCTCAAGCATCGACCAAAGCCAAATCAGACTGCGGGCCGAAGCGGAGAAGTACGCCAAAGAGAGCGGAAAGACAATCGCCTTCATCGACGGTTACAGAAACGGCAAGATGGCGGAGAAGCTCGGTATCGCGGAGCTGCCGATGATTGTCGAGATGAAAAAAGGTACGGTGACACGTTCTGCGAAGCCGGCTTCGCTTGAGGACATCAGGAACTTCGCAGAGTGACATTATACCGAAGCCGGACCGGACGGCGGGTCAAAGCGGCGGAGAGCGTCGGAGCGGCGATGCCCCGCCGCTGTTTTATGTGTATAATTATAAACGCGCAGGATTCGCGGCGGCGCCGCGGATTGCAGAATCGGTTATGGAGTGTGGCCGCGTGACGAAAAGAATTTTTTCCCTGATAATTACGATCGCACTTTTTGCTTCGGCGGGAGCGGCTTATGCGGCGGCGTCGCCCGAGCCGAGCGACAAAACCGTAAAGCGCGAAATAAAACTGGGCCGCAAGAGCGCAGAAGAAATAGAAAAACATCTTCCGCGCGTCTTAAACCCGTCGGTAGAGGCCAAACTCGCGATGATAGCCTCGCGCCTCACGCCCCAGATGCAGCGCGACCTCGACTACGAAGTGCGCATAGTGGAAATGTCCCAGCCGAACGCCTTTTCACTGCCCGGCGGCATAACATATATAACGACGGGAATGCTTGATTTTCTGAAAAGCGAAGACGAGGTCGCGGCGGTGCTCTGCCATGAATTTGTTCATGCCGACCGCGCTCACGGCATAGTGCAGGCGAAGCGCAACAGCAGGCTCACTCTGCTGACAATCGCCGGGCTTATAGCGGCGACGCAGGCGGGCGAGGCCGGCGGAGGGATAGCCCAGATGGCGGGCGGTCTGCAGACCGCTTTGATGAACAGCTACAGCATAGACCTTGAAAAAGAGGCCGACTCAATGGGCATCGACGCGCTCTACCGCGCGGGCTACAACCCGGCGGCGATGCTTACGATGATGGAACGGATGAACGCTGAGCGGCTCAAGCGGCCCCAGCATGAGCTGGGAATATTACAGACACACCCGGAGACTGAGGAACGGGTGGAGGCGGCGGTTGAGTATCTTCGCGGGAAAGGCATAGCCATACAGCGCAAAGACGTGGTGAAAAAACTGCGCGTGAAAATCTCAAACGAAAAGGGCCGGAGCGTGCTGCGCATAGACGATACGGAATTTCTCTCCGCGCCGGAGGAGACGCGGAGCCGCGAGCTGCTTGAAAAAATCGCAAAACGCCTTGACGGGTCGCTTGAACTTGAACTTGCCCCTTATGACATACGGGTCGGTGATGCGCACGGCTCCCGCGCCCTTCTGATAGGGCGCGCCGCGATTGTCGCCGAAGAGGAGCTTGCGCCGGGAATGCCCGGGCTTTCCGTGCTCCGTGACCGTGTCATGGAGGCGGTAAACTCGGCGCGCCGCGGCGGCATACTCACCGACTACTATGAATAAACGCACCGGCAGCGGTTTTCGCCGCTTGGCTTGCCGCTGAGGAGGAGTCCTATGTATATATCTCTGTACCGAAGATACAGACCGCAGACATTTTCCGACATGGTCGGACAGAGCGCCGCAGTCGGCGTTCTGATGGAGTCTCTGCGGGGAGGCTCTTTGGGGCACGCCTATCTCTTCTCCGGCCCGCGCGGCTGCGGGAAAACCTCGGCCGCCCGTCTTGTCGCGAAATCTCTGGACTGCCAGGGAAAGAAAGATGGCTGCGAGCCTTGCGGCCTCTGCGAGAGCTGCCGTGCCATCGCCTCGGGCGAACATCTTGACGTAATAGAAATTGACGGCGCGTCAAACCGGGGCATCGGCGAAATACGCGACTTGAAAAGCCACGTCAACTTAAAGCCGCTCTCCGCCGCCTATAAAGTCTATATAATCGACGAAGTGCATATGCTGACGGAACAGGCCTTCAACGCTTTGCTGAAAACTCTCGAAGAGCCGCCGTCGAATGTTGTCTTTCTGCTCGCCACGACAGAACCGCATAAAGTGCCCGTCACCATACGCTCGCGCTGTCAGCACATTCCCTTTCACAGGATAACCATAGCAGATACTGTGAGCAGATTGAAATATGTCTGCGCGCAGGAAAACATCGAAGCGGAGGAGGAAGCCGTATGGGAGCTGGCGCGTCAGGCCGACGGCGCGCTGCGCGACGCGCTGTCGCTGACGGAACAGGCTGTCGCACTGGGGCGCGGGAAACTTTCGCTTGCGAGCGTAAAGGAGCTGACCGGAGGCAGCAGCAGGACAGAGCTTGAAAAATGGGTAACGCTGACCCGTACCTCCCCGATGGAGGGAGCGGCGGCGCTTCATTCGATAATGGCACGGGGAGTATCTCCCGAGAGACTGTGCGAGTCGCTTTTTGCCCTTTTCCGTGATTTATGGATGTATTCCCTCTGGGGGGAGAGCTCTTTTGACGCTCTTGAAACATCGCCGGAGGAACGCGCCTACCTGGCGTCGGAAGCCCGCCACTGGGAGGCAAACAAACTCAAGGCTGTCTGCGAACTCTGCAACAGCCTGATGCCGCGCGCGCATTACGGCATGAAAGGCGATATATTCAGCGGCGTCATAATTATGGAACTGAAGGGCATAACGGACGGCGAAAAAAACTTGGCGGGCACCGGCGCGGGCCGTGAGCGGAACCTGACGCGGCAGCAGGCGTCAGGCGCAGACGGCACGGTTTCATCCGCTCCGTTCCAAAAGCAAATCACTGGAGCCGCGCTTCCCGCGCCCGAGCAGCAGACACCGGCGGGGAAAGAGGCGCGGGAGGCATCTTCCGCCGGGGGAGAGGAACTTTTCTGGAAACTGGCCTCGCTCATAGAAGAAGACAAAAGGCTCGAAATCGCCTCCGCTTTGCTTAACGCCGCTGTTGTACGCGGCGCGGAAGGCGCTGAAGCGGAGTTTGAAAGCGAGATGCCGGCGCGCAGCTTCCTCTCCGCCGCGCAGAATAAAAAAGCTTTGCGCGAGGCTGCTGCCGCGTTATGGAAGATAGAACGGCAAGACATCTCTTCCGTGGAAGAAACTCGCGAGGCGCACCCGTCGCCTGAGCGTGACACAGGGCAGGCGGAACGCAAACCGCGGCAGCGCGATGAATCGGGCCCGCAGCAAGCCGCTTTGCCCGCACTTTCCGACATTCTGCGCAAAGCCGGAGCTGAGCTGCTTTACGTCAGAAGCGCGGGCGCGGATGAAGAAGAAACAGAGGGAGGAAATGAATAACATGTCCGACAAGCCGTTCGTACACCTTCACGTGCATACGGAATACAGCCTTCTTGACGGAGCAAGCAAATGCTCCGCTCTGGCCGCCGCCGCGCGGGAGATGGGGATGGACTCCGTGGCGATAACGGATCACGGCGTTATGTTCGGCTGCGTCGAGTTCTACAACGCCTGCAACGCCGCGGGGGTAAAGCCGATTCTCGGCTGCGAGGTCTATGTGGATCCAAACGGCCACACCTGCCGCGAAGGCAAGGGACAGTATCACCTCATACTGCTTGCCGAGAATGAAGAGGGCTACTTCAACCTCACGAAACTTGTCTCGATTGCGAACACCGACGGCTTCTATTACAGGCCGCGCATTGACCACGACCTCCTCGCCCGTTACGGCAAAGGGCTCGTATGTTCTTCGGCCTGTCTCGGCGGTGAAATACCTCAGCTTATCATAAACGGCGACATCGAAGGCGCCGAGCGCCGCGCCTCCATGTATCGCGACATAATGGGCAAAGGAAATTTTTTCTTGGAAGTACAGCCCAACAGCATACCCGAACAGGCTCTTGTCAATAAAGCGCTCGTCGCGATGTCAAAAAAGCTGGACATACCGCTTGTCGCCACCAACGACTCCCATTACATGGAAAAAAGCGACGCCGAATGGCACGACGTGCTTCTCTGCGTGCAGACGACGAGCCTCGTCACGGACGAAAAGCGCTACCGTTTTCACGGGGATGACTATTACTTCCGCTCGCCCGCCGAAATGTGGGCGCTTTTCGGAAACGACCTTCCCGAAGCTCTGCTTAACACGCAGCGCATAGCCGACAGATGTGACGTGAAGCTGAAGACAGGGCACTACTATCTGCCCGAGTTCCCGCTTCCGGAGGGGGAGACCCTCGGCACGCACCTGCGCAAGATGGCCTCGGAAGGGCTGCGCCGCAGACTGAAAACGGACAATCCCCCGAAGAACTATCTCGACAGGCTCGCCTACGAGCTTGACGTGATAGAGCAGATGGATTTCCCGGGGTATTTCTGCATAGTAGCGGACATCATAGTCGCGGCGAAGGCCAGGCGCATACCGATAGGGCCGGGGCGCGGCTCGGCTGCAGGGTCGCTCGTCGCCTATTCGCTCGGCATCACGGACCTTGACCCGATACGCTGCAACCTCCTCTTTGAGCGCTTCCTCAACCCCGAGCGCATAAGCATGCCCGATATAGACACGGACGTTTCCGACAAAGGCCGTGACGAGCTCATTGCCTACATAGTCGGGAAATACGGCTCGGACAAAGTTTCGCAGATTGTCACCTTCGGACGCATGAAAAGCCGCGGTGCAATCAGAGACGTAGGGCGCGCCCTCGGCATTCCTATCCCGGAAGTCAACGCGATAACAAAACTCATACCGGAGATGCCGACCCCCGATATAAAAGACATAAAAGGCGCTCTTGCCGGAGTGCCTGACCTCAAAGCGGCCTACGACTCAAAGCCGGAGATAAAAAAACTCATCGACACGGCGTCGCGCATCGAGGGACTCGCCCGGCACTGCTCTCAGCACGCGGCGGGGATAGTCATAACGCCCAAGCCGACGAACGACATGGTGCCGGTGCGCAGATTCGGCGAAAACCAGATAGCGACGCAGTACTCCATGGAATATGTGGAGCAGCTCGGTCTTGTCAAGATGGACTTCCTCGGCCTGCGCACTCTCTCAGTCATGGACGGCGCCGTCCGCAATATAGAAAGCAACGGCAAGGGGCATATCGACCTAAACGAAATCCCGATGGACGACGCAAAGACTTACGAAATGCTTCAGCGCGGCGACACTCTCGGCGTCTTCCAGCTTGAATCGTCGGGCATGACGGCTCTGGTGCGCCGCCTGCGCCCCGACTGCTTCGAGGATATGATCGCCCTGGTTGCGCTGTACAGGCCCGGGCCGCTTGAAAGCGGAATGGTCGACACATACGTCAAATGCAAGCACGGAGAGGAAAGCGTGCATTACCTGCACCCCAGCCTTGAACCCTACATGAAAGACACCTACGGGGTCATACTCTATCAGGAGCAGGTCATGCAGAGCGCGCGGGAACTCGCCGGCTACACTCTGGGCGAGGCGGATCTTCTGCGCCGCGCGATGGGAAAGAAAAAGAAAGCGGTTATGGAAAAAGAGCGCGCGAAATTCGTAGAGGGCGCGGTCGGCAACGGCGTCGACGAAAAACGCGCGGGCGAGATATTCGACATCATAGAAAAGTTCGCGGGCTACGGATTCAACAAGTCCCACAGCGCGGCCTACGGCCTCATAGCGTACTGGACGGCGTGGCTCAAAGCCAACTACGGCGCGGAATACCTCGCCTCCTATCTGTCAAGCCACATAGGCTCGGGCACGGACGTCCTGGGCCGGTATATCCGCGCCGTGCGCGACGCGGGATACACAGTCATGCCCCCCGACATCAACGAGTCGAAAGAAGACTTCACGGTCGTCGGCGAAGTTATAAGGCTCGGGCTCTCCGCTATCGCCAAAGTGGGCGAAGCCGCGGTGGCGAACATCATAGAAAACAGGGCGAAAGGCGGAAGATTCACCTCGCTCTGGGATTTCCTGACCCGCGTGGACAGCCGTCAGGTAAACCGCGGCGTAGTGGAAAACCTCATAAAGTCCGGCGCTTTCGACAGTCTTGACGGAAACCGAGCGAAACTTCTGAACGCTCTGCCGCGCGTGGCCGAGCTTGCCGCGCGCAGGGCGCAGAACGCGAACCAGGCCTCGCTCTTCGGCGACGCGGACGGGGATTTTTTCACGCCCGAGATGGAGTATGTTCAGGATTTCAGCGAGAGGCAGAAACTTGAGCTGGAGAAGGAAAGCACCGGGCTTTACATATCTGGCCACCCCTTCGACCAGTACGAGTCCGCGGTCGAGCCGTACATCACATGTCCGGTGAGCGACCTGCCGAACTGGCGTTCGCGCCAGCCCGCCGTGACGGCTGGGCTTCTGACCGGCTTCGCGGAAAAGTTCAGCAAGGCGGGAAACCCCTTCGGCACGGCGGTGATAGAGGACAACCGCGGAACGGTAGATCTGCTCATCTTCGGCAAACGCTGGCCGCACTACAAGCATACGCTGCAAAAGGGCGCCCTTTATTTTGTCAAAGGGCAGCCCAGGGACGAAAGAGGCGCATCGATGATAGCGGACGACATATATCCGGAAGACGAGTACAGAGAGAAGCTGCAGCGCCGCGCAGTGATAACCGTCGAAAGCGACGGTCTCGGCGAGCAGTTCTACGAAAAAATGTTTTCGATTCTCGCGTCGCACCCCGGCAGGAGCGAGGTCATTCTGAAAATGCGCGGATCGTCCGAGACCTCTGTTTCTCTCTTGCGCAACATCAGAATCGAAGTCACCGACAGCTTGAAAAAAGAGCTTGATGACTTCTCGCAGGGGCTTGTGGGCTGCCTGTAGCAATCCGCGTCCGGCAGACGCGCGGCGCCCGGCGGCGGACCGTCCTGCCGCAGCCGCTCATGCAAGCGGTGAATACAACAGAATAACAGGAGAAATATATACAGTTTATGGAAAAGATCAAACGCAATGTAAAGATAGTATGCACGATAGGCCCGGCCTGCTGGGACTACGAAAAGCTTTTCGCCGTGGCCAAGGCGGGAATGAATGTCGCCCGGCTTAACTTCAGCCACGGCGACTGCAAGACCCACGAGAGGACTCTCAAAACCATCCGCGCAGCGGAGCAGGAGCTTCAAAGCCCGATAGCCGTGCTGCTTGACACGAAAGGCCCGGAGATAAGGACGGGCGAGCTTCCGGGCCACGGCACAGTCACGGTGAAGGCCGAGGATGAGTTCACGCTTTTTTTTGAGAAAAAAGAGGGAAGCGCGGGCGGAGTATATGTGGATTATCCCAAGCTCGCCGGCGAGGTGAAGAAAGGACAGGACATCTTTATCGACGACGGCGCGATACATCTTGAAGTCCTGAAGATTTCAGCGGAAGGGATAAAGTGCCGCGTCGTATCGGGCGGCGAGCTCGGCGAACACAAGGGCGTAAACGTCCCGGGCGCCGACCTTTCCGTGCCGACGCTGACGGAGAAGGACATCGCCGACCTTAAGTGGGGCGCGGAAAACGGCGTCGACTACGTCGCCGTTTCCTTCGTGCGCCGCAAAGAGGACATTATAGAGGTGCGCCGCGTGCTTGAGGCGGAAGGCGTGGCGGCGAAAATAATCGCGAAAATGGAAACGCGGCAGTCCGTCGAGAACCTTGACGCGATTCTCGAAGTGGTGGACGGAATGATGGTTGCGCGGGGCGACCTTGGCGTCGAGATGCGCGCGGAAGACGTCCCGATGATTCAGAAAGAGATCATAGAGCGCTGCCGCAGGCAGGGCAAGCCGGTGATTGTGGCGACCCAGATGCTCGACTCGATGATGCGCAATCCCCGCCCGACGCGCGCCGAATCGAGCGACGTGGCGAACGCAGTGATAGACGGCGCAGACGCCGTCATGCTGTCTGGCGAGACGGCGGGAGGCAAATATCCCGTAGAGTCTGTCGAGACTATGAACAGAATAATCGTAAGGACGGAAATGGACATCGACCTGTGGCGCCGCAAGCCGCGCTCGCTTCCCCCGGTCTGCGAGACCGCCGACGCCGTCTGCCACGCGGCGCGCGATGTGGCGAAGGAGGTCGCGGCGGCGGCGATTGTCCCGCTGACGTCAAGCGGCATGACAGCGCGCATGGTCGCCAAGTACCGCCCGCCCTGCCCGATTATCGCCATGACGCCGAACCTTTCAACGTGGCGGCAGCTTTCGCTCGTATGGGGCGTAATGCCTTGCATCTGCCCGGTAACCAATCAGCTTGAGGAATCTCTCAAAAACGTCATATCGCTGATAAAAAAAGAATCTCTTGTCGCGAACGGAGACAACGTAGTGATAATGTCGGGAATGCCGCTCGGCGAGCCGGGCAGGACAAACATGATAAACGTCATACGCATAGCGAACCCCATAGCGCGCGGGCTGTCGCTCGTGCGCGGCCGGGTGACCGCCGCCGCGTGCAAGGCGTCGTCGCCGCGCGAGGCTCTTCGTAAAGTTTCGGAGGAGAGCATACTGGTCATAAAAAAGAGCGAGAAAGAATATATTCCGGCCTTTGAAAAGGCAGCCGCCATTGTGACGGAGGAGGGCGGCCTCACGTCGCACGCCGGTGTAATAGCTCTTGACCGCGGCATACCCTGCATAACGGGAGCTGCGGGGATTATGGATAAAGTGGAAGACGGCATGACCCTTACGGCCGACGGCGTGCACGGGGTCGTTTACGCGGAAAAAGCGGACCGATGGCTCTGATCGGCGCTCATATCTCCGTGGCAGGCGGGCTGGATAAAGCTTTTGAACGTGCCGACGCGATAGGGTGCGAGTCCATGCAGATATTCACCCGCAATCAGCGCCAGTGGCAGGCGCGCCCCGTGTCCATGCAGGAGGCCGAGAGCTTTTACCGCGCGTGGGAGCGCTCCGGCGTGAAGGCCGTCGTCTCCCACGCGTCGTACCTGATTAACATAGCCTCTCCGGACGCCGCGGTCCGCGAAAGAAGCGCGGCCGCGCTCCGAGAAGAGGTGGAGCGGTGCCGGCAGCTGAATATCGACGACATTGTGCTGCATCCTGGCTTTGCCGTGAACGCGGGGCTTGACGAGGCGATGACGAACATAGCGGAGACGCTGCTTGCGATTTTTGACGCGACGCCGGAATACCGTACCCGCGTCCTGCTTGAAACTATGGCGGGACAGGGTACCGCGGTCGGCGGCGATTTCGCTCACTTTTCGGAAATCCTCCGCAAGGCCGGCTGGCACCCGAGGATCGGGATATGCATAGACACCTGCCATGTCTTCGCGGCGGGCTGCGACTTGCGTTCGCGCGAGGCTTACGAGCGGCTCGTCGCGGCGGCGGACAGACACGCGGGCCTATCGCGCGTGCGCTGCTGGCACCTTAACGACAGCAAAGCCGCGCGCGGGACGCGCGTTGACCGCCACACACATCTCGGCGAAGGCGAGATAGGGCACCAGCCTTTCGCCCTGCTCATGAATGACGGACGCTTCGCCGATGTTCCGACGATACTCGAAACTCCGAAAGACGGCATAGGCGACGCGGGCAATCTGTCTTTTCTGCGCAAAGTTCGCGGCCGGTAGCGCTTCGCTCTTTTCTGTACCACCGCCCGCCTCTCTTGCGCTATAATAATTCAAGACCGATGCTGGAGGGGTTGCCTGTTGGCGTTATTTAACCTGCGGTGGCACGATTTCCTGGACATACTTATAGTCGCCTATATTATATACAGGATATTGCTTTTGCTTGTCGACACGCGGGCGATGCAGCTTATACGCGGCCTTCTGATCATCGGGCTTATCGGCGCCGCCGCTAACCTGCTTGAACTGCGCAGCATTTCAAACATCATGGGGCACATGGTCAGCGCCCTCATAATCGTTATCCCGATACTTTTTCAGCCGGAGCTGCGCCGTATGCTCGAAGAGCTGGGCAAAGGACATTTATGGAAAGTCGACAGCATTTCGCAGGAGATAGACAACCGTGTGGAACAGCTCACGAAGGCTCTGCTTTACTGCCAGGCGCAGCGCATCGGCGCGCTTTGCGTGCTGCAGCGCGACACGAGCCTCAAAGACGTATGGCGCACCGCCGTGCTGCTCAACGCGGATATAACGGAAGAGCTGCTTATCTCCATATTCTGGCCGGGCACGCCTCTTCATGACGGCGCCGTGGTCATGGATCAGCGCGGTATTGTCGCTGCGGGCTGCTACCTGCCGCTCACCGAAAAGACGGACATTTCGCGCTGGTACGGCACGCGTCACCGCGCCGCGCTGGGCGTCACGGAGATGTCCGACTCCATAGCGATAGTTGTGTCGGAGGAGCGGGGCGAGATAAAGGCCGCGGTGTCGGGGCACTTCTCAAAACCTCTCAGCGAAACTCAGGTAAGAAAGCTGTGCAGCCATTATTTCAGCAAAGAAGCCAAGGAGACGAACTTCATGGACCGCCTCCGCAGCGAGTTACAGCAGCAGTGGCCCGGAGGGGATAACAATGACCAGGGATAGGAAAAGGCTCATCATAGCAAAGCTGCTGCGCCTGAGGACCGCCTTTGAAAAAGCGTGCGCGAGGCTCAACTACAAGGGCGGCAGCGTTTTCCGGTCAAAGATCTTCCTCGGCGCCGTTTCGCTCTGCATTTCGGTTCTGCTCTGGTCGCTCGTAGCGACCGGCGACAGCACCGAATCCACCCGCACGATTAAAGACGGGATCGACTACGTCAACCTCAGAGCGGGTTTCTCCGTCGACGTTCACACAAAAGAAGTGGAAATAAAGCTTGAAGGGAAAAACAACGAGCTCGCAACCGTCAAACCGTCCGATGTGGCGTCCACGGTCGACCTCACCAACCTCAGAACGGGGCGCTACACTCTGCCAGTGCGCATAGAGGCACCCTCTCTCGCACACGTTCGGGACTGGCAGCCGGCGCTTGTCGAAGTCGACGTCTACCGCAACATGGAGCGGCGCGCCGAGATAAAACCGAAGACGAGAGGTGAGGCACCTTCCGGCAAAGTCGTCTCTTCGATTGCGCTTAACCCCGACCACGCTGTTGTGCGGGGGCCTGAGGCGGACGTGCTCACGCTGCAGGGGCTTGAAGCCGTCATCGACCTTGACAGACTTGCCGCGAGCGGCAAAGTGACCGTGCCGGTCGTGATAAGGGGGGCATCATCCGCAGGCCGGAGCCAGCTCGTCGCAGCGCCGAGCGAGGTCGAGGCCACGGTTGCCTTTGAGGACGAAATCATCGCCGAGAGCATACCGGTTTCGGTTTCCGTAGCCGGTTCTCCGCGCGCTGGGCTTCGTGTCGAGTCGGTTAAGGTCGTGCCGGACAGAGTTTCGATACGCGGCAGCAGCGCGGCCGTGAAGAGCATCGAGTCCCTTGCCCTGCCGCCCGTCGATATAACGGGTCTGGAGCAGGACATACAGCTTATTGTTCCGATGGAGCCGATGCAGCTCCCGCCCGGGGTGGAAATCACAGGCGCCGACCGGGCGCGTGTGGAGATACATCTGTCGAAGCAGATGAAGACAAAGACATTCGCCGACGTGCCCCTGATGATTGCCGGAAACAGCGCGTCTAAAGAGTGGCGTTTTTCGCCGCCAGCGGTCAGCCTCACAATCGAGGGATATGCGAGCGCGGTAGAAAAGCTCGACGGCAAAAAGCCGCCGTGCGAGCTTTATGTGGACGTCTCTAACATTGTGTCGCAGCATGCCGATCTGCCGGTTCTCGTGCGGGGGCTGCGCTCCGGCTTCCGTGTTGTGCGTACCGACCCCGAGCAGGTGAAGGCTGTTTCTGTCGAATAGAAGAATTACAACAACTTTTGCTCCGCGAGGTGATCGCTTTGAATAATCCTAAAGGGAAAAAGAGAAGGTTCTTCGGTACCGACGGAGTGCGCGATGTCGCGAACCGCGGAATGATGACGCCTGAAGCCGCGATGCGCCTCGGCTCGGCCTATGCCGTCTTCCTGACGGAAAAGGGCGCGCATCGTCCGAAGATAGCCGTCGGACGCGATACAAGGCTCTCCGGCGAAATGCTGCAGTCAGCGCTGATGGCGGGCATCGCCGCGTCGGGCGGAGACGCCGTCGACCTCGGCGTGATACCGACGCCGGGCGTCAGCCGCGCGGCCCAGCGAGGCCGCTTTGCAGGGGGCGCCGTCGTAAGCGCCTCGCACAACCCCGCCGAATACAACGGAATAAAATTTCTCGACGGCAGCGGCTTTAAGCTCACGGACGACGACGAGGCTGAAATCGAGGAAATATTCCTCGACGACGGGCGCCGCCGTCCGGCAGCGCCGGAAGATATAGGCACGGTGCGCGGCGGGGAGGAGTACCGCGAGGAATATCTGAAATCGCTCGGCGGGCTTTTCCGCGGCATTGAGAAGAACGCCTATCCTATCGTGATAGACGCGGCTAACGGCGCAGCGTCGTCATACGTCGGGCCGCTCTTCTCCGAATGGGGCGGCGGCGTGACATTCACAGCGAACGAGCCTGACGGCACCAATATCAACAAAAACGTCGGAGTGACTCACATGGAAACTCTCTGCGCGAAGGTGCTGGAGACAGGCTCGGCCCTCGGCATTGCCTACGACGGCGACACGGACCGCGTTCTTATGTGCGACGGGCGCGGGCGCGTCATTGACGGAGACATCATGCTCTGGGTGACAGGCCGCTGGCTCGCTTCGCGCGGGACTCTCGGCGCGGGCGTCACGGCGACCGTTATGTCGAACATGGTGCTGGAGGATCTGCTTGCCGCTGAAAATATAAAGGTCTTCCGCTGTCCGGTCGGCGACCGCTACGTGCTTGACACGATGAAGCGCGAAGGTTCCCGCATAGGCGGCGAACAATCCGGCCACATAATCGCGCTTGACTACGCGAATACAGGCGACGGGCTTTGCTCCGGCATACTCTTTCTCAAAGCGGTTGCCGGACTCGGCGAGGACATATCCACTCTCGTCGACCGATTCGAGCGCTACCCGCAGGTGCTCCGCAACATGAAAGTAAAGGACAAAAACGCGGTCATGTCGAGCCCCCTTGTCACGGCCGCGGCGAAAGAGGCGGAAAAGCTCCTGGCGGGTAAAGGCCGTATGCTCCTGCGTCCGTCGGGGACGGAGCCTCTTATCAGGATATTCGCCGAAGCGCGCGACGCGGGACTTATGAACCGCGCGGCCGACATAATGGAAGAGGCGGTAAGCAGACTGGTGAAGTGCGATGGCTGACAAGTCCCGCGGAAAAATAAGGACGGCGGTATTTCCCGCGGCGGGGCTAGGAACGCGCTTCCTTCCCGCGACGAAAGACATCCCCAAGGAAATGATGCCGCTGATAGACAGGCCGCTGATACACCACTGCGTCGACGAGGCCGTCGCTTCCGGCTGTACGCGCGTCGTCTTTGTGACAGGGCAGGGCAAGGAGAGCATACGGCGCTACTTTGAGCCGTCGGACGAACTCGCGGCGCTGCTTTATGAACGCGGCAAAAAAGAGCTCGCGGAGATGATCGCCGCGATTCACAGCCTGGCCGAGTTCAAGTACGCCTTTCAGGAAAAGCCGCTCGGCTTGGGCCACGCGGTGCTCTGCGCGGAAAGATTCTGCGAAGGCGAATATTTCGGCCTGCTCCTGCCCGACGACGTTATGACAGCGGAACCCACGGCTCTCGCTCAGCTTGAGGCGGTAAACGAGAAATACGGCGGCTCCGTGCTGTGCCTCGAAGAAGTCGCGAGGGAAGATGTGAGCCGCTACGGCATAGTAGATGCGGAGGAGATGGAGCCGGGCATATACCGCGTCAAAGGGCTTGTCGAAAAGCCAAAGGCCGAAGAGGCGCCCTCGCGGCTTGCGATAATAGGGCGCTACCTGCTCTCTCCGTCCATCTTCAGACATCTGAAAAATCTCAAACGCGGCGCTGGCGGCGAGTATCAGCTGACGGACGCCATAGCGTCGATGCTCCAAGAGGAGCCTGTATACGCCCTCCTGTATAAAGGGGAGCGCCTTGACTGCGGCGTAAAAGAGGGCTGGATAAAAGCGACGGTGGTGAAGGCGCTTGAAGACGACAGTCTGCGCGGCATAGTGCTGGACGCAGTCGACGCATTCAGAGCGGCGCGGGGCATATAAAGCCGCCGCTCGCGATAAAACAGCAAAGGGCGAAGCTCACGCGGAGCTTCGCTCTTTTTTATGTTTCGCGGCGTTTCGCGCGCCGCGGAAAAAGTCACAGCGCGCTCACACTTCCGGACAGAACACAATCCGGTTCGCAATAAACGAGCCGCGGAAGAGATTTAAGAGAGGCCCATGCCGTTACGGAAGTTGCTTCACGGCGCAAACCGGGCAGACTTCGGCGCAGTTCCCGCAGTGCAGGCAATTATTCTGCTGAATATCGTAAGTTTTGCCCGGCAATGCGCTTTTAATGATACGATATAGAGAAGGAAATTATCTGCGGAGCGGAGATGCGCACACGCGGCAAAGTTGATATACCGGAGGAGGAGGTCAGAAACTTCGCGAGGACATGGCCCGATGCTCTCAAAAAAATCACGGGAGGGAGACGATGTTTTTCTAAAGGCAGGCGGCGCAACGGGGCACTGCGCGGCGCGGTGAAGATGAATGTGTCGGAGTACGTCCGGATTTTGAGGGTGAAGCGGAGAATTACATCGCGGAGGATATTGAGAAATGGAAAGAAGAGGAGAAGCGGGAAACGGAGAACAAAAGACAGCGGGAGAAGAAACTCGGAAATTGCGCCGGCGGGACGCGAAAAATCAGACGAAGAATATATAGAATGGGCATTAGAAACAGGCGATAGCGATAGCCCCGTTTGGTGTGACATAGAGAGAGCGTTTGAGAAAATAGAAAACATAATAAATAAAAAGTAAACTCAATCATTATATGCCTATATCGTATAGGTATAGGCATATAATGACTAATCTAATAATTATATAAGGAGAGGGATTATATAATGGGAATAGTAAGAGAAATTCAAACAGCCGAAAAAGATTTAATCGAAAGCGTTGTGCAAACAGCGCAAAAGCAAGGCATTAAAATATATAAAAAGAGCATGAAAGAGTTTGCGCGTGCTTTAATAGAGGGTGAAAAGCTATATATAAGAGGTTGCAGACCTTGCGTCTATCTTGATAATGAACATAATTATTTTGTGTTAAAAGAAGCCGCAACGCCGTCGCCTATGTATACTCTTATATATAACTTTAGCTATATCAATGGAAGTCAAAAAGAGTTGTTCGAGATAGTGCAATCAAGCAATAAAGAATTTCCTGATATATGGTTAAATTATCTTAATAATAACCGGGATAAGTTAAAAGAGTTTATTGTTAAGCAATTATATAATTATTACTATGATATAAACGATTAGAGGAGTGTTAAACTATGGAGAAAAACAAGAATATCAATCCTAATATCTATATACTAATGGAAATTATGAAAAGAGCAAGAATGCCTTATATGCATAATATTAAAGGTTATAAAGGTTTGCCATTATCTAATATAGAAATGTTATTATATATCGCCGCTTATCAAGATATTAAAAAAGTATATTTTGAGGACTTGTGCAAATACACTGATTGTTTTATTACCAAAGTAAAAAATCAGATTTTTACTTGTCTATCTGAATATATCGAAGTATCTATTGATAAAAAACCTAATGTAAAAGGCCCCGCGAAAACTGTTAAATTAACTGAAAAAGGGCATGAATATATTGCTAATCTCTTAGATGTGTTGTCCGGCGCTCCGCAGACGGAACCGCACGCCGAAGGTTTTTCCTCCGGTTTGCCGGAAGCCCGGCACGCTGACGGCTTTTCATCCGCGCCGCAGACGGCCGGAGTCTCGGCGGGCTTGTCCGAAGCGCCGCAGGCAAAAGATGTCAGTGTCATGTCTGACGATGTGGCTGTAGCGGCTATTTGAGCGAGGCTGTCCCGCAGACGGAAGATGTTTCGTATTTGAGGAGCCCCGTACTTGTCAACGGTGGCGAAAGCCGACATATTCCAGTTTTTTAAGGCACATTTGCGCGTCCATATCGTTCTTCCTATTTCATTCCACAATTTTGCATCTGAACTCCCCGCGCGGTTTCCCTTTCGGGTATTCACCGGCACAGTAGCCGAGCAGGACGAAGCAGCGGGCGATATAATTTTCCGGGACATTCCATTCCCTCAGAAGGCTTCGCCCGGTTTCGTTGTCAAACGTCTCCTCGCCACGCGCGATGATGCATGAAGAAATGCCGAGTTCCGTCGCCATCAGCACCATGTTTTCCGCGCAGCAAAAGGCGTCGGGGATGCTGTATAAGAAATCTTTCTGCGCGAATACCACGCAGACGGACGGCGCGCCGTAA
>CAYVEQ010000027.1:0-26632 GCA_964450835.1 uncultured Synergistaceae bacterium
TCAGGCTCCGCTCGCCACTTCGCTCCTCTTTATCTGTCTGTCATGGTGCCGCGCTTCGCCCACTTTTTAACGAATCCGTCGCGAGCGGCGCAACGTTATGAAGTATATTACGCTTTTTCTTTTTCGTCAAGCGCTTTTTTCATTTTTTTGTTTTCGAGTTTTTCGGCGAAGTTCTCCGCGTCTTGCCTCGCGCGAATGTTTTCAGAAGATTTTCGAGCGGGGCTCAGGCGCGCGGCGCGTGAGCCGGAAATAAAAAAAAGAGAGGGGCGTTCACCTCTCTTTTTGATTTTTTGTTCCCCTCTACGCCTGAGGCTGTTGAGACGCGGGCTGCGGTTTGGGCGCGGGAGCGGGGCGCGGCGGGCGCATGTCTTCTATCGCCTTGACGGGGCATTTTGAGAGGCAGAGACCGCAGTTTACGCAGAGCGCCGGGTCTATGACCGCGAGGCTGCCTTTCATGGATATCGCCTGTTTGGGGCAGCCCTTGACGCAGAGGGTGCAGCCGATGCAGCCGGTGGCGCATACTTTTTTGACGTAGGGACCTCTCAGCGGGTTGCTGCATCCGACCTGAACTTTGGATTTTTTGGGGATGAGCGCGATGACGCCGCGCGGGCATTCGGTTACGCAGGCTCCGCAGGCTACGCATTTGTCGCGGTCGACAACCGCCACGCCGTTTTTGACGCTTATCGCGCCGAAGGCGCAGACTTTGACGCATGTGCCGAAGCCGAGGCAGCCGTAGGCGCAGGCCGAGGGCCCGTGCCCAGGCACTACGGAGGCGCTGCGGCAGTCGTCGAAGCCCATGTAGACGCAGTCTTTTACTGTTTTGTCGAAGGAGCCGCGGCATTTGACATAGGCAGTTTTGGGTTCGCTGGCTTCGGCCGCGACGCCCAGGATTTCAGCTATTTTCGCAGCCACATCGGGCCCTCCCGCGGCGCAGAGGCTCGGCTTCGCGGCTCCTTTCACGCATGCTTCGGCATATCCGTCGCAGCCGGGGTAGCCGCATCCGCCGCAGTTCGCGCCGGGGAGCAGCGCGCGTATTCTGCTCTGACGCTCGTCGACCGCCACGTGGAATTTCTCCGAGGCAAAGGCGAGCAGCGCGCCGAAGATGACGCCAAGCCCCCCCATTACAAGAGTCGGGTAAAGTATTCCTTCCATGTCCGTCCCTCCTATTTGATGAGGCCGCTGAAGCCCATGAAGGCTATCGACATGAGGCCCGCCGTCACGAGAGCTATCGGCAGACCGCGCACGCAGCGGGGCATTGAGGTGTTCATTTCGATTTTCTCGCGTATGCCGGCCATCAGGACTATGGCAATCAGGAAGCCCACCGACGAGCCTACGGCGTTGACTACGGAGTAGACGAAGCTGTAGCTTTCGTTCATGTTGATGACCGCGACGCCGAGGACGGCGCAGTTCGTGGTGATGAGGGGCAGGAATATTCCGAGTGATTTGTAGAGGCCCGGCATCATTTTTTTGAGCACTGTCTCGACGAACTGCACGAGCGCCGCGATTATCAGTATGAACGCGAGCGTGTAGAGGTACTGAAGCCCCAGCGGAACAAGAATGAAGTTGTAAGCCAGCCACGTCATGACGGCTGCGAATGTCGTGACGAAGACGACTGCAACCCCCATGCCTTTTGCTGTCTCAAGCTGGCTTGAAACGCCGAGGAAGGGGCAGCAGCCGAGGAAGCGGGCCAGCAGAATGTTGTTTACGAGCACAGAGCTGACGAACAGAGCTACAAGTCCCATTATTTACCGGCCTCCTTTTCGGCTTTCGCGCAGACGCTGCCCGCCGTGGCGCCGCCGCAGATGTTTTTGAGGGCGCAACCGCCGCAGGCGTCAAGCTCCTGCCACCCGTCGTAGGAGGAGGAGCCGCGTTCTGTTATTTCTTTTTTGAGTTTGAGGTGGCGTATGAAGGCCATCAGTATGCCGAGCGTTATGAATCCGCCCGGCGCAAGTATGACAAGCAGCGCCGGCTGGTAGATGACGGACGGAAGGAGCGTTGTCCCGAACACGGTGCCGTTGCCGAGAAGTTCGCGTATCCCGCCTATCAGTATGAGCGCGCATGTGAATCCCAGCCCCATGCCGATCCCGTCGAAGAGCGAGGCGAATACGCCGTTTTTGTAGGCGTAGGCCTCGGCCCGCGCGAGTATTATGCAGTTGACGACGATGAGCGGTATGAATATTCCGAGGGATTTGTCAAGCGCCGGGGCGTAGGCCGATATGAGCAGCTGAACGACGGTCACGAAGCCCGCTATGACAACGATGAAGGCAGGTATGCGTATTTCGTCCGGTATGCCTTTTCTGATTGCCGATATTGCGACGTTTGAGCCCATGAGCACCGCCGTCGCGGCAAGCCCCATGCCGAGGCCGTTGCTCGCGCTTGTCGTGACCGCTATCGTGGGGCACATGCCGAGAACGAGAGCGAATGTCGGGTTTTCGTCGAGTATGCCGTTCTTGATTATTCTAAGAGGATTTATCATCGCTGTTTCCTCCCGTTCAGATCGCGGGAGTCCGCGCGGACTCTTCCGCTAAGTTTTCGCGCCAATATTTGATGGCCGTGTTGACGCCGGTCACGACCGCTGTCGAGGTGATTGTGGCTCCCGATATCGCCTGTATCTGGCTCTCTTCGTCGGGCGGGGTTTTCGTCACGGAAAGAGCCTCGGCCGCTTTTTCTTTGAACTGTCCCGCGAAGGCGGGCTCGACGGATTTCGCGCCGAGACCCGGCGTCTCGCTGTGGCTCAGTATTTTTATGTCCATGACGCGGCCGTCGTTGCCGATGCCGACGACCAGTGTGATTAAGCCGCCGTAGCCTTTCGGCGTTACCGTGAAGTTGTAGCCCCTGACTTCGCCGCCTTCGCTGCCTTCGTATATTTCTGTTATTATCCCCGCATCTCCCGTTATTTCTACGGGTTTGAACTCGGAGGCACCGGGCAGGGTCGAGGCGAGGGCTTCGTTTTTCTCTTTCGCCTTGGCAATCTGTATCGGCTCGAGCGTCTTTGTGTAGACGCCGCCGAGTATGAGCCCTGTTACCGCCGTTATGACGAAGAGTATCACTCCGTACTTCGCGATCTTAGGCATGTTTTTTCACCTCACCGAAGATATGCGGCTTCGTCGCCCTGTCGATCAGAGGAACGACGAGGTTCATTATCAGTATCGAGTACGACACGCCCTCCGGGTAGCCTCCCCATTTGCGTATAAGCGCGGTGAGCAGCCCGCACCCGACTGCGAACATTATCTGCCCGCGCTTTGTGATAGGCGAGGTCACGTAGTCCGTCGCCATGAATATCGCGCCAAGCAGAAGGCCGCCGGAGAGAACCTCGTAAAGCGGCGAAACGGGGCGGCCGAAGGCCGCGCTCAGCGCCGCGACTGTCGCGACGTAGACGACCGGGATATGCCATTTGATGATGTCTTTATATAGAAGTATCGCGAATCCGATAAGCAGGGCGAGCGACGAGGTCTCGCCTATGCAGCCCCCGACGTGGCCGAGGAAGAGGTCCCGCAGCACTGGAAGCTGCTCTGCCGCGCCGCCGGCAAGAGACGTGGAGGCCGACACGCCGTCCACCAGTTTGGGAAGCTGCTCCGCCACGCCGCTTTTTATGAGGGCAAGAGGCGTGGGGCCTGACACGCCGTCCACTGTCCAAGTCGTCATGGGGACTGGCCAGCTTGTAAGCATCATCGCGCGTCCGGCGAGCGCGGGGTTGACGATGTTGCAGCCGAGGCCTCCGAAGAGCTGTTTTACGACTATCATCGCAAAGAGACTGCCGAGTACCGCCATCCAGAAGGGTATCGTCGGCGGCAGGTTGTAGGCGAGAAGCAGCCCCGTTACAGCCGCCGACAGGTCGCCTACCGTGTTCGGCCTTTTCGTCGCGGCCTCCCAGAGGTATTCAAAAATCACGCAGGAGGCCACACAGACCGCCATGACCGCGGCGGCGCGGACCCCGAAGAAATAGACGCCGGCAAGACCGGCGGGAGCGAGAGCCGCGAGCACCCACCCCATGACCTTCTGTGTGTCGAGCGGGGAATGGATATGCGGCGAACTTGATACTACGAGCAGACGTTCCATTATTTAGCAGCCGCCTTTCTGCGCATCGCCATAACGGAGGCCTTTCCGTCGCGGCAGCCCTGAGTAAGCGGGCGGTGCGCCGGGCATTGGTATGTGCAGCTTCCGCATTCTATGCAGTTCATGCCGCCCTCCGCCTCGAAGCGCTCGTACATACGCGCCGCGACGAGCGGCTCAAGCGTGGTCGGAACAAGCCCCATCGGACAGGCCTCGACACATTTGCCGCATCTCAGGCATGGTGTGATTGGCTTGAGCATGGCGGACTTCGCGGTAAGAGCGAGGATTCCGGAAGTTCCTTTTACAACCGGCACATCGACGGAGCGCATCGAAACGCCCATCATCGGACCTCCCGAGAGTATCTTTACCGGCTGTTCCTTAAAGCCGCCGCAAAGCTCCACAAGCTCGCGGACAGATGTGCCGAGGGGCGCGGAAATGTTTTTCGGGCGGGCCACGGCGTCCCCCGTCACTGTGACGACGCGCGTCACGGCGGGTTCGCCCAGGGCTATGGCGCGGTATATCTGCTGGGTTGTGCGCACGTTGAGTATGATGCAGCCGACGTCGGCCGGAAGGGCCGTGATGACATATTCCTGTCCGGTCAGCGCCTCGATGAGCATTTTTTCCGCGCCCTGCGGATATTTGACCGTAAGCGGCCGGACCGTGACGCCCTTCGCGCCGAGACGCGCGACAGACTCCCCCATCGCCTTAATCGCGGCCGGCTTGTTGTTTTCGATGGCGATGACGCCCTCCGCCTCAGGGAAAAGGCGCAGCGCGAGCAGAAGTCCTTTCACGATTTCGTCCGGGAACTCGATCATCAGGCGGTTGTCGCAGTTGAGGTAGGGCTCGCACTCGGCGCCGTTGACGATAAGCCATTTTATCTTCCTGCCGGGCGGCGGGGAGAGCTTGACGGCCGTCGGGAAAGTCGCGCCGCCGAAGCCGACGATGCCGGCCTCGCGGATGCGCCTGATATATTCCTTCGGCTCCGCCTTCTCGTAATCTTCAAGCGGCATCCACTCGGGAGCTTTCTCGTAAAGACCGTCGTTCTCGACCACCACGCAGTTCTCGAAAGTTCCCGGCGTAGTCATGCGCAAGCCCACTTCCTTCACGGTTCCCGAAACGCTCGAAAGAATCGGCGCGGAGACAAAAGCGTCGTTATTCCCGAGGCGCGTGCCGACAAGCACCCTGTCGCCCTTCGCGACAACAGGCGCGCAGGGCGCGCCTAAATTCTGCGCCATGGGAAAAACAAGCTCTCCCGTCGGAGAGTAACGCTCGATTTTTTCGTCAGCGGTCAAATCTTTGTTCTGCGGCGGATGAATGCCGCCCCAGAATGTCGGAAGCTTCATGACAGCGTTCCTCCTTCAGCGAAAATATTCACAGGAGTTACTCCCATAACATAACTTACTAACCTGATTTGTTATTTTAACATTTATGAATGAAAACGACACTCTTTTTCTCAAAAAACGCGTCCTTTGGCGAATCTTCGCGAAATGACGGCAAGCGCGGCGGGATAATATCAAAAAAGAGGGACGGAGACCGCCCCTCTTTTTGCCGGTAAACCGCAAGATTTACTGATTGCTTAAATTCCCGTTTTTATCCCTGCCGAGAGCGGCAAGCCCCTCTTTTGTCATAAGCAGCGCGAGTATGAGGAGCACCACGCTGATGACTGCGAGAATGTAATTCGGAGATCCGCTGGCCAGCGTAGCTCTGATTTCTATCACAATGCCGGCCATGCTGGTGACGAGCATGAACCAGAATGGAATAAGAAGGAACGTCGCCTTTTTCTTAAGGCCGCGGATAATCCACATCGCAACGCCGAGTATTGCGAGAGCCGCGACCAGCTGGTTTGAAGCGCCGAATACCGGCCAGATTATCTGCCACGCGGGAATCGGTTTCCCGTCGGCCCCCTGTGTCTTGAAGTACACAAGGACAAGAGCGATTGCGACGGCGATAATCGTGGCAACGTATTTGTTCGTCTTGTAGTCCGTGATTTCCTGAATCTGGTAACGGGCAAGGCGAGTCGCGGTGTCAAGCGAGGTGAGCAGGAACGTATTGACCGCTATCGCGCCGAGACGGGTGCCTATCACCGGATCCATGCCGAAGAGCGTGCAGAACTTTCCGAAGCCGGCCGCGAAGGTGGGAACCGGGCCGCCCTGCTGGATGCCGCCCGCGACCATCAGCGTGCCGATTGCTATAACGGCGACAAGACCTTCAAGGAGCATCGCCGCGTAGCCGACGGGGAGCGCGTCCCTCTCATGCGCGAGCTGCTTCGAGGTCGTGCCGGAGCCGACCAGCGAATGGAAACCTGAGATAGCGCCGCAGGCGACGATGACAAAGAGCATCGGCCAGAGATCCGTTCTCGAAAGGCCGAGCCAGCTTATTTCCGACGCGAGCGCCGGCACCTGGCCGCTGTCCAGCGAGCCGCCGAAGAGCATTCCGACAGCACCGACGATAGCCGCGAAATAGAGGAAGTAGGAGGCAAGATAGTCGCGCGGCTGAAGCAGAAGCCAGACAGGCATAACGGAGGCAAGGAGAATGTAGACGGCGAGGAAGATGTTCCACCAGTCGCCGCTGTGTGTGAAGGTGTTGACCACGAAGGGCCAGTCGCCGCCTTTGATGGAACAGAAGGCGATTATCACGACCATGACGATCGTGATGGCCTTCAGATTGACGTTGAAACGGTAGATTAAGATCCCGGATATTACCGCGAGCAGAATGTACAGGCAGCTTACAAAAGCGACTACCGGGTCGCTGACGAATGTGCCCGTCGTGAGCACCGTGAAGACCGCGATGACGAGGAATAGCGCAAGAATCGTAAATGCAAGGAAGAGTTTCTTTGCCCTGTGGCTGATCCAGCGGTCAATGACCTCGCCGACGGACTTTCCGTCGTGGCGCATAGAAGCCAGAACCGCGCCGAAATCATGCGGCCCGCCGAGGAAAATGGAACCGAAGACGCACCACAAAACTGTTGGCAGCCATCCGAACATCGCCGCGGCCGTTATCGGCCCGACGATAGGACCGGCGCCGGCGATGGACGAGAAATGGTGGCCGAGGACGACCGCCGGGTGCGTAGGACAATAGTCCATGCCGTCGTTCAGCCGTTCCGCCGGAGTGACGTTTGAGTTGTCGAGGCCGTATACCCCGGCCATGAAACGTCCGTAGAAAATGTAGCCGAGTACCAGGCATATAGCCGATACCGCGAAGATCATGAAGAACATAAAATGTTCCACCTCCAAATGATATTATAAAAAAGCCGGTATTGCCCGGACTTTAATCCAGCTTCGCGCGTCCGCCCGCGGGAGCCGAGCCAAGATGCCTCATCGCGGCCTGTACGAGGTAAGCGATGTCCTCGACCGCTTTCGGCATTTCGCCGCCGACGGGAAGGAAATGCAGCTCGACAAAGCCGCGCAGGCCGAACATGACGGAGCTTTTCTTCATATAGTAGGCGCCCGTTTCACTGAGGAAGACGAAACGCTGCAGAAGCAGGTCACTCTCCGATTTCGCGTTTTTGCGCAGCCGCTCGGCGTCCTCCGCATCATTGTACCGCCAGACGATGTAGTCGTCGGCGTAAAAGCGCGCGACCTCGCCCAACAGACCCGACTTAACCATCGAAACGCGGCGGTAAAGTCCCGAAGCCGAGTCGCTGCTCCACGGCTCAAAGCGCCATTCGTTCCAGATATCCGAGGCCTCCGCCAAAAAAGAAAAATCCGCCATATTTCCCACCGCCGCGAAAATTTAGGGCCGCGAGGCCACAACGCATATTACAAGAAATTTTTTCAAATTGCAAGTTTTACGTAAATTTCCTTTTTGCTTGCCAAAACCTTGTCAAAGCCGCCCGAAAGCTGCATAAAGGTTAAAATATAAAGCATATATTCCGCGCTGCCTTTGTTTAGCACCGGCCTAAGGCAGGAGCGGCATAATATCGCTCGGAGCCGCCGTCGCGTAGATTTTTTCGCCGGCTGTCAACTGCCTCGCTTTTTCCTTAGGAATTTCAGCCCTTATCAAAGAGAACGCGCTTCCGCGCGGAGCCCCGTCCGGACGGAGATATACTACAGTGAAGAAAAGATCGTCCCGCACGCTTACTATTTCGGCGGGGAAAGTGTTGGGCGCGCCGCCGCCGTTTTCCGAAAGTCTTATGTTATTCGCGCGGACGCCGATATATTTCACGCCTTCGGGCAAAACGCGCTCGCATTCAAAATTCACATTCCAGTCAAGCGCCGCAGCACACCGCTCTCCTATGTCCTTAACGCGCGAGAAATTTTCGCATCCCGACAATACAGCGGCTGCCAGTGTCGGCGGCGTTTCAAAAAAATCGGCTACGCTCTGGACCGGCTCGGATTTCCCGCCGCTTATTACGCAGACTTTGTCGCATAACCTGTAGATCTCGCCGTGGTTGTGCGACACGTAGAGCGTTGTGCCGGAGAAGCCTGAAAGCACGCCGGAAAGGTTTTGCTCGAGCTGCCGCCGCAGATAACTGTCCAGCGCCGAAAGCGGCTCGTCCAGCATTATTATTGCTGGGCCGCTCGCCAGCATACGGGCGAGCGCGACCCTCTGCTGCTGCCCGCCTGAGAGCTGATCGGGATAGTGGTTCGCCAGCTCGGTTATAAAAAACTTCCCGGCAAGCTCGCGCCAGCATTCTTCGCGGCCGCCGCGCACACCTTTCTCACGCCGCCATGCCGCCGTGACGTTTTGCTTTGCCGTCATATTCGGGAACAGCGCGTAATTCTGAAATAAAAATCCGCATCTCCGTTTCTGAGGCGTCAGGTTAACGCCCCGTTCCGAATCAAAAAACGTCACGCCGTCGACGACGATACGTCCGCGGTCCGGCTTGACTATCCCGGCAATGCATTTGAGCGTCATGCTCTTGCCGCACCCCGAACCTCCGGTTATCGCAAGAACCTCGTTTCCCGCCTCAAAATTGACGCGGAGCGAAAAACTTCCGAAATCTTTGCGAAAATCAGCCGATACTGTCATTTCCAGTCGCCTTTGTCAAAATTTTCATTCGGAGAGCAGGCCGCCTGTCCCTTAGGGTTTTGGCGTTTGCTTTCGAGCATATTGACCGCGACGAGCATGACAAACGATATTACAAAGTTTACAAACACCCATTTATAGGCAAGCGCCTCGTTCCCCTCACGCCACAGCTGATAGACCGTCGTTGAAATTGTCGCTGTGCGGCGCGGTATGTACCCCGCCACCATTGTCGTTGCGCCGTACTCGCCGAGGGCGCGCGCAAACGAAAGCACCGTCGCGGCCAGTATGCCGCTTTTGCAGTTCGGCATAATTATGCGCCAGAAGATATAAGTGTCGGAAAGCCCGAGAGTCTGAGCGCTATACACAAGATTACGGTCAAGGCCGTCAAAAGCGCCGCGCACGGTTCTGTACATGAGAGGGAAACTGACAATCACGGACGCGAAGACAGCCGAGTACCACGCCATCGTCAGGCGCAGGTTGAAAAAACCGAGCAGAAGCGAGCCGATCGGGCCCTGCGGACTGATTGTCACAAGCAGGAAAAACCCTACGACGGTCGGGGGAAGCACCAGCGGCAAAGTGAGCAGACAGTCTAATATCCCTTTGACTGATTTCGGAAGTTTTGAAGTATAGTGCGCGACACAGATTCCGGCAAAAAAAGTTATTAACGTGGAAATTCCCGCGATGCGCAGAGAATTATGCAAAGGAAACCAGTCCATCGGTTTGTCCCCTCCCGGTCAAAGCAAGCTGCGGCATCGCGGGCAAGAAATAAAACTCAGTCCCGTCTTCTATTCGGCTGTGAAAAATCCGTTCTCTTTGAACACCGCCGCCGCCTCCGCGCTTTTGAGAAATTCGATAAACTCTTTCGCAGCCGCTTCGCGGTTTGTATTTTTCATAATCGCGACAGGGTAGACAGCAGGCCGGTACAAATCATCCGCCGCTTTTGCAGCGATCTCGACTTCGTCCGATGTCGCCGCATCCGTAGCGTAAACCACGCCGCAGTCAACGGATGCCGCGGCTGTCTGGGCAAGAACTTCTTTCACATTGCTCGCGAACGAAATTTTGTTTTCTTCGTTAAGTCTGTCCCATATTTTAAGATTCCTGAAAATCTCTTCCGCGTACTGTCCCGCAGGAACGTCGGAATTGCCCAGCGCGATAAGGCGCACCTTGTCCGTCGCCGCGTCGGCAAAATCGCTTATTCCGCTTTTATTCGCGCCCTTCGGCACGATAAGCACGATTTTATTGGAAAGCAGGTCAAAGCGTGTGCCGGGCATAACGAAAGAGTCTTCCAGTTCGTTCATCTGCTTCTGGGCGGCCGAGATAAAAATGTCGCAAACCGCGCCCTGCTCTATCTGAGTTTTAAGCGTTCCGCTCGAATCAAAATTGTAGAGGATTTCAACCTCGGGGCGGGCTTTTTTATAAAGCCCGGCGATCTTTGTCATTGACTCTGTCATAGAGGCCGCCGCAAAGACAGACAGCTCCGACGTTTCGGCGGCAAGAGCCGCCGTGCAGAGCCCCAGCAAAAGAGATAACGCAAAAACCAAAGAATATTTTTTCATCTGTTCTCCCTCGTCATTTTCGAGATTCATAAATTTCGACCGTTGATCAACGTGTCCGTACACATGCTACAAAAAATTCTTTCAAATTGCAAATTCTACACAAATTTCTTTTTTACTTTCTAAAACCCTGTCAAAACCGCCCAAACGTTAAAAATATAAATTATATATTCCAGGCTGTCTTTGCTTAGTGCGGCTCTCGCGCGAAATACATCCACGCGGCTGCGGCTTTTGTTCTTTTTTTCTCTGTTTTTACTCTTTTTTCTCGGCTTTTTGTTTTTTTTGTTTGCGGCTGCGGCTTTCGCCGGTGCGTTAAGACCCCCGGAGGCAAAGAATAAAAAAACGCCCGCCCGCGCGAGAGCAATGCGGACAAAAAAAAAGAGCGGCTCCCGCACAGAGGCCGCTCTCTTAGTTTTTTTGCTCTTACTTTTCCACTATCACGCCGCGGTTTTCCCGGCCGTTCATGTAGGCGGCGAAGTTTCCTTTGTAGACGCGGATCGTGTCGTTAGCCCACGGCTCCCAGCGCGAGCGCTCGAACCAGTCAAGGTTGAATATGTTTCGGTCCTCTCCGGCGAACACCGGCATGTAGAGGACGCCGTCGACTTCAAGGTCCGAGAAGAAGTGCGTGCCGTAGGAAAGCTCCGGCATGTAGCCGAGGCGCGGTATGCCGAGTTCGACCATGCAGCGGCAGTTGGTGAGCTCGCCATACTGGACCGGCACGCCGAGCTCCGGGCTGCTTGAGCCGATGCGCCCCGGCGCCACGAGGATGTATGGATCGCCGCCCGAGGCCTCGTTCATTTCGCCGATGAGGCGCGCCGTGCCGTAGAAGTCGCGGCGCTCAAAGTAGAGGTTGTAGTCTATGTAGACTATTTTGTGTATCTCGGGTATCGCGCCGTGCGTGACCATGCGGTCGGCCTGAAGGATTATGCTTTTTCTGTCTATTTCCGGCATTTCGTCGATGTCCGCGGTGTTTGTCCAGAAGGGGCGCGACTGTATGAGGCAGAAGATGTCTTCCGTCGGCTCGTAGGCAAATTCTATGTCGGCCGGCACGCCCATTTTTTCTTCGAGGAATTTGAGCATTTTTTTCACGCGGCGGTAGAAGATCGGGTATTTGCGCGGAAAATTGTCGAAGGTAAAGCATATTTTGCTTCCGGGCGGAAGCTGTTTCATGTTTTTCATTATGGAGTGGAAGGCGCCTTCGCCCCCCTCGCGGCTGAATATCTGCGCGTAGGCGGAGAAATCGGGATGATAGCGCAAAAGCTGCTGCCATTCGCTTTTTATGTCGAGCGTTGTGAGTCTGTTGGGATTCTCCCCGTCTATCACGTGGAAATGCTCCTGCGCTATGCCGGATATTTTTTCCGGCAGGAAGCCTTCGGGGCGGAGGATCGGGTTCGTGAGTGAAACGGTGCGAGCGTAGCCCCGCTTTGTACTCATTGTGCCCAACCCGAAGACCATGCGGACCAAGCCGTCCTCCTGTCTTATGCGCGTGGTCCAGCGGCGGAAGTTCTGCGAGTAGCCGACGCCTCCCATTGTCGGGTAGTAGTAGCGGCCGCGCCAGCGCCCCGCCATGCGGATTATTATTATCCCCATGTCGTCGTCGCCGAGTTCGTGCCGCTTTCTGTAATCTTCGGCGGCGGGAAAGAATGTGCGCGAGTATATGCGGCGCACCTCGTTTTCGACAGCGCGCGCGCGTTCTTCCAGCGTGCCGCTGTTGTTGCCGAGGAAAGTGCTCAGATATTTTCCGGCGAAGGAGTGTTTCACGTCGTCTTCGAGGCGGCTTGAGCTGCGTATGACGACTGGGTCGTTCATGTCGGCGAGAAACTCTCGTATCTTTAAGGAGGCTTCCTCGGGCAGCGGCGTGAGCATGAATACCCTCTGGATACCGTCGGGGTCGCCGCAGGCAAGCAGTGTGTCGAGCGATGTTACGCGCTCTAGGAATTTATGGAATATTTCTATGCTGAAGTATATCGAGCGCGGGACGCTGACGCGGTTTATGTCGGGGTCGTCGCTGTCGCGCAGGTTGCGGAGCGCGAAGAGCAGCGAACGCCCTTTGCCCCCGATCGTTCCCCTGCCGCATATCTGCGGCGCGAACTCCGGGTCGCCGTGGGGCTGCCACGCGAAGTACTGCTCCTTTGCTTTTTCGGCGCAGGTCATGACGTCTCACCCTCCCCGCCGGTTTTGTCTATGACTATGCCGGTTTCGGTGTCTCCGTCAAGGAGCACGTCGAAGAGCCCCTCGTAGTGCCTCACGGCCGGGTGCGACGTTTTTTCCCATTTATGGGCCGCGAACCACTCTCTGTTGTATACGTTGTTTTTCGCGCCGTCGAACACAGGCAGATAGAGTATGTTGTCGCAGTCAAGGTCGAGGAAGAAGTGCGTTCCGTAGGAGAGCTCGGGCGCCATGCCTTTCTGCGGTATGCCCAGCTCGACGAGGCAGCCCGAGTTCGACAGCTCGTCGTAGCGCACCGGAACGCCGAGCATCGGGTTTGAGCTTCCCCAGCGGCCGGGACCCACCAGTATGTAGTTCTCCCCGTCGAGCTTGTCGTTCTCCTCGCCGACGGCGCGCGCCACGTCGGCGAAGTCGGCTTTCTTGCCGTAGATTTCGGGGTCGACGTAGATTATGTGTTTTGTGCCCTCAAGGCGTCCGTTCGCGACCATGCGGTCGCCGCGCAGTATCGTCTTCTCAAGCGGGACGTCAGGTATATGGACTTTGCCTTTGTCGTCGTAGACGGAGAGCGGGCGCATCTGGACGAGGGTAAAGCGGTCGTCCGACGCCTCATAGGCAAATTCCATGTCCACCGGAAGCTGCAGCTCTCTTTCAAAGAGCGGCAGAAGTTTCCTGATGCGCGCGAAGAGCTTGGGACAGCGGACCGGCAGCTCCGAGAAGGTAAAGACGGGGCGCGGAGCGTTCATGTTGCTCGTGTCCGTGTGAATCCAGTGGAAGGAGTTGTCGTCGAACCACTGGAGATAGGCCTGCGCCATGCGGTGTTTTTTCAGAATGTCTTTAATGGTGTAAGCCACGTGCTGGGAAGCGAAGGATTGCTTTTCAAGGTCCACGTAGTCGTAGTGCTCCTGCGAGTGCGTCACAATCTCATGCGGCTTGGTGCCCTCCGGGCGCAGGTTCGGGTTCGTCAGGTAGAAAGTCCTCGCGTAGGCTCTGTCCACTGTGCGGGTGCCGAGGCCGAAGCAGATGCGCGCCACGCCGTCCTCTTTTTTGATGCGCGGCGACGGGCGGCGGAAAACCTCCGAGAAGGCGGCGCCGGCGAGCTCCGGATAGAACATATTCCCGTAGCGGCGTCCGGCGAGCGGCTGAATCAGCGCCGCCATGCGCTCGCCGCCCCATTTGATGCCGTGCTTGCGCTTGTACTCGCGCGCGGCGGGGTTGTATGTCGAGGCGTAAACCTCTTTTATCGCTCTTTCGAGCTGCGCGCGCCGTTCCTCGCGTGTGCCCGAGTTGGATGAGAAGCAGGTGGCGTATTTTCCGGCGAAGGAAAGTTTCACGTCGTCCTCAAGAGTGGAGGAGGAGCGCACGCAGAGCGGAGTCTGTATCAGGTCGAGGATTTTTTCAAGAGGCTCGTCGAGCGAATGAGGAAGACGCGCCTCGGCGCAGGCACGGTAGATTATCGGTCCGTCGGTGTGGGCGCGCAGGTTTTCGAGCCTTTCCCAGAAATTGTTGATCTTCATGAATTCGTTGAATACCGATGTCGTTACCACGAAAGAGTATTCCGGCAGGCAGACGTCGTCAACGAGGCCGTTTTTCGAGAGGACGAAGTAGGCGAAGGAAAGCCCTTTCGCCTTCCCTCCGATGCGGCCGTCGCCGATGAGCCAGCCGCGCTCCTCATAATAGGGATAAGGGTCGAATCGTTTGTAATACTCGCCGTAGTCCAAAAGAAATTCCTCCTGACCCCTCCGGCCATCACGGTGCCGGCGGTTTTGAAAAGTTCATTTTATTATATAACTTTTTACAACTTTTGCGCGGCGCGCAGCGTCGGAAGCGCGCTTTTTCCCGGCCCTGCGGGTGCGGGGCGCGCACGGAAAGCGAACGCTCGTGAATTAAAAAAAGCCGCCCGCCGAGGGGCGGCTCTTCCGAGCGTAAGACAAAAGCGGATATTTTTACAGCTCCGACGTGCAGTGCGGGCAGCGGGTGGCCTTTTCGTTGATCTCGCCGTAGCAGTAGGGACAGAGGCGCGGCTCCGGCGCCGGTTCGGGCGCAGGCTCCGGCACGGGGCGGCGCAGTCTGTTTATGCACTTCACCGCGACGAATATCGCCCACGCCAGAATAAGGAAGTCGATGACGGAGTTAATAAAGGCGCCGTATGCTATTACCGGGATTCCCTGCTCTTTCGCCTCGGCAAGCGACGCGACGGGCGTCTGCGAAAGATTTATAAAGAAGTCCGAGAAATCCATGCCTCCGACGAAAACGCCAATCAGCGGCATGAGTATGTCGCTTACGAGAGACGTCACTATTTTGCCGAACGCGGCGCCTATTACTACGCCTACCGCCATGTCCACCACGTTGCCGCGAACGGCGAACTCTTTGAACTCTTTAACCCAACCTGTCATTTTGCTACTCCTCCGTTTGTTGTTTTTTATTTTCAGCGGCTCCTGCCGGAGCCGTCAGCTTCCTTCCCGCGGGCGGGGCGTTCTTTGTGCCTCGCGCATCCGCCGCCCTCTGTCATCATGCCGTATACCGGCGCGTAAATCTTAAGAAGCGTCTCAGCGTTCTCGCGGCAGCCGCGCGCCGACACGCTTCGCGCCGCGCAGGCGCCGCCGCAGAGCGGCACTGCTGCCGCGAGTTCCTCGTAGCTGCGCGCTCCCTCCGTTATCGCGCGGAGAATCATTTTTTTTGTCGTCCCGGTCGCCGCGCAGACCGGAGTTTCCTCCTTCGCCCCGCGCCAAAGGCCTTCCATGTCGATCATGGCATCTCCCCCTTCGCGCACATACTTGTAATATTGTAGCTTACCGCCGCACGGTAGTACAAATCAAATTTCCCCGCCGCTGCGAATTTCTTAAACCTTTGCGCCCGCCGCGGACGTTCACGAAGCTGCGCGAGCTTTGCGCCGCGGCCGCCAAAGACCACGGTTGAAGCTCCCGAGCCTTCGCGCGCTGGTTTTGCCTTAAATTTTAAAAACTTCCTCGCTCTTGCACACGCACGAAAAACGCCGCGGGGCTTTCCGCGGCGTTCTCTCCTTATCCGCCTTTCGCTGAATTTAATGCGCTCTTAAATATCGTCAGTCGCCGAATAGATAGGAACTTTATCGATTATTTTGAAGCCGTAATTGATATAAAAAGGCAGCCCCGCCTCGGTCGCGAGCAGCACGAGCGGCTTTCGCGCGGGCAGCAAGGCCCTCACTCGGTCAAGAAGCGCCGCCGCGAGTCCCTGCCTGCGGCGGTCCGGCATCGTCGCGAAATAGTAAAGCCCGCAGGCCTCCGGCGTCTCATGGACAAGGGCCGTGGTGACGAACCGCCCCGCTTCATCCAGTGCAAAAGCTCGGTTTTTCGGATGCGCAGCGAGATACCCGCAGAATGGCAGATAGGCGCGCTCCTCCTCTCCCTCCTCGCCGCCGAAGGCACGCCACACCGTTTCTCCCCAGCGCGCCGCCTTTTCCGCGTCTATCGCGGCGAGGCCGTCGCCCGCTGCGCCTGCCGTGTTCCCCGGCGCAAGATACATGGAAGTGTAAATTCTGCGGCGCTCCAGCTTTCTTTCCAAAAGAGCGCGAGCGACACTCTGCGGCGTCTGCCGCAGCCACGGAACCACGAAACCGGCGCCGCGCGCGGCGAAAAAGCCAAGCGCGTTCTCAACGTCGCGACCCTCAGCGCCCTCTGCGAGAAGCGCGTAATTCTCCCCCGCGCTCCTCTGCCCGCTTGACGCGGCGAAAGACCGGCCCGAAAGCGGAAGCAGCGCCCCGCCCGGCGCGCCGCCCAGCATCTCCGCGAAAGAAAAAAAATTTTTATCGAAAATCGCGGCGAACTCCATAGAAATCTCTCCTTTGTTATCGAACGGGCCGCGCGGGTACGCGGCGTGTACATTCCGGCTTGGGCGCAAACAGACAGCGCGGCGCGCGGATTCTCGCTGGAAACCCCCGGCTGCCTTCGGGCGGCGTCATTAGCTGACAGCTTAGATCGCGGCCTCCGCCGCTTTTATTATAATATTTACGCGATAGATGTGAATGGCTTTTTATAAAAAATAAATATAATTTTGAAAGAAGAGTGAAAAAATGAAAAATAAAGACAGAAAAAACAAAAAACTTACCGGCGGCGAAGGCTTCACCCTCTCGGGCGCTTCCGCTCTGCGCGTTTCCGTTGCCTCACTGATCGGCGCAGAGAGAAACACAGACGGCGGTGTTAAAAAAGAGACCGAAGAACGGAGCGCCAAAGCGCCCCGCGGCTGCCAAAGCCTCGCGGAAAAAGCGCAAAACAGCGCGAAAATCACAAAGGTCTCGCTTTCGTGCCAAAGGGCGGGGCGCGGCGGCAAAACCGTGACAATAGTCGCTCTGCCGCCGGACTACGGCGGCGACAAAAAGGAACTCGCCCGTGAAATGCGCAAAACCCTCGGCTGCGGCTCGACTGTCGAAGAGGGAAGAATCGTCCTTCAGGGCGACATAGCCGACCGAGTCGAAGCGTGGTTCACCAAAAAAGGCGTTACGAAAATCACAAAAAGCATCTGAAAAGAGTTAAAACTCTTTGATTATTGCTGATTATAATAAAACTCTCTCGGCAAAGGAAGAGAACGGCGCGGAATAAAAGCTCGCAAAGTGAGCGGATCCGCGCCGCGCGCGAACGGAACTGAAATGTCCGCGCTTCAGGCAAATAACGCTGAAGAAAAATGAAACCGACCCTCGCGGCCGCGCAGAGATTTCCGCGGGCCGCGCCTGCCATATTGAAATACCAATGCGTCTGTTCCGCGCGGTTTTTGGCGCTGGAGATTTCTATCCCGCTCTGTGGACCACGCTTAACCGCGCGGGCTGCCGGCAAAAAATACTCCGGCGCGCGTTCGCGCCGGAGCCGGAGTTGTCGTTTCTTTTGTAAATTTGCCTGCGGCGGATCTTCTTAGAGTTCAGCCCTAAACTCTTCCTTTTGTAAACTTGCTGCGGGCGAGATGCTTTTTATGCCTTGGCTTTCTTTATCGGGCCTTTTTGCATGCAGACGGCGAAGAGAACGGCGGAGGCCGCAATTCCCGGAACTATCGGATGTATCGCGCCGATAAGCCCGGGCGCGCACATTCCGCTGACTGCGACGGAGGTCTGCTTGAAGGCGAAGAGATACCAAACAATGGCCGCTGCGAAGCCGCCGGCCGAACATACCATGACGCCCTTGGCGTTCATCCTCGGGCCGAAGGCAAGCAGCGCAAGATAAGGCACCATGACTGCGCAGGCGATGAGAGTCCATGCCGTCGTGTGAATCATCGCGATGATCGCGCCGCTTTTCAGTGTGAAGTAGCCGCTCGCCACCGTGCAGAGCAGGACGACGCAGCGCCACGTCCAGCCCTTCAGCTCGCGCTTCATGACATCGCGCCCCAGACTGCCGCTTGCAATGTGAAGCAGCGCGGAAGCGGTCGAAAGGGCCGCGGAAACTATCGCGAGCGAGAAGAGCTGCTGGCCGAGCGTCGGAAGCAGGCGCTGAACAAGCGTCGGAAGAACTATATCGGGGTTCGTGATGCCGTCGCCGAGCAGAACGCGCGACACGGCGCTCGCGAAATAGGCGCCGCCCACAACAACTGAGAGGGCCAGCATCGCGAGCGGAGAGGCGCGTCTCGCGTCATCCTCACTGCGCAGGGCGAAATGGCGCTGAATAAGCTGCGGCTGCGCCCAAATCCCGATAGAGGTAACGACTGCGAGGAAGATGACGTTCAGCCCGCCCGCGCCCTCGGAAAGCGCCATAAAGCCTCTGTTCGCGCCCTCGGTCGGCGGCAGTGCGGCGAGTTTCACAAGCCCGTCGACGGGGCCGCCCACCTCGCGCAGCACCGCGATAAGCAGCGCGCCGACGCCGATTATCATGACCAGCCCCTGAAATGCCTCTGTGTAGAGCACGCCGCGCAGCCCGCCGAAAACAACGGAAAGGCCGACGATGCCGACCAGGAGGAAAAGCGACTGCTCAACGGAGAGAGGCAGCACGCCCGCCGCCATAAAAGCCGCGCCCTTAAAGACGGCTGAGCCGTAAACGACGAGCAGCACGGCCGAGATAACGCCGAGAAAAGTCTGAAGAGCAGGGGCGTCATAGGCTTTGGCGAGCATTTCGGCGGGAGTGCGCGCGCGCAGCTTCCTCTGCCAGAGGCGCGTCGGCCAGGCGATATACTTGTAAACGAGCCAAGTCGCGAGCCAGACGTTGCCCGCCGCGACGAGCAGCATCTGAAGGCCGAACATATAGCAGAGTCCTCCGAAGCCCACAAGAGCGACAGCCGAGATATAGGTCGCGACATAAGCGAGAGCCTGCACGACCACGCCGACGCGTCCCGGAAGCAGGGCGTCGTGGCTGCTTGAATATCTCGCGATAAAGACCAGCAGCAAAGCGTAAGCGGCCCAGAGAATCAGAAAAGACATGCTACTTCACCGCCCTCCGCACTATCATCACAATCGACCACACCGTGCTCACTATGAGCGAAGCGCCCGAGCAGAGCACCAGCCAATCCATACCTAACATGCTCATTCCCCTTTCTGATAATTTATGCAGGTTCCCGCAATTTAGCGGAGCGGAAAGAACCGGCGCCCCGAAGGGCGGCTCTTTGAAGCGCTGACCGCTTAAAACCGCCCGGCATGCGTGACGGTTCGGAGAAAGCCGCAAAGGCCCCGGAGCATCGGAACCCCCTATGAACAGGAACAATTGAAGCAGCTTTCAAACCGAAACAGACTCATGCCGGATACCTGCTTTGTCATTGGAAATATTTAACGCTTTTTACAACTAAAGCGAATCATACTCTCCGCTGCCCCCGCTGTCAAGAGGCGCGAAGCGCCGCCGTACGGGTGAGCCCGCGATATTAAGAAGGAAATCCGCCAAAGAAAGGCGAAAGTCTCATGCCCGCCCGCGCGCCGTTCTGGAAAAACCGACGGGAAAGCAAAGAGCGCGGCCTTAACGCAAGCCGCGCGAAAAAACCGCGCTGCGCGGCGTCCTGCGCGCGGCCGTCCGGCGCCGCGTGAGGCGCCTGTCGAGGCTTCCCTCCCGGCGCGTCGCGTTTTTTGGAGCTGGCGTTCCGCGCGTCTTTGCCAAAAGCCGCGAGCAATCTTCGCGCGGCTCTTTCGCAGGTTTTGCCGCACGCTCCGGTCGGCTCAGATGAAAGCGCCGCCCGTCCATTCCCTTTCGGCGGACGGCTGCGTCCTTACCCGTGTCGCGGTAATTCGCCGCCTTCGCTTCGATAACTGAGGCGGTGTAACGCGGCGCAACCCGCCGGGCCTTGCCTAACGGCAAAAAAAATTCGCCAACGAGAGCGTCCTGTTTTCGCTGCGGAACTGTCGCGTTTCTTCACTGTCGGTTATATAATCCTGAATGGCGGCATTTTGCGCCGCGGAAGACAGGCACGGTTATTTTTGGAGGGTTTCGCTGTGAGACAATCGTTCAACGTCATCATAATCGGAGGCGGCGTGGTCGGCGGCGCGATAGCGCGCGAGCTCTCCCGCTTCCGGCTGACGGCTGCGGTGCTGGAGAAAGAGCCTGACGTCGGAATGGAGACAAGCTGCCGCAACAGCGGGGTGCTTCATTCAGGTATCAACTACAAGCCCGGCACGCTGCGCGCGAGATTCGCGGTTAGGGGCAACGCCATGATGGACAGGCTCTGCGCCGAACTTAAGGTGAAGATAAAAAGAATAGGCAAGCTGACGACGGCTCTTGACGAGAGCGAGCTCCCCGGCGTCAGGCGGCTTATGGATCAGGGCAGGGCAAACGGCGTGCCGGGACTTGAGGTGCTTGAAAGCGCAGCAATGCGCAAAATACAGCCCGGCATCGAGGGAATAGCGGCCGTGTGGAGCCCGACGAGCGCGATAATTTCGCCTTACGGTCTCACGATAGCTCTCGCCGAGAACGCTCACGAAAACGGCGTGAAATTTTTCCTGCGGCATAAAGTCTCCTCGGTGACGAAAGAAGCCGACGGCTCCTTCACTGTCCGCGCGGAAAACGGAAATTCTTTCTCCGCCGCGGTCGTCGTAAACGCCGCGGGCCTTTCAAGCGGCGCGGTCAGCACAATGGCGGGGGTAACTTCGGGCAACCGCGGCGAGAGTCTAAAAATCTGGCCCTGCCGCGGCGAGTACTACGTCCTCGACAAGCGCCTCGACGGCGCCGTCAAAACGCTTATCTACCCCGTCCCCGGCGCTAAGGACGCGGGGCTTGGAATACATCTCACGCCGACGGTCGACGGCAATATCTTAATCGGTCCGAGCGCCGATTATATCCCGGAGGAGTTCCCGGAGGACTACAGAGTGACCTCACCCGTGCTGGAGGAGCTTCGGAAAGAGGGGCGGAAGCTCCTGCCGGATCTCCAAATGAGCGACTTTATCCGCAATTTTTCCGGAAACCGCCCGAAGCGCACGCCGCCGGAGGTGGGAGGCAACGGCGATTTTATCGTCGAGGAAGCTGAAGGTGCGCGCGGCTTTGTAAATCTCGTCGGCATTGAAAGCCCCGGCCTGACAAGCGCCCCCGCGATAGCCGAGCGTGTGCGCGACATAATAGCTGATCATTTCGACCTGATCGAGAAAAAAGATTTCGTCGCGGAACGCCCCGGCTTCGCGGGCCATTTCTGCGACCTGCCGAAAGACGAGCAGGAACGGCTCGTCAAAGAAAACCCCGAATACGGCGAGATAATCTGCCGCTGCGAAAAGATAACGAAAAAAGAAATCCGCGACGCGGTCGAGAACCCGCTCGGCGCCCGCAGCATGGTCGGCATAAAATACCGCGCGAGGAACGGAATGGGGCGCTGTCAGGGCGGCTTCTGCACGCCGAGAATAGTCCGTATGCTGCGCGACGAATATGGGTTTGCGCCGGAGGATTATATTTTAAGAGAAGCGTCGTCGAATCTCTTCGCCGGCAGCGTAAGGGAAGGAGCGGAGAGACAATGACGCGCGAAAGACATGACCTTGCGGTAATAGGCGGCGGTCCGGCAGGCCTCGCCGCAGCGGTCGCGGCGAAAGAGGCGGGGTGCCGCGACATCGTCCTGATAGAAAGAGACCGTGTTTTGGGCGGGATACTCAACCAGTGCATACACGACGGCTTCGGCCTGCACGCCTTCAAAGAGGCGCTCTCGGGGCCGGAATACGCCGACCGTTTCATCAGAAAGGCGCTCGCGCTTGACATTCCGGTAATGGAAAAGACTATCGTCCTTGATCTCTCGCCCGGCAAAGTCCTGCGCGTCAGCCGCGAGGGCGAGATAAAAGAGATAGAGGCGAAGGCTGTCGTCCTCGCGATGGGCTGCCGCGAGCGCACGCGCGGGGCGCTTTCGATCCCCGGCCACAGGCCCGCCGGCGTCTACACGGCGGGGACCGTGCAGAACCTCGTCAATCTGGAAAACATCATGCCGGGCAGGCGTGTCGTGATACTCGGCTCCGGCGACATCGGCCTCATCATGGCCCGCAGAATGACCCTCGAGGGAGCCAAGGTCGAGGCCGTTTTCGAGCTTCTGCCCTATTCAAGCGGCCTGCCGCGCAATATCCGCCAGTGCCTTGATGACTACGGCATTCCGCTTTATCTCTCAACCACGGTCACGGATATTTACGGGCCGAAGGGGCGCGTCGAGGGCGTGACCGTCGCGCGTGTCGACGAAAAGCGCCGCCCGGTGGCGGGCACGGAGCGTTTCGTGCCATGCGACACGCTTTTGCTTTCTGTAGGTCTCATTCCCGAAAACGAGCTCACGCGCGAGGCAAAGATAAACATCGACAGCGTGACCCAGGGCGCTGTTGTCGACGACAGCTGCATGACGAGCATCCCGGGGGTATTTGCCTGCGGCAACGTGCTGCACGTCCACGACCTTGTCGATTTTGTTTCTATGGAAGCGGCCCGGGCCGGCAGAAACGCGGCGCGTTACGTCGCGGGGGAACTCGCCGAAAGCGCCCGCGACGTGCCGGTCACACCGGGAGAAGGCGTGCGTTACGTAGTGCCGCAAAAGATCAGGCACGGCGAAGATGTCACTCTCGCTTTTCGCGTAACTGCGCCGTCGCGCGACGGAACAATAGAAATAAAAGACGGCGCGCGCGTACTCAAAAGCAGAAAAGAAGCACGGCTTCACCCGGCCGAGATGGTGTGGGTGGAGATGGGAAATATTGACCTGAGCGGCGTCGGCTCGCTGGAGGTGCGTGTGATATGACGGAAAAAGAATTTATCTGCGTCGTATGCCCCAACGGATGCGCGATTGAAACTTGTTACGAGGAGGGGAACCCGCCGAAACTCATCTCCGCCCGCGGCATGAAATGCCCGCGAGGCGAGACATGGGCCCGGCAGGAGATAGAAAACCCCATGCGCACATTCTCCACCAGCGTTTTGGTGGAAGGGGGAGATTTTCTCGAGGCGAGCGTGCGACTGACGAAGGCCGTGCCTCTCGCAAAAGTGTTTGACGTGATGGCCGAGATCAGAAAAATCAGACTTCGCGCGCCTCTTTCGATAGGCGACGTGGTTTTGACAAACCCCGCGGGAACGGATACCGAAGTAATAGTCACGAGAAATATCAAAAAAACGCGTCGTGCTTAGCGCCGCGAAAGCCCGGCACGCATCGCCGTTATGAAAAAACCCCGGCCGCTTCGACGGCCGGGGCGTTTTTTCACGCGCCGAACTCTTCCTATCTTCCGGTTTTGTCTTTATAGAGCCAGAGGCAGCCTTTGTCCGCTCCGAGCACCGTTTCCCGGTAGACGCCCAGGAAGCCTTCGGCCGGATGTTGCGGCTTTTGCGCGCTTTTCAGCCGCTCGGCAATTTCTTCGTCAGTCAGCTCGACATTCAAAGTCTTTTTGTCAAGGTCTATAGTGATGATGTCCCCGTCGCGTATGGCGGCGAGCGGACCTCCCTCCCACGCCTCGGGCGTTATATGGCCGACGCAGGGGCCGCGCGTCGCGCCGGAAAAACGGCCGTCCGTTATCATCGCGACAGAGGTGTGCAGCCCCATGCCTACGAGCATGGCGGCGGGTATCGACATCTCGCGCATGCCGGGACCGCCCTTTGGCCCCTCGTAGCGGACAACGAGCACGCTTCCCGGTTTGACCTCTTTGTTGAGCAGGTGGCCGCGCACCTCCTCCTCCGAGTCGCATACCACGGCCGGGCCTCTGTGATAAAACATCGAGGGGTCTACGCCGCTTTTTTTGACGACAGCGCCCTTCGGAGCGATATTGCCGTAAAGGACGGCAAAACAGCCGTCGGGATAAAGAGGCGCGTCGGCGCTGTGTATCACTTTCCCGTCGGGTTTTCCCGAAAAGCGGTCAAGCGCCTCTCTCAAAGTTCCGCCCGACGCGAGTTCCTCGTCGAGGAAAAGATGTTCGCGTATCGCGCCGAGCGTCGCGAGCGCGCCGCCGCTTTTGTGATAGTCGCTGATGTTGTACTGTGATGAGGGCTTGAATTTCGCGACTACCGGAACGTCATGCTGAAGACGGTCAAAGTCGGCAAGCGTTATGCCGTGCCCCATGATGCCTGCGAGCGCGCAGATGTGTATCTGCGCGTTGCTTGACCCTCCTGTGGCGGAAACGTGCTTTAACCCGTTGATTATCGACCTTTCGGTGACAATGTCGGAAAATCTGACGTTTTCCTTGACAAGCTCCACGACGCGCTCGCCCGCGTCGCGCGCCTGTCTGTATTTCGCTGCGCAGCAGAAGGGCATCGTCGTCGAACCGAAGGGGGCAAGCCCTATAACTTCGGCAAAAACGCCCATCGTGTTCGCAGTTCCGTACATGGAGCAGGTGCCGCAGGAATAGCAGATGTTCCGCTTGAATCTTAAAAAAGTCTCCTCGTCGATGAGGTCGGCGTTGCGCCGGCCTATCGCCTCCTTCAGGTCGGGGGTGACGTAAACTTTTTCCCCGTCGTCGTAGGGCATCATCGAGCCCGCGGTGAGGAAGAGACAGGGCTTGTCAAGCGCCGCCGCCGCCATCAGCATGCCGGGAACGATTTTATCGCAGGAGCAGAGAAAGACCATCCCGTCAAAGCGGTGCGCGTTCGCCATGGCTTCGGCCGACGCCGCGATAAGATCCCTTATCGGGAGTATCGAATGCATTCCCTCGCCCTGCGCCATGCCGTCGCAGGGCGCAGGCACGCAGAATTCCGCCGGAGAGCCGCCCGCGCACCAGACGCCCTCTTTTACATATTTTGCCAGCTCATAAAAGACCTTGTGACCGGGATTGACGTCCGTGAAGGAGTTTACGATTCCGATTATCGGTTTTTTGAGGTCTTTGTCCCTGTACCCGCAGGAGTTCATAAGCCCGACGTAATAAGCTTCCGTCTTATCCGCTGCTCTGTCGAATCTTCTATCCATCGCCGCGCCTCTTAAAAGAGATTGCCGTTCCCATCGAACGCGAGCTCATAGGGATCGCCTTCGAGCGTGAGGTTCGGGTGCCCGTTCACGTAGGGGGCAAGGTGTTCCGAAACGGCAATCTCGTCCAGCTCCGTCGTGTTTTTGATACGGACCAGGTCGACCTTCGTGCGGTCCAGTATGTTGCAGGTTTTTATCGCGGCCTGAATCGCCTGTCTGTCGTTCTTGAGCACCATCGGTATTTTCACGCTGGCTGGTACCGTCGAGGTGAGGGCGTTGGGGTAGGTCTGCTCGAAGCTCATTTTCTTAAAGAGCCTCTCTGTCGTGAAATCCAGCATCCCAGCGCCGTTGGCGTTGCCGTGAGAGGCGTCCGTCACGTCGAGGACAGAAATTTTTGTTATGACGGGGCCGCCGGAGGCGTAGGCGGTGTGGTATCTGCCGAGGATATTCGTGTCAAAGCCGGTGCCCGAGATATTCTTGCCTATTTCGTCGAGAATCAGCACGTCCAGCCTGTCGAAGTAGATTCTGGGATAAAGCTCCCACGCCTTCTTAAGAAGCAGGGGTTCTTCCGTCTCTATCGCCGCGGCGGGCAGGACGTCAACCCTCGCGGTCTCGTGGTAGGCGTTTTCTATTATGCCTACGGCGCAGATTATATTTTTCTTGGCGATAACCTCGCGCGCGATTGCCGGGACACTCTCGGCCATATACCCGAAGCCGAGCATATGCGCGTAATCGGCCCCGCGCTGTTTGCCCATGCCGATGGTTATCATCTTCATAAGACCGCTCTCGTACTCCCCGCGGAAAGAGGTGTGCGGTTTTATTCTGTTTATTATGATGATGCCGTCGGCCTTGTTCGCGTATTTGTCTATGTATACGGGCCGGCCGTTAGAGGAGAAACCGAGCTGTTCCGTTTCCATGGTCGCGCGCACCGGCGCGCCGAGAAACTCCTCCGTCACGCCGAGCGCCGCGAGCATCGTCTTCTGACCCTCGGCCGTCGCGCCGCCGTGGCTTCCCATTGCCGGGAAAACAAATGGTTCTCCGCCCGCGCGGCGCACCTCGTTTACCACGGTTTTCAGCATCGCAGCGATGTTTGCTATGCCGCGGCTGCCCGCGGTAATCGCGATGCTTTGGCCGGGGCGGATTTTATCAAGCAGGCCGCTTTCCCGCAAGCTGGCGGAAAGCGCACCGGGAGCGTCCTCCAGCACAGGGCGCGGAAAGAACTGACGCGCCCTTATCATTTTCGGAATCGGAATATCACGGAGAAGATCGTCAATCGCAGACATTCTTTGTCACCTCATATCAAAAATCGCGGGGCCGCGAAGCCGCCCGCTATCATTTTGCGGCTTTTCTTTTCATCTTCCATTCGATGTACCACGGCGAGGCCTGTACCAGGGAGACGAGAGCCAGCAGAAGAAGTATACAACAGATGGGATTTGTGAGGAAAATCAGCCACGAGCCGCCGCTTATAAGAAGCGACTGGTGAAGGCTCACGTCGAGCATTCTGCCGAGTATCAGGCCGACGACCATCGGAGCAACCGGAATCTTCACTTTATCCATGAAGTACCCCGCTATGCCGAAGATGAACATAAGCATGACGTCGAACATACTGTTGTTGATGGCGAAAGAGCCAATGACGC